>NZ_NIBE01000017.1:0-64168 GCF_002205115.1 Pseudomonas sp. DrBHI1
ACAGCAGTGCTATGCAGCTGTCTCCAGTAGAGTATGAGAAACGCTATTTTCTGAGCTTGGAGAGTGTCTAGGAAACCAGGGGCGATTCATCATAAAGCCATCACGAAGTCAGCGGTGTCCGGTGCTTCACTCTGTCTGGGGAAAAAGCTATTTGCATTCACACCGTGAACGGACCGGGCGCCGTGAGCGGCGCATGTCTGCTTGAGAGCGGCGCGGTCGGTGGGAGCCGGCTTGCCGGCGATGGGCCGCAACGCGGCCCCGGGATCTAACAGACTGACGCCAGCCAAAGCGGCCAGCGCATTCCTACTCAACCCTCCGACCAACCATCAACCCATGATTCACATCCTGGGCCAGCGCCTTGGCCATGCCGCTGAGGTAGTGCACCGCTGTCAGCAACGTAGGCAGATGATCAGTCTCCACCATCGCCAGATCGCTGATCTTATGCACCGCACACATCAGCACGGTCGCCTGCTCCACGGCATGGTCCAGCGGATGCCCCGCCACCACGCGGAACAGCGGGTCTTGCACACCCACCTCCGCGCCTTCGCCGAAATGCCCGACGCCGGTGGTGGCGAGTTTCTTGATGTGCGGGATTTGCAATTCCTTATCCATACCATTCCTCCTGCGGCCCCGCGAACGGCGCGGGGCCTGATCGGTGAACATCAAGTGCGAGCTCAGGCTCGTCAGGTCAGTGCCGGGATTGCACACGGCTCAGCGCCACTTCCACCAGGGTGCGGGCGCTGTCGATTTCGTGCATGGCGGCGAGGGTCAGCACCTGGCCTGGGGGTTTGGCGTGGAGCAGGACGGTCTGCTGGCTGACGGTCAGGGCGCAGACGAGGTATTCGGAGATCTGGACCAGGAGGTCTTCGAGGGTGTGGGTGGTGTATTTGTCGTGTTGGGGTGGATCGGGGACGATCTTTAGCATGTTGTTTCTCCGTCTCGGTGGAGCCACCACACCCTGCTGTCAAACAGAGGGTGGCAGCTGTACGTGGGTTGACAGACCGAGGAGACGAAGGAAACCCGGCGCACACGAGGTGCCCCACGTACAGCCGCCATAACGGCTTGCTACGAGACTTCGTTCTACCTGCGGCCTGTCAAAGCCGGTCGCTGGGTTTGAAGCGACTTGCCGAGACTAGATGGCGGGTAGACGGGTGGCAACAGGCTGTAAGGGGCTAGGAGTATGTTTCGGAAATGGACTACAGAGAAGAGGGAAATTCCGATTCAGAGCGCATAAAAAGTGTTCTTTTGTCATCTACATAGGGCTGGTTGCGCCCCTGGATGTTCCCGGGCTGTACTACGGGTCAATCTTCTGCCTCGGGCGCCCGAAATGCTTTGCTGTAGTAGCCGGACGAGTCGAAACAGCAAACCTGCTTCTTACCGGTCGCCAGCATATCGCAGGCATCACCTATTCGCTTTTCACGCGTCTTGAGTTGCTTCGCTGAAGTAATCCAGTGGATCCAGTCCACCCGCGCGAGGGTCGTCGTACTGTTCCAAACCTTTTGAGCCTCAGGTGTGCTTGCCAGAGCTTCCTCGAAATCCGTTGGGATATCAGGCTCAGGCTCCTTCTTCACCGGGACTAGTTCGAGGGTAACGATATCGCCAACGACCACATCTGCCGCATCGAGCAAATCGCTACTGACCTTCAGCCAATGGCTCAGCTGACCATCGGGTTCCAGGGTTGCCCGGAAAGGATGCCCATTGATCGTGCCATCAACGGTCGTTCTTCCCCGCCTCGGAAGCCGTTCACTTGCGTCCCTTGGAAGAACTACAAACGCCCACGACCTGTCGTCACCGGGCTTTAACGGACGAAGAAGCTTGGCTTCGAATCGGGACCTCGCATCGTCTGTTGTCATTGCAAGTTCTCCCACCGAGCGCCTAGTTAACCATCACCTCGTCCAGCGCCTGCTCAAGGGTGCTGACCGTACGCTCGATATTGTGCAGCTTTTCCAGCCCGAACAGGCCGATGCGGAAGGTCTGAAAATCGGCCGGTTCGTCGCATTGCAACGGCACGCCGGCGGCAATCTGCAGGCCGTGGCTGACAAACTTCTTTCCACTCTTGATATCGGCATCATCGGTGTAGCTCACCACCACGCCAGGGGCCTGAAAGCCCACTGCGGCCACGCTCTTGATACCTTTGCGGGTCATCATTGCGCGCACCCGATCACCCAGGGCCTGTTGTTCATCGCAGACCTTGTCGAAACCGTAGGCTTGCGTCTCTTTCATCACTTCGTTGAACCGCGCGAGGGCATCGCTGGGCATGGTCGCATGGTAGGCGTGGCCGCCCTGCTCATAGGCCTGCATGATCTGAAGCCACTTCTTCAAGTCGCAAGCGAAGCTGGTGCTTTGCGTCGATTCGATGCGCTCCAGGGCCAAGGCGCTGAACATCACCAGGGCGCAGCAAGGTGAGGCGCTCCAGCCTTTCTGCGGTGCGCTGATCAACAGGTCGACCGCGCATTTGTGCATATCAACCCAGATCGCGCCTGAGGCGATGCAGTCCAGGACGAACAGGCCACCCACCGCATGCACGGCATCGCCCACGGCCCGCAGGTACTCATCGGGCAGGATGATCCCTGATGACGTTTCAACGTGGGGGGCGAAGACAATCTGCGGTTTCTGCGACTCGATGGCCGCCAACACTTCGTCCAGTGGGGCCGGGGCGTAGGCAGCCTGTCGCCCCATCTCAACCGGCCGGGCTTTCAGCACCGTTGTGGCCGCCGGGATGTTGCCCATTTCAAGGATCTGGCTCCAGCGATAACTGAACCAGCCGTTGCGTATCACCAGGCATTGCTGGCCGGTGGCAAACTGCCGTGCCACCGCTTCCATGCCGAATGTGCCACTGCCCGGAACCACCGCAACCGCCTGGGCGTTGTAGACCTGTTTCAAGGTGGTTGAAATGTTCTTCATCACACCTTGAAACGACTGGGACATGTGGTTGAGCGAGCGGTCCGTGTAGACCACCGAATACTCGACCAGCCCTTCGGGATCGATACCGGGATAGATCTTCGACATGGTGCGGTTCCTTTGGCAGAGAGGTCCATGGCATCGACCCTGCCCTAAGCCATTACAAATGACAAGATGCATCAGGCATACCGCATCGTCAGCCCGGCCCCTGCCTGACTCAAATCAGGGAAACGCATACTGGTTGAAGTCTCAACAGCTTCCCCTGCAGCCGAGTCCCGTACTGAACATCAGAGATGCCCACTTCCTTGCCTTGCAAGCAAAACTCCTTGTCTCACTCACCCTGCGGTCCCAGCGACGAAATCGGCGCAGCCAATATCAACCCAGTGGCCATCTACTGACGATCGGGTGCCGCTCACCCCGTCACCACCTCATACCTCACCCGATGCGCCTCCGTCGGCAGCGGCACCTCCCACTTGAACAGCATCCGCCGTATATCGTCATTGCGCAGCGATGTGTCCCGTCGCTGGTTACGCCGCATGATCTCGTCCTCCGGCCGCTCCAGGTAGACGATCTCCACCTGCGCCCCGTAGCCATACAGCAAGTCCAGGGTACGGCTGCGCATCTGCGCCGACAGGTGCGTCGAGTTCCACACAAAGGGCCTGCGCTCGCGCAACAGCGCCTTGGCCCGGTCGATGGCGTAGTGCGCGGCGGCGCCTTCGTTCTGGCCGTGGCGCAGGCCCAGTGCCTGGCGCGCGTCGTCGAACGACACCACCGGCAGGTCCGGGTGGTGTCGGGCGGTCCAGGTGTCCTTGCCGCTGGCCGGAAGACCCGAGAGCATCACCACCTGGGAACCCTGGGGTTCATGCAACGCATAGTCCGGATGCACACGGGCGCCACGCAGGTATTGAATGCGCGTGTAGTCGTCGGCAAACGCCCGTGGGCCGTACAGGCATCCCTCCTCCGCCGCCAGCTCGCGCCACAGTTCGATGGCGGTCAGCACATCGGCCTTGCCGGCATAGTGGCGGCCCTGCATGTCGGCCTCGGCCACCGCGCAGAGCATCCACACCGGCAGCTCCCAGGACAGCTTGTGCAGCAGGAACTCCGCGCTGCGCCCGCTGCGGTCACCCTGCAGGGCAAAGAACGGCAGTTGATGCACGGTGATGATCCGGCAGATCTGTTCGCGCAGCGCGAACGGCACGCCGGCGCGCCACAACAGCAGACGCGCATCCACCGCGCCTCGGCGCGAGTGGCCGGGTTGGCCGATGCGCCCGGTCTGCGGGTCGATCACCGTGGTGTCGGGCTTGGCGATGTCATGCAACAAGGCGGCGAAGAACAGCACGAAGCGCTGCTCGGCGCTGGCGTCGCGGTAGGCGCGCTGCGCCAGCAGCGCCTCGACCACCAGGCGGGTATGGACCCACACATCGCCCTCGGCGTGATAGGTCGGATCCTGCGGGGTGTCGGCCAGGCGTGCCAAGGCCGGAATGGCCGCCAGGCAAGCGGCGCTGTCCATGTCGTGCCCGGGGTCGGGCACCAGTTGTTGCAGTTGTCGAATATCCATTTCAGGAAGCTCCTTCAGTCGCCGCGGCGTACGCCGTGCCAGTCCAGGGACAGGCGCGGCGCGTAGAGATCGACGCCGGCGGCCAGTTGATTGGGTATGTACGGTTGGTTGGCATGGTGCTGGTCGGCGTCGAGGATGGCCTGGACGAAGTCCTGGCGCACCCACTTGAGCCGGCCCAGGGTCTGGCGCTCGTCTTCAAGCTTCAGGTACAGGCCCTCCATGCGGTTCGAGCGATCGCACTGGCGCCAGGCACGGGCCAGGTCGAGGCCTTCGCGGCGCACCACCTGCTCGAACACTTCGCGCCATTGCGCGGTCTTGGCCAGCGAGTCGCCGAGCAATGCCATCAGCTCGGCGTAACGGCGTGGTGCCGGGCCTTCGTACAGCACCGGCACCGACAGCACCGGGCCGTCGGCGAGCAGGCGGCGGCGCGCCGCGGTGGACAGGAACAGCCCCGTGGCGCGGTCCCACACGTCGAACTCGCAGAAAAAATGCGGCAGGTGGTCGTAGAACACCGAGTGCTTCTTGTGCAGCCACTCGCCATACAGCACGAAGCGGTCTTCAAGACGCTCCAGCAACCAGTGCTCGTGGGCGACGGCCCATTGCTTGAACAGGTTGAACTGGCGCTCGCGGCCACCGCCGGTGAGGTAGTGGCCACGCGACTGCAGGCGGAGTTCGCCACCGTTGCTAAAGCTGATGCCGGCGTTGGCGCCGTCGAGTTTCTCTTCCACCACCAGCCATTGGCCGGTCAACGTGCCATAGGCCACCTGGCCGGCATCGCTGTCGCCGTCCTGCAGGCGCGAGCCTTGCAGATGGGGTGTGCGGGGGTATTTGAGCAGTTTGAGGGAATGTGCGTCGGCACGAAAATCCATGTTCATGGGTTTCTCCTTGGAAATAGGGAAAAACCGACGACAGGATCAGGCAGGTACGAGGATGAAGCGCCGCCGCGCGCAGGCGCGGGCAACCATCAGGCACGATGGACCGTCGTCGGTATCAGGCGTGTTTGATGGCGCAGGGCACTGGCTTCACCACTTTGGGAAAAGGTTGCGGGGATTCGAGGGCGCGCATTCAACAGCAGGTGCCGTCAGCAAGTCAAGCCCTCAATGAAAGCAATGTGATAGCATCCGCGCGCCCCTGGAGGGGCAATCTTTTGAAATCCCGCAAGGAATAGGCTTCGTGAAAGACTTCGTCATCAGCGTCAACAACATCGTCCTCTACGTTTCCCTGGCCGTTATCTGGCTCTTCGCGCTCATCACGCTGTTCACCGGCGGGTTCCTGCCTGCCCTGGGTGTGTTCGTGGTCGGCAGCCTCGGCTGGTGCATCGTTTCCGGCTTCTGGTTCGTCCAGTCCGCCACCTACGAAGAGCTGCGCAAGCTCAACGCCAGCAAAGACTGACGCGTCCGGGCGGCGCGGCATCGGGTCTCGCGACCGCCCTACCCTTGCTCCTGCGCCGTGGCGCCGCGAAGCCATGGCAGCGTTGACCCATTCAGTCCGGCGCTGGTCCATTATTGATAAATATCAAGGCCACCCGGCGCGATAGCGTCACCCTGAGTCGTGAGTGCGAGACCAACGGTCCTGCTGGCTAAGCATGTAGACATGCACGAGACGAACCGCCCGTCCTAGAGTTCCTGCGATGCTCACCGTCACGCTGATCAACATGCTGGTCGTGATCCTGGTGGTGATCATCCACTACGAGTGCCTGCTGCGTCTGAATGACTGGCTACCGCGCCTCAAGCTCTGGAGCCGGTTTCGCATCGTGGCGGGCGTATTCGGCGCCCTGTTGGCCCATGCCCTGGAGGTCTGGTGCTTTGCCCTGGCCTACTACCTGATGGTCCATGCCAAAGGCTGGGGCACGCTCAACGGCAATTTCGATGGAAGTCTTCTGGACTGCGTGTACTTCTCCTTTACCACCTACACCACCATCGGCTTCGGTGATGTTGCCCCCAGCGGGCACCTCAAGTACCTCACGGGCCTGCAGGGATTGACCGGCCTGGTGCTGATTACCTGGACCGCTTCATTCCTGTTTCTGGAAATGCAGAAGTACTGGAAAGCCAAATAGCCGCTGGGGCCATTCGGCTAACCAGCCACGCCCCTGCACTCGCTACGTCTTCCTGCTGAAAGTGGCCGCCAGCCGCGCAGTTGACAACGATCAAGTCGGAGCGAGGCTGCGCACCGAAACTGTCTTCCCACTGTTCATTCCAGACGCATGAGGGCATCGCCATGACTCCCGTCAAACCTCCCCATCAACCTGCTGCCTCGGCGTTTCCTACGCCCGTTGGCGAGCACTGGATCGAAGCACTCGACAATGGTACCCATGTGCTTGTCAGGCCCTTGCAAGCCAAGGACCGGCAGCGTGAAAGGGCCTTCATCGAACGCCTGTCACCAGAATCACGGCACTACCGTTTTCTGTGCCAGATCAAGGAGCCTGGTGAGGCAATGCTCGACCAGTTGATGGCGGTCGATCAGGACCGCCAGGCCGCCTTCGTCGCGCTGGCGCATGTGGACGGCGAACTGCAGGAAGTGGGCATTTCCCGTTACGCCGCCTGTGCTGATCACGATGACTGCGAGTGCGCGGTCACCGTACTCGACAGCTGGCAACACCACGGTCTTGGCCGCTTGCTGCTCAAGCACCTGACTGATCAGGCACGGAGCAAAGGTTTCCGGCAAATGTATTCGATCGACTCAGCCGCCAACCAGGCGATGCGTGAGCTGGCCAAGGCCGCAGGATTCACCACGACAACCGACCCCGATGATCCGAGCCAGGTCATCCACCGGCTTGCACTGAGCTGACCTGAAGTCGCGCGCCATGACCCGTCGTGGCGCCGGCCTGGTTCAGGGCGTGCGTGCATGAGGCTCCTCGGGCAGCAGGTCGAACTGCTCGAGACAGCGCTGCTCATCATCGGGCGTGAGCGCTTTCAAACCGGTCACGCCCTGCAGGGGCGTTTCGAACAAGGCCATGCGCAATATCCCATTGCGTGTCATGAACCTTTGCGCCAGGCACGTGCAAACGGGTCTGCCGACCAGCGCGTTGAGCTTTTCATGTTCGGGTGTGTCGACTTGGGCCTGCAGATTGGCCTCGCAGTTCGCTGCGATCTGCGCCACCGAACGCCCCGCCAATCCTAAGGTGCCCGTGCCCAGCAAGGCCAGGCACACCAGCATCACCAGTAGGAGGTTCGATTCCCGGGCCACTGAGCGCAGGAACGCCAAGCGGTCCTGCCAGCCTGTCTCCTGGCCGTTGAAGATAGCCTTGCCGACCGTGCGCCTCACACCCCGCTGCACTGCCCAGCCTAGCGCCACGCTAAGGGCCAGTATGGCCAGCAGTACTGCCGGATCATGCATGATAAGGCGCCAGGTCGGGCTCAGTCCGCGGTAGACCGACGTGGCCAGCAGCAATACAACGATTGCCAGGATCCAGCCCAGGCTCCCCTTGGGACGTTGCATCCATGCCCTGAGCTTTGCCCTTGCTTGAATAGTCATGAGCACCTCCCGCGCCAGGCTAGCGCACAGGGTCGATGGCAACGGTTTCCTGATACTCAGGCACGCACACCTGCCAGCCGAGTTCGAGGCTTATCCGCCGCCGCAACGTGTCGGCAGCGTGGGGCTCGCCATGGATGACATAGGTCTGACGTGGCGGCCGGGTGAACCCGCGCAGCCATTCCATGATCTCATCGGCATCGGCGTGCGCAGACAGGTTCTCCATCGCATGCACCCGTGCACGAATCGGCACATCCTCGCCGTGCAGACGCACGCTGTGGGCACCGGCGACGATATCGGCGCCCCGCGTGCCCCCGGCCTGAAAACCCGAGAACAGGATACTGTTGCGTGGGTTGGGGGCCAGCGCCTTGAGGTGGTGCAGTACCCGCCCACCGGTCGCCATGCCACTGGCGGCGATGATCACCGCAGGCTCGCGCAGTTGGTCAAGGTGCCTGGACTCATCGACCGTGCGGACGATGTGCGTGCTCTTGCACAGGGCGGCGCACTCAGCCGCTGTCAGCCGATGTTCGCTGCAGTACCGTTGGTACAGGACAGTGGCATCGGTGGCCATCGGGCTGTTCAGGTACACCGGGATATCAGGAATCAACCGGTCGCGCTTGAGCGTGTAAAGGTAATGCATGAGCAACTGGGCACGGCCGACGGCGAACGAGGGCACAAGGATGATGCCATGGCGCAGGAGCGTTTCATTGATGACCTTGGCCAGGTACTGCTCGGTCGATTCCGCAGGGTGCTTGCGATCCCCATAGGTAGACTCGACCAACAGCACGTCCGCCGTTCTGACCAGCTCGGGCGCGCGCATGATCGGGTCCTGGGGGCGTCCCAGGTCACCCGAAAACAGCAAGGTCTGGCCTTCGGCGCTGATCTGGACCGTGGCCGCTCCCAGAATGTGTCCGGCGGTACGCAACAGCAGTTCCATGCCCTCGGCGATCGGCGTCGGGTGGTGCAGTTCCACGGGGCGAAACAGTGCCAGGGCCCGTTTGGCATCCTGCTCGGTATAGAGCGGTCGTGCCGGTGAGTGCCTGGAGTAACCGTGGCGGTTGGCATGCTCAGCCTGTTCTTCCTGCAACCGGGCGCTGTCGAGCAAGAGGATTTGCGCCAGGGCGCACGTCGCCGGCGTGGCGTAGATCGGCCCGCTATAGCCTTCCCGGACCAGTACCGGTAGATAGCCGCTATGGTCGAGGTGGGCGTGGGTCAGCACCACCGCCTCCAGCGCCCTCAGTGCCGGCGCCGGTGGCGCCCAGTTGCGCAGGCGCAATTGCTTGAAACCCTGGAAGAGTCCGCAGTCGACCAAGATCCGCGTGCTACCACGGGTCAGCAGGAACTTGCTGCCAGTCACCGTCCCGGTGCCGCCAAGAAAGGTCAGTTGCATGGCCAGGGCTCCCAGGTTTCGGCGACTTGGGGATGAACCGCGAGCACGCTGCACGGTGGACGGCTGACCAGACGTTCGGTGGTGTCGCCCAGTAATTTATCCAGCCCTTTGGGCTGTACCACGCCCATCACCAGGGCATCGATGTCCAGTGCCACGACCTGTTCACGGATCACTTGTACCGGACGGCCCTCAATGAAGTGCCTGCGCTGCGGCGCAACGCCTTCGGCGTCGGCCAGCGCTTCGAAGGGTGCCTGCAGTGCATCGCGCATCTCTTCGATCCAAACCTGGGTGACGTTCATGTCCGAGGCGAATACCCCAGCCAGGCTGTAAGCCGAAAGCAGATGCAACTGCGCGTCACATTGCAATGCCAAAGCCTGGGCAGCACGGATCAGTCCACGGTTGAAGCGGGCCTGGATGTCTGGCGTCTCGCTGAACGCCGTATCCACGGCGATCAGGATACGCCGCGGCACTGCGATGGCAGCCGCCGGCACGAATTGACTGGCACCCTTGAAACCACGCATCAGCGCACAATCCAACGGGATACCGAACAGCCGCCCCCAGGCCGATACAGCTTCGCTGTCCTTGATGACCATGTCCGGCCGCAGCTCACTGATGTAATCGATCGCCTGGCTAAGGACATCCTCTGCATTCAGGCTGTCGACCGTCAGCGCTATTGCGCTGCCGTGATACCGCTCGATCAAGCCTTTCAACTGCACGCGGTAGTGCTCGTATTGGCGCGTGATATCGGCCACATTCAGCCGCTCTTCGCGCAGCAGGTGCTGCTGGTTCGGCGTGAACAAGCCCAACACATGCACGCTGGCACCGCTGAGCTGGGCCAAGGCAAGCCCCCTGCGCAAAGCAGCGGAATGTGGATCGACTTCGGTGAGCAGCACCAGCAGATGTCGATACTGACCCATGGTGAACCTCCGCGCTCGTGGGCATGATGCCTTCAATGTTCCGCGCGAAGGGTCGGTGTTGCTTGATACAGATCAGAAAGCCGCTACCCAGCCTGAACTTGATGATTGTCAGAACCACGCTGGCCCGCCACGTTAAAACGGCTGCAACAGCTACTGATCACGTCATCAGGAGGCACCATGAACGGGCAGCAGGCCGCACAGCCGCAAACAGCTGAACACTGGGTCGAAAAACTCGAGGATGGCTCGGCGGTGCTGATCCGCCCACTACGCGAGGAGGACCACGAAAGGGACAGGCGCTTTCTCAGCACAATTGCTTATGACTCCCGGCGCTTTCGTTTCATTGCCGGACTGAGCGGCTGCTTGCCTGGTGTAAACACGCACTGCATGCCAGTCGATCATCCCCCGTGCATGGCCTATGTCGCCTTGGTGCATGCAAACGGTAAATTGCAACAGATTGGCATCAGCCGTTACGCCGGCATTGCTGGTAGCCAGTATTGCGAATGTGCGGTGGCGGTCAGCGAAGACTGGCAGCGCAAGGGGTTGGGCAGGCGCCTGATGCGACACCTGATCGCGGCAGCACGCCGCGAGGGATTTGAGCGCATGGTATCCAGGGATATGGCGAGCAACTATGCCATGCACCGGCTGGCCAAGGCTCTGGGCTTTACATCATGCTATCCGGGTGGAGATGTGCGCGAGATCCTGCACCAACTGGATTTGCGGCCTTGAGCAGGCGAGGCCCTTGCGGGCCTCGTGCTTCAGCATTGGGAGCGCTCGGGCGAAATTACCAGCACACTGCTGGACAACCGATGCAGAACCCGCTCGGCAGTGCTACCGATGAACCCGCCGACGCCATGATGGTGATAACTGCCCATCACCAGCACATCGATTTCATTGTTATCCATGAACAGCGCCAGGGCCTTTGCCGGGTCACCTATGCGCATGTGGCGGTGTTCGACGGCGATCCCGTTACGTTCAGCAAGCGCCTGGAACGCAACGCTCTGGGCTTCGTGGAGGGTCTGGGCGAGGTTCGAGTCGAACAGGAACGAGTGCTCACGACTACCGTCGACGCCCAGGTACAGGGTGCCCAGGTCGTAGGCGTACAGCAATTCGACCTGGGCACTGCATTGCAAGGCCAGTTTCAACGCTTCACTGATGATCTGATCGTTGAAGCCTTCATATTGTTCTTCCGGCCTGGACAGGTCCACCGCGGCCAGAATCCTGCGTGGCAATGCCTGGCTGGCGTTGTGTACCAGGTGCAAAGGGATTCGCGTTTCGCGTAGCAGCTGAATATCCAGCGAGGTGAACATGGCGCGCATCCACCAGGGCTCATGTTCGAGCGCCTTGATCAGCATGGCGAATGGCTGTTCACGCAAATGCACCAGGATCTCGTCCAAAGGATGCTGCACCCACACCACTTCGGTGGTGACGATGACGCCGTTGCGCCGCATCGACAGTGCCTGGCTTTCCAGCCATTCACGGTGTTGGCGCACGTAGCCCTCACGCATCACCGCCAGCGCCTGGTCGTTCACCAGGCCTGCCGTGGCAAGTCCTTCCAGATAGTCGAATGCCACGATGTGCAGTGCCATCCCCTTGGCCTTGGCCAGGGCCGCTGCACGGTCGTAGACCGGGGTTCGGCGCATCAGGGGCGATGCGATCAGCAGGAGTCTTTGCGGCGTTTGCATGGCTCACCTCCGGGATTGCGCTAGGAAGCAAGAGCATCTACTTCCCACGTCTTGCACGTTTGATGTTTGTCAACTGGAGGCGCCTGCAGACCAACGGCATTACCCAAGACGCGGGACATTGACACGGATCAATGCGGCGAGCGTTCGCTGGCGCACTTTATTCCCATATTCCAGACACATTCAGGTATCCGCAGATACTGCGCTGCGGGTCACGCACCGCTTCCGGCTCGCTGACACTGAGGTTGCCTGCGAAGTGTTCGCTCAACAGCGCGACGGTGTGATCCACGCCCCGCTGCCAGCATGGACGCTTTCATTACCTATCCATGCTTTGGAGGCGCTGATGAACATCCATGTCGAAAAAAGCTCCGAGCCGGAACGCTGGTGGGTGCATATGGATGACTGGCGGGTGGGGTTCAGTACGGCTGCCGAAGCCGAGCAATTTGTCGAGCGGCTCACAGGCCGCCTCGAGGCTCCCCATTCGCTTGACCTGCTGGTTGATTGTTCACCTCGCGGCACCCGCGGCATGCATACTGACGCAGGGGCCCAAGGCGATCAGCGACGAGCGAAGGAGGCCTGAAAATGTACGGCCAATTGAAGGTCAGGTCGCTCGACTCGCCCAACGTTTCGTGTACGACCAATCCCATCCACCTGAAACCCTCGGCGTCCCTGTGCAGGGATTGCCGGGTCAGCGGTCTGTGCCTTCCCACCGGTTTGCCTGTTCACGACAACAGCTGCCTGGGCGCATTGATAGGCCCGCGAATGCGCATGCAAAGGGGCGCCGCGCTGTTCAATGCCAATGACCCGCTGACCCTGCTCTATGCCGTGCGCTGTGGCAGTTTCAAGACCCGCATGAACACCGCCGAGGGCCAGGGTGTGGTGATCAACTTCTGGATGCCGGGTGACGTGCTTGGGCTCGATGCCATTGCCACTGAGCGCCATGTCTGTGACGCGATTGCATTGGAAGACAGCGAAGTCTGCCCGATCCCCTATCACCGCTTGCAAGCCCTGGCGCGCGACTTTCCTTTCCTGCAACAAAGCCTGAATCGCTTGATGAGCCGGGAGATCGTGCGCGAACACAAACGCGTGCTGATGCTGTGCAATCTCACTGCGGAACAACGGCTGGCGGGCTTCCTGGTGGAGTTGTCCGGGCGCTTCGCCTGTCGCGGTTACTCTGCCCATGGCTTCATGCTGCGGATGTCCCGGGAAGACATGGCCTCGTACCTGGGTTTACGCTTGGAAACCGTGTGCCGATCCGTCGCCCGCCTGCGCGCACTGGGTATCGTCGAAATCCATGGCAGGCTGGTGCAGATTCTCAATATGGCCGCACTGATCACGCTGCAACAAGGCGACGGTGAATGGGAGGCCAAGGCCATTATGAAGGCACCATGCTCGATACCGTGAATGTGGGCCACGGTGCCGTGGCATTGGGTATTGGCATGCTGGTGGGCCTTGAGCGCGAACGCAGGAAAGGACGTAACGAACGCCAAGCTGCCGCTGGCTTGCGGACCTTCGCTATCACCGCGTTGCTAGGCTACCTCAGCATGGTACTGGCAGGGGCGGTGCTGGTAGCGGTCGCGAGTCTCGCACTGGTGTTGATGCTCTGTGCGCATTACCGAAAGCATGTCGACAACGATCCTGACATTACCAGTGAAATTGCGCTGCTGCTGGTACTGACACTGGGCGCACTGAGCCTGAATGAACCTGAGCTTGCCGCCGCTGCGGGTGTGGTACTGACCGTGCTGTTGGCGCTGCGACACGAATTGCATCATTTCGTGCTGCAGCAACTGAGCGAAGAAGAGCTGCGCAATGGCTTGATGCTGTCAACGGTGGCATTGGTGGTGCTGCCGTTGACTCCGGACCAGTTTCTAGGCCCCTACAACGTACTCAACCCGCGTACGATCTGTAATCTGGTGGTCTTGCTGATGGCTGTCGGCGCTTTGGGACACATAGCCATGCGCCTGATGGGGCCTCGGTACGGATTGCCCTTGAGCTCAATCGCATCGGGTTTTGCCTCGAGCACTGCCACCATTGCCTTGCTCGCACACCGCGCTCGTCAGCAAGGCTCTGCTGCCAGGTCATTCGCCGGATCTGCCATATTGTCCAATCTCGCCAGCATCACCCAGTTTTCCCTGGTGTTGGGCATCATTGATCGTCGCTTGCTCGAGCCTTTATGGCCTTCGATCTGGCTCGGTGCGCTGGCCACGCTTGTGTATGGGGTACTTCTGCTGGCGCCCTGGCGTTCGACTCATGGCGGGTCGGCGGCGCAGCCGGGGGCTGGTGCGTTCAGTCTCTGGACCGCTATGGCCGTCACCGCTGCCATAACCGGTATCTCATTGTTCTCGGCGTTTCTTCTTCAGCACCTGGGACACTACGGCGCGAACGTCGCGGCGTTCGTCAGCGGGTTGGCCGACGTCCATGCGGCCACTGCCTCGATCGCCTCGCTGGTCATCGCCGGCAGGCTCGGTATTGATGACCTGGTGATATCAGGATTACTTGCATTGACCGCAAACGCGCTGACCAAATGTGCTCTGGCTCTGAGTAACGGCGGTTTCAGTTTTGCTCGATACCTCATTCCCGGCCAGTTGGTCATTCTTGGGGCGGTATGGCTGGGATTACTCTTGTAGATGTTCAGGGGCTATGCGTGTTCAGGTTCAGGGCGCGGGCTCCGGCAGCCGGCGGAAGAACAGCCACAGCTCCCCAGCACCAGGCAGGCGACCAGCAACAGCGCCCTGTACAGGTTCATGATCCTCCTCGGGGCTTGCCGGCCTGGCCGAGCAGCTGCAGGCGCAACTGGGCATCCCGAGCCCGCGGGTCCAGCCAGATGGCGAAGAACGCCCGGGCAAAGGCCGGGTCGGCAAGGGTGCGGGTGGGCAGGTCATCGACATAGAAGCGGCCGCCCTGCCCCGGCTGGTACAAGCCGGTGATGCGCATGCCGGGGCGCACATCCACGAATGCCTCCTGCAGTACCTTGGCCCAGGCTTCGAGCTGTTGCGGCGTCACGCGACCGGCGCCGAGGCGACGCATCTCTTCAAGGCTGGCTTGCACCAGCGTGTCCCGGGACAATGAGCGGTGGTAGGTCAGTTCCAGGGCGAACGGCTGGTTCCAATCATGGCGCGGTCCCTCGGTCCACAGGCGTGCGCTGTACAGCCGCAGGCCGAACCAGGTGAAGTCGCCACTGCCCAATTGCTGGGCCGCCGGCAGCGCTGCACGCCAGTCCGCAATAGCCGCTGGCATCGACGTCAGCAGCAGGCAGAGACAGGCCAAGCGCGCAAGGAATGCCATGACGATTCTGCAAGAAGACTTAACTTATACAAGAATAGTTTTTTGTACATATAAAGCAAATCTTGTATAGATTTAAGCTCACCTGCAGCTTACAGGTAGATTGCCCAATGAGCTTGATCCCCCATCACAATATACCCGCCAACGTGCTGGTCTGCGGCGCCAGCCAAGGCATCGGTCTTGCCCTGTGCTCGCAACTGTTGGCACGTGATGACGTCGGGCTGCTGCTCGCTGTTTCGCGACAGGCAAGCAGCAGCCCTGAGCTGGATGTGCTGGCCCAGACGCATGGCCGCCGTTTGCTTCGCCTCGACTGCGACGCTCGTGATGAACAAGCGCTGCAAGCACTGGCAGATCAGGTCCGTGGCTACTGCGATCAGCTGAACCTGGTCATCAGCACCCTCGGAGTGCTGCAAGCGCCGCCGGCGCGGGCCGAGAAGTCGCTGGCGCAACTGGGTCTGGCGGGGTTGCAGGCCAGTTTCGCCACCAACTGCTTCGCTCCAGTCCTGCTGCTCAAGCACCTGTTGCCGTTGCTACGCCGGCAGCCCGTTACCTTTGCCGCCTTATCAGCAAGGGTCGGGTCGATCAGTGACAACCACCTGGGCGGCTGGTACAGCTATCGCGCCAGCAAAGCCGCACTGAACCAGCTGTTGCGCACGGCAAGCATCGAGCTCAAGCGCCTCAACCCTGCTTCGACAGTCCTGGCCCTGCACCCTGGGACCACTGGTACCCTGCTTTCACGCCCGTTCCAGGGCAATGTGCCGCGCGACAAGCTGTTCGCGCCCGCGTTTGCCGCCAGTTGCATCCTCGAACGCGTTGGCCGACACGGACCGTCAGACACAGGTACGTTCTGGGCTTGGGATGGCAGCCCCGTTCCCTGGTGATCCGCAGGTGCTCCTCAGGGATGAGGCGCGACGGCGGTGGACACCGGGTCAAGGAAAATCAGTTGCAGCGGCTCGGCCAACAGCGGGTCGGCCTGCTCGGCAAAGCGCTGGAAATGCTCGGTGGCCAGGTGTGTGTCCAGGGCCTGCTGGTGGTCGAACGCCTCGCGCATGTAGAACGTCCCGGGCTCATCGCTGCGTTCGAACAGCATGTAGTCGCGGTTGCCGGGTTCCGCCCGGGTCGGCTCGATCAAGGCCAGCAAGGCCGCTTTCAAGGACGCTGCCAGGCCTGGCTTGGCCTTGAGGATGGCAAGGGAAACGAGGGGATGGTCTTGTGGGTTCACATCAAGCTCCTGGTCAATCGCAAGGGGCCGGATCGACCGGCCCGCCGTTGTCTCTCGGATGGGCTCAGAAGCCTTCCAGAACGATCTTGCCGCGCGACTTGCCACTCTCGACCCGCGCATGGGCACGGCGCATGTTGGCGGCATTGATCGCACCGAAATGCTCGCCCAGAGTGGTGCGCAGGATGCCCTGGTCGATCAGCCCGGCCACCCGCTCGAGCAGCTCGTGCTGGCGCACCATGTCGTCGGTCTGGTACAGCGAGCGGGTGAACATCAACTCCCAGTGCAGCGACAGCGACTTGCGCTTGAGCGGCATGACATCCAGGGTCTGCGGGTCGTCGATCACCCCCAGGCGACCTTGTGGCCGCAGCACCTCGACCAGTTGCGCGAAGTGTTGCTCGGTATGGGTAAGGCTGGCGACATGGCTGACCGACTCGATCCCCAGGGCCTGCAGTTGCCCGTGCAACGGCGCGCTGTGGTCGATGACATGATGAGCGCCCAGTTCGCGCACCCAGTCAGCGGTCTCGGCACGGGAAGCCGTGCCAATGACCGTCAGGCGGGTCAGTTGCCGGGCCAGTTGCACCAGCATCGAGCCGACACCGCCGGCGGCGCCGACGATCAGCAGGGCATCGCCCTCCCCGCCGCCTTCGACCAAGCCTAAACGGTCGAACAGCAGTTCCCAGGCGGTGATGGCCGTCAGCGGCAGCGCTGCCGCCTGCGCCGCGCCCAGGCTGCGCGGTTGGTGCCCGACGATACGTTCGTCGACCAGGTGGTATTCGCTGTAGCTGCCGGGCCTGGCGATGGAGCCGGCGTAGTACACCTGGTCGCCTGGCTTGAACAGGGTCACCTGAGGGCCAACTTCACGGACGATGCCGGCCGCGTCCCAGCCAAGTATTTTTGGCTCGGACGTGAAAGTGCCGGCGCGCACCTTGGTGTCGACGGGGTTGACCGACACGGCCTTGACCTCCACCAGGATGTCCCTGGGCCCTGGATTCGGCCTGGGCATGTCGATGTCCTGAAGGGACGCAGGGTCTTCGATGGGCAGGCCGTTCTGGGTGTAACCGATCGCTTTCATAGGCACTCGCTGCTGGATATGGTTTGATTCGTGAATCCAGTCTGGCGTGTTCGGTACTTTGGAAAAACGGGCTGAGCCCGTGAACACTTTCATTGCAGGAGTGAAAATGATCCGTCTCGACGACCTCGGCATCTTTGTGCGCAGCGCCGCGTTGGGCAGCTTTACCGCGGCCGCCCATGAAGCCGAGCTGCTGCCCGGCCAGGCGGCCGAGGCGGTCAAGCGCCTGGAGCGTGAGCTGGACGTACGGCTGTTTGCCCGCACCACGCGCAGCCTGCGCCTGACGGCCGAAGGCGAGCAGTACCTACCCTCGGCCGTGGCCGCCTTGGAAGCCCTCCGGCAAGGGCGGGACAACCTGCAGCGGGAAAGCGCCCAGTTGAGCGGTATTCTGCAGGTGGCCGCGCCGTCCGACCTGGGGCGCAACGTGCTGTTGCCCTGGCTCACGGCGTTTCGCCGCGAACACCCGCAGTTGAACCTGCGCCTGTTTCTCTCCGACCAGATCGCCGATCTGTTCCGCGACCCGGTGGATATCGCCATCCGCTACGGCCTTAACGCCGACGCCAACTACATTGCCCTGCCACTGGCGCCGTGGAACCGCAAGGTGCTGGTGGCTTCGCCCGAGTACCTGGCGCGACAAGGCACGCTGCACACTCCCGAGGAGTTGCGCGAGCACCAGTGCCTGCTGTACATGCAGCAGGGTCGGGTCTACGACAAGTGGCAACTAGGGACGCAGACCGTGCAGGTGCGTGGCGCCCTGTTCTGCGACGATGCCGATATCGCCCGGCGCTGGGCCGTGGCGGGCGAAGGGATCACCTACAAGTCCTGGCTGGATGTGAGTGACGACGTATTGGCGGGACGGCTCGTCGTGCTGTTGCAGGATCACCCCGGGCCGACCATGCCGCTGAGCCTGGTGTGCCCGCACCGCAAGCAGTTGTCGCCTGCGGTGAAACAGTTGCACGCCTGGCTGTCGAGCCGCCTCGCCGCGCTGGAACGCTACTGATCAGACGGCGGCAGCACACCCTGGATCGCCGATACCACCTGCTGCGTCGCCGCTTCGAGGGTGCCTTCATTACGGCACAAGACCCAGCCGTGATCGGCAACCGCTCGCTCGAAAGCTTGCGTGCACACCACATGCTCATGCAGTTCATGCATCACGGTACTGCTTAGCCCACGCGAGCGCGCCGCTGCCCTGCTCCACGAGATTTCGGGGTCGGTGACAACACCCACGTGCAGGTCCGGCACACGCACGCCGTGTTCGATGTTCAGCCGCAAGATCTCGGCAAACGGCACCAGCCGGCGAAATGCGGCTTCGGACGGGTACCAGCGATCGATCAGGATGATGCTGTCCTTGGGCTGCCTGGCCAGCACATGTTGGGTAATCCAGGCCCGGCTCAGCGCAAGGCGCTCACAGACCTTCATCTCCAGATCCCGGCAAGGGTCCCTGACGAACTGGTTGACCAGGGCCATGGTTTCGCCCCGATAAGGATCGCTTTTCTTCTCGCTGATGCGGATCACCTTCCTGTTGTCCGCCCTCAGCGCCTGGGTGACGGATTCCAGCAGCGTGGTCTTGCCGGTGCCCTTGGGCCCGTCGAGGGAAATGAACAGCGAATGATTCATGCGTCACACAACGGTTGGATTTCCTTCATCGACAGGCATTGGCTTACATCAGGCAGTAGAACTCGCTGACCTCTGCGACGATCTCCCGGGCGGCATTGTACAGCCTTGCCTCAGGTGTCAGGGCCATGGAGCGGGCTTCGAGCAGATAACGCTGGCCGGCCTGGAAGTGGGCGTAGTCGAGGGTCAGATAGCATTGGCGGACGGTGGTGCCGCCCATCATGCTCAACCCGCCTCCGCCACTCGTTTCGTAGTCGAACCTGACGACCAGTTGATGACTGCCGGGAGTGACCTGGAAGAAGCGGCCCTCCTCCAGGCGCTGCTTGTCCAGGCGTTCGGCCAGCAGCACGCGGTCGTTGGGGAATGGCAGCGAAAGGTCGACCCAGGCCATCTCGGGGTTGGCGGCTGGCATGGGGGCCTGGCAGCCCGGGATGGCGGTGATCAGCAACAGCAGTAGCAGCCGGCGCATGATGGGTAATCCTTTGGGGAATGGTCAAAGAATAGCGCTGGGGGGGGGCAGGCTGTTAATCGTCTGGTTCGAGGCCTGGGATGACGACTGATGTGAAGGAAGGAATAAAACTCAGGCCCGCCGGGATGAACCCGGACAGGCCTGAGGAAGGGAAAACTGTCGAATGCTACGCGCTACAGACTCTCGTCAAGAAACTTCACCACAGTCCCCATGCACGCCACCCGCTCTTCCACATGAGGCATGTGGCTCGAGTTTTCGAACAGCGCCCAACGGATTCCGGGGATCAGGTCGAGGTACGGTTTGACCACCAGCGGCGTCGCCTCGTCATAGCGCCCGGAAATCAGCAGGCTTGGCACGTTGATCTGCGGCAGGCGGTCGACGATGGTCCAGTCCTTGGTGCTGCCGATGATATGGAACTCGTTTGGACCGGTCATGGCGTGGTACACGGTCGGGTCGGCATCCACCTGGGCGAAGGTGCGCGCCACCTCTTCAGGCCAGGGTTTGAGCCGGCACACATGACGGTCGTAGAACACCCGGGTGGCGGCGATGTAGTCGGCGGCGGTGTAGTCGCCGACGGCCTCGTGGCGCAGCAGGGTGTCCTGGACGTCCTTGGGCAGCTCTTCGCGCAGGCGGTTGGCCTCGCGCACCCAGGTGCGCATGTCCGCCGGCGAGTTGGCGATCACCAGGCAACGCAGGCCCCGCGGCTGGCGCACCGCGTGCTCGCTGGCCAGCATGCCGCCCCAGGACTGCCCCAGCAGCGCGTAGCGCTCGGTGATGCCCAGGTGCTCCAGCAGGTTGTCGAGCTCCTCGAGGAACAGCTTGACCGTCCAGAACGACGCCGGCATGTGTGGCAGGTGGGTCGAGCGGCCATTGCCCAGTTGGTCGTAGTGAATGACCGGGTAGCCACCAGCCGCGACGTCCTTGTAGGCGTCGACATAATCAAAGGTGCAACCTGGGCCGCCGTGCAGGATAACCAGCGGGGTGCGGCCGCAATCCAAGTCACCGGTGACGCGGTACCAGGTCTGGTAGTCGCCGAAAGGGGCAAAACCTTCACGCGATTGGGTGAGTTCCATGTCATCCGGCTCCGTGCGAATCATGGTGCACACAATAACCCTACGCGTGGCGCGGCATAACTAGAGAGTTCTCTAGGTTTTCGACCTTTTTTGTGTCTTCACTGATCAAGCAGGCGGTAATGCACCGCCCGGGCGACCGCCTGGACACGGTTTTTCGCCCCCAGTTTGTGCATGGCCGAGGTCAGGTGCAGGGAAATCGTCGCCAGCGAGCGGTTAAGCTTCTCGGCGATCTCCCCCGCCGTCAGGCCTTCGGCGGCCCAGCGCAGGCATTCGACCTCGCGGCGGGTCAGGCGGATGACGCGGGTGGCGGACTCCTTGGCCAGCAAGGGATAGGCCGCCTCCTGCAAGGCATGGGCGATCAGGCTGAAATCGCCCAGGTGCTCCCGGGCGTCGTCCAGGTCGCGTTGGCTGGCCTGGGGGCGCAGGCCGGTCAGGGTCGCCAGCCCGCCCCGTGGCAGGTGGATGGGCACGGTCACGCCGCAAGTCAGCTGTGCGTCGTGCAGGTAACCGACCACCGGAGCGTGGCGCTGGTCGATGTGGCGCTGCAGAACGGTCTCGCCCTTGGGCAGGTACGACCAGACGAAGGGGGCGATGGAGGACACCGCCACCTGCTGCACCGGGTCGATCTGGTAAAAGCCCTCGGAACACCATAGGTCCTGCCAGTCCTTCGGGGTCTGGCGCAGCCGGACCACGCTCGGGGTGATCAGCTCGCCGACATGATCCAGCGGCACCGGGCTGTAGTCGTACACCAGGGCATCGAAGCCCAGTTCCGCCGCCAGTTCGGCGACGCTGTCCATCTGCTCATCGAGGCTATCGTCCGACGCCAGACGCGCATTGAGTTCAGCCACCTTGGCCTGCATACCTGACACTCCCTGTGATTCCTTTTGGATTTCCATCTCGAAGTCCGGCACGTAGAATGCCACGGCTTGGCGCGGGACTGCCATACGAAACCTATAGGAAACACTAGCTTGTAGGCGACGAAAACTCCTGCGCTAGTTATAGCTGCAAGCCATGGCCAACAGGAGAGTAGCGATGTGGCGTGAGATGCAACCTGACCAGCAGTTCAACGTATCGGTCGATGGCCACAATCTCGTGGTGTACAGCTTTGGTGAAGGGGACGAGGTGCTGTTGTGCCTCAATGGTGGGCCGGGGCTGCCCTGCGACTACCTGCGCGACGCCCATGCCTGGCTCAAGGACAAGGGTATCCGCGTGGTCGCCTTCGACCAGCTGGGCACCGGCGCCTCCGACCGCCCCGATGACGACAGTCTGTGGAATATCACCCGCTACGTGGCCGAGGTCGAGCAGGTGCGCCAGGCCCTGGACCTGGGCCGTGTACACATGCTCGGGCATTCCTGGGGCGGCTGGCTGGCGATCGAGTACGCCATTCATCACCCGCAGTCGCTGAAAAGTCTGATTCTCGAGAATACCGTCGGCGACATCCCGCACCTGATCACCGAGCTGGAACGCCTGCGCGGCGCCCTGGGCAGCGAAACAGTGGCGATGATGCAGCGCCATGAGGCCATGGGTACCCTCGACCACCCGCAGTACCAGGCCGCCATCACCCTGCTCAACTACCGCCACGTCTGCCGGCTCGATGAATGGCCGGCGCCGATCCAGCGTTCGCTGGGCGACTGGAACATGGGCCCCTACAGCACCATGCAGGGCCCCAACGAGTTCCTCTATATCGGCAACCTCAAGGACTGGAACCGCCTCGAGCAGATGGGCGCGTTCCGCATGCCGGTGCTGATCACCACCGGCCAACACGACGAACTGACCCCGGCCTGCGCCATGCGCATGAAGCTGGCGCTGCATGATCGTGCCGAGCTGCATGTGTTCCCCAACAGCAGCCATATGCCGTTCTACGAAGAGCCCCAGGCCTATTTCCCGGTGTTGCTGGATTTCCTGCAACGCAACCGGGGTTGATCGATGAGCCTGGCACGCTACCGGTTCGTCCTCATCCGTCCGTTACAACTGCTGCCGGTGCTGCTGGGCATCAGCATCATCACCTTCGTGCTGGTGCGCTCGATCCCCGGGGATCCGGCGCGGGTGCTGCTGGGCGCGCGCAGCACCCCGGACGCGATCCAGAAGATCCGCGCGCAATTCGGCCTCGATGAGCCGATCTGGGCGCAGTACCTGTACTTCCTCAAGAACCTGCTCAATGGCGACCTGGGCAAGTCGCTGCTGTACAAGGTCGACGCCCTGCCGCTGATCGCCAGCCGCATCGAGCCGACCCTGATGCTGGTGCTGGGCAGCGTGGCCCTGGCGCTGCTGATCGCCGTGCCGCTGGCCATCCTCGCCGCCCGCCACAAGGGCGGCTGGGCCGACAACCTGATCCGCCTGTTCACCACCGCCGGCCTCGGCTTGCCGGCTTTCTGGCTGGGGTTGATGCTGATCCTGTTGTTCAGCGTGCACTGGGGGCTGTTCCCGGTATCCGGCTATGGCCGCACCTGGGCCGAGAAGCTGCACCACCTGGTGCTGCCCTGCCTGACCATCGCCCTGGCGCTCTCGGCGGTACTGGTGCGCAACCTGCGCGCCAGCATCCTGCTGGAGATGCGGGCCGACCATGTCACCGCCGCCCGTGCCCGGGGCCTGGGCGAAGGGGCGATCCTGCGCCGGCATGTCCTGCCCAACTCCATGGTGCCGACCATCAACCTGCTGGCGGTCAACATCGGCTGGCTGATCAGCGGCACGGTGGTGATCGAGAGCCTGTTCTCCCTGCCGGGCGTCGGCCAGTTGCTGGTGCGCGGCATCTTTACCCGCGACTACATGGTGGTCCAGGGCGTGGCCATGGTGCTGGCCTGCGCCACGGTGGCGGTGAACTTCCTCGCCGACGTGGCGACTACCGTCCTCGATCCGCGGGTGAAGATCCAATGAGCGCCATCGTCGCCCTGCGCGCACGCCTGGCCTGGAACCTGGGCGATGGCCGCCTGACCCTGTACTGCGGCCTGGCCATCGTCTTCGGCTGGTGCCTGCTGGCGCTGTGCGCGCCGTGGGTCGCGCCGTTCGATCCGCTGCTGCAGAACGGCGACCTGCGCCTGGCCGCGCCCAGCCTGGCGCACCCTTTCGGCACCGACAACTTCGGCCGCGATGTGCTCTCGCGGGTAATCTGGGGCGCCCGCGTCGACCTGCAGATGGCCTTGATCGGGGTGATCTTCCCGTTCCTGCTCGGCACCTGCATCGGCGCGGTGTCCGGCTACGTCGGCGGTTGGCTGGACAACGCCTGCATGCGCCTGATCGACATCGTCCTGGCCTTCCCGTTCCTGGTGCTGATGCTGGCGATCATGGCCATCCTCGGTCCGGGCCTGGGCAGCTTCTATATCGCCATGGCCCTGGTCGGCTGGGTGTCCTATGCGCGGCTGATCCGCTCGCAGATCCTCGTGCTCAAGCAGAGCGACTTCGCCCTGGCCGCCAGGAGCCTGGGTTTCAGCCACCGGCGCACGCTGTTCGGCCACCTGCTGCCCAACGCGCTGTTCGGCTCGGTGGTGTTCTGCATGTCCGACGCCGTGCTGGTGCTGCTCAACGGCGCCGCCGTCAGCTACCTGGGCCTCGGTGTGCAGCCGCCGACCCCGGAATGGGGCACCATGGTCGCCGAGGGGCAGAGCTTCATCACCAGCGCCTGGTGGATCTGCACCTTCCCGGGCCTGGCGGTGGTGACCCTGGCCATGGGCTTCAGCCTGCTGGCCGACGGTGTCGCCGAACGCCTGGGAGACCGCTCATGACCACGCCCCTGCTCCAGGTTCGCGGGCTGAGCGTCATCGCCCGCGCCGGCCAACGGGATATCACCCTGGTCGATCGGCTGTCCTTCGACCTCGGCGAAGGCGAGATCCTCGGCCTGGTGGGCGAAAGCGGCTCGGGCAAGACCCTGGCCTGCCGGGGCCTGATGCGCCTGCTGCCAGCAACGAACCTGCGGGTCGAAGGCCAGGCCGTGCGCCTGGCGGGCCATGACCTGCTGCGGCTGGACGAAGCTGGCATGCGCCGCCTGCGCGGCCGTGAGCTGGGGATGATCTTCCAGAACCCCAGCAGCCACCTGGACCCGCTGATGCGCATCGGCGAGCAGATCGCCGAAGGTATCCGCCTGCACCAGGGCGCGTCTCGCCGCGAGGCCCGCGCCGAAGCCATCGAGGTGCTGCGCCAGGTCGGTATCCCCGACCCGAAGTCCCGGGTCGACAACTATCCCCATGAGTTTTCCGGCGGCATGCGCCAACGGGCGATGATCGCCGTGGCCCTGGGCTGCAACCCCAAGGTGCTGATCGCCGACGAGCCGACCACGGCCCTGGATGTCACCGTGCAGGCGCAGATCCTGCGCCTGCTGCTGGAGCTGCGCGACCGCCGCGGCCTGGCGATGATCCTGATCAGCCACGACCTGGGCGTGGTGGCGCAGACCTGCGACAACATTGCCGTGATGTACGCCGGGCGCCTCTGCGAGCACGGCGCCAAGCACGAGATGCTGGCCCGGCCCAAGCATCCCTACAGCGCCGGGCTGCTGGCCTGCCATCCTGCCGCGCAGCCTGAGGCATCACGCATGACCACCATCGCTGGGCAGCCACCGCTGCTTGATGACCTGCCGCCAGGCTGCCGTTTCGAATCGCGTTGCCCACAGGCCATGCCGCTCTGCCGGCAACAACTGCCCGAACTGCTGGAATCAAGCCCCGGCCACCGCCTGGCCTGTCATACCCCGCTGCTGGCCGGAGGCCCGTCATGACCACGTTGTTGCAGGTCAAGGACCTGCAGGTGCAGTTTCCCGCCGCAGGCAGCGGCCTGCTCAACCTGCGCCCGCGCAAGGTCAGCGCGGTCAACGGCGCCTCGCTGAATCTGGCTGCCGGCGAAACCCTTGGCCTGGTGGGCGAGTCAGGCTGCGGCAAGAGTACCCTGGCCCGGGCCATCCTCCAGCTCACCCAGAGCTGCGGCGGCCAGGTGCTGTACGACGGCACCGACATGAATCAGGGCAGCCCGGCGGATATCGCCCGCCTGCGCCACGAGACCGCGATGATCTTCCAGGACCCGTACAGCGCGCTCAACCCACACCAACGCATCGGCCAGATCCTCGCCGAGGTGCTGCAGGTGCAGCGCAAGGTGCCCGCCGCGCGGATTCCGGCCCGGGTCGGCGAACTGCTTGAACTGGTCGGTCTGCGCGCCGAGCTGGCCGAGCGCCGGCCCGGTTCGCTGAGCGGTGGCCAGTGCCAGCGGGTCGGCATCGCCCGGGCCCTGGCCGTCGAACCCCGGCTGATCGTCGCCGACGAATGCGTCGCCGCGCTGGACGTGTCGATCCAGGGGCAGATCATCAACCTGCTGCTGGAGTTGCGCGAGCGCATGGGCCTGGCGCTGCTGTTCATCACCCACGACCTGGGCGTGGTGCGCCGCCTGTGCGACCGGGTGGCGGTGATGTACCTGGGGCAGATCGTCGAGGAAGGCCCGGTGCATGAAGTCTTTACCGCCCCGCGCCACCCCTACACCGCCGCGCTGATCCAGTCCATCGCCGACATCGACCCGGCCCGGCGCCTGCCGCAGGACCCGCTGGCCGGCGAGCCGCCAAGCCCGCTGCACCTGCCCTCCGGCTGCGCCTTCCATCCCCGTTGCCGGCACGCGCTGCCCGGCTGCGCTGAAACCACGCCACCCGAGCATATCCAGGGCGCCCGGCGCCACGCCTGCGTGCATTCGCAACTGCCCTGCTGACATCACCACCATGACCATCAAACGGAGCTTGAGCATGAAACCCGCCGCATTGAAACTTCTCACCGCCGCCATACTGGCCGCCAGCACCCTGGCCAGCGGCATGGCCCAGGCAGCCGGCGTGCTGACCATCGGCTGTCGAGAGGAAAGCACCACCTTCGACCCGATCAAGAGTGCGCAGAACCGCGACAGCTGGGTGTTCGCCAACGTCTATGACGTGCTGATCCGCGTCGACAACAGCGGCACCCAACTCGTGCCGGGCCTGGCCGAAAGCTGGAAGGTCTCGGACGACGGCCTGACCTACACCTTCAAGATGCGCAACGCCAAGTTCTCCGACGGCTCGCCGATCACCGCCGAGGACGCCGCCTTCTCCCTGCTGCGCATCCGCGACAACCCAGGTTCGCTCTGGGCCGACTCGTACAAGATCATCGACACCGCCAAGGCCGCCGACCCGCATACCCTGGTGGTGACCCTGCACAGCAAGTCGGTGCCGTTCCTGGCCCAGCTCGCCACCGCCAACATCTCGATCCTGTCGAAAAAGGCCATGGACAAGCTCGGCGAGGAGGAATACGCACAGAACCCGGTGGTGTCCGGGGCTTTCAAACTCAAGGAATGGCTGCGGGGCGACCGGGTGATCCTGGAGAAGAACCCCGAGTTCTGGCAGGCCGACAAGGTCAGCCTGGATGGCGTGGAGTGGATCTCCATCCCGGATGATCGCACGCGCATGATGAAGGTCCAGGCCGGCGAACTGGACTCGGCGATCTTTGTGCCGTTCACCCAGGTGGACGAGTTGCAGAAGGACAAGAAGATCACTATCCATATCGACCCCTCGACCCGTGAAGACCACCTGCTGATCAACCACTCCAAGGGGCTGCTGGGCAAACGGGAAGTGCGTGAGGCGATCGACCTGGCGATCGACAAGAAGGCGCTGGTGGACACGGTCACCTTCGGTCACGGCGAAATGGCCTACTCCTACATTCCCAAGGGTGCGCTCTACCACAACGCCAACAACCCACAGCGCCCGTTCGACCCGGCCAAGGCCCGCGAGCTGCTGAAAAAAGCCGGCGCCGAGGGGCTGAAGGTCAACTACGTGGTCAACGCCGGCAACGAGGCCGACGAGCAGATCGCCGTGCTGGTGCAGAAGCAACTGGCCGATGTCGGCATCACTGCCAACCTGCAGAAGGTCGACCCTACCCAGAGCTGGCAGATGCTGGTCGACGGCGACTACGACCTGTCGGTGATGTACTGGACCAACGACGTGCTCGACCCGGACCAGAAGACCACCTTCGTGCTGGGCCACGACACCAACATGAACTACATGACCCGCTACCACAACGACAAGGTCAAGGACCTGGTGGCCGCGGCCCGTGTCGAGACCGACCCGGTCAAGCGCAAGCAGATGTATGAGGAGCTGCAGAAACTGGCCAAGCAGGACGTGCACTGGATCGACCTGTACTACAGCCCGTACATCAACATCTCGCGCAGCAATATCCAGAACTTCCTGCAGAACCCGCTGGGGCGTTTCACCCTGGAGGAGACGGTGAAGCTGGAAGCCGGGCAGAAGACCGCGCAGAACTGACGGCGGTTTATCGAGCGCCGCCCTCGCGGCGCTCGATCTCATTTCAAGCCTTTGCCTTGCGCCGCCGCATCCACGCCCAGGCAACCCCCGCCAGCACCACCAACCCCACCGGCAGTACCTGCGCCTTGTACGGCCGCAACGCCGTGCGCACGCTATCGAGCTTCTCGGTCAGGTAGCGCTTGTTGGCCTGGTCGAACCGGGGCTCCTCGCATTGCTTGCCGAAATCCTCCGCCCACTGCACGAACGGCCCCTGCTGGACGTAGCGCCTGTACAGCGCGCTTTCCTGTTCGCTGCCGGGCACCCAGCCGGCCGCGATGCACAGCACTGCGGCGAAGGCCTGGCTGCTGCGTGGCAGTTGGTCAGCGGCCTGGTTGGCCAGGTCGGCGGCGACATAGCGGTAGTGGTATCGCTGATCGGGCTTGGCCTCGGTCGCCCGTTGGCGCTGCACCTCGCCAGCAGCCAGGAACGGCCCTGGCTGCACTTCGGCGCTGCCCAGGCTGTAGCTGCCGCCCAACCAGGCGTAGTCGGGCGCCATTTCATAACCGAGGATCTCCATGCCCGCGCTGCGCGCCAGGGTTGCCGCAGCGTACAGCGCCTCGGCGCGGCCAGTGGGCGTCCAGCGCGAGACGGCATCCTGGCGGTGCTGGCCATAAGCCTTGGCGTCGGCCTGCAATTGCGGCGTGGCGAAGTAGCCGGGCGCTTCGTCGTAGCGTCCTTCGCGCAGCAAGCGTCGCCCCAGCAGCTCGCGCAACTGGGTCGCCACCGGGCGCGGCACATAGCCGCCCTCTTCCACCTTGGGCGCTGGCGGCGCTGGCACATGAGCATCGACATAGCCTTTGAGCTCATCCAGGGTCAGCACGCGGTCAGCCACGTTGGCCGTGTCCTGCCAGTAGATTTCCTGACTGCGGTACAGCAGGTCGAAGGCCTGCAGGTAATCGCCGCGCTCCAGCGCCAGGATCGCGCCCTCGCCTTCGACCCGGCAGCCGGGTTTAACGCTCTCATAGTCCCAATCGGGTGTCTGCCGCGAACCCCACGACTCTTCGCGGGGGAACGCGGCCGCGGCCTTGGCATAGGCAGCCGCCGCCTGGCTCTTGTCACCGTCGCGCAAGGCCAGCTTGGCGCGCAGCCACCAGGCAAGGCCGGTGTCGCCGGCCTGCTGCAGATAGCTTCTGGTCGCGGCATAGTTGCCTTGCTGGTAGGTCAACGCGGCCAGGCGGTCGGCGTCTTCGAGCTTGCCGCCAACACTGGCCTGCAGCAGCGCGGGCAGGCGTCGGACCTGGGTCGGCGGCTGGCCGTCGTAGTCCCAGCCGACATGGCTGAGCAGGTAGGCGGTGAGCAGCTTGCGCGGCATTGGCTGCGCCAGCAGCGCCTTCAATTGCTCATCCGGCAGGCTCACCAGTTCGTCGGCAAGCTGTCTGAGCGAGCTGTAGCCGCTGCCCGAGCCCAGGCGGCTCTGGCTGGCATACAACTGAATGGCGCTGTTCCAGTCGCCGGCGAGCTTGGCCAGGCGGGCCTCCTCGCCAAGGCTGGCCACCCCAAGCTCCAATGGGTCGCTGAAGCCTTCGGCGCTGAGCGCGCGGGCCTGGTGGAAGGCCTCGCGGGCCCGGGCTTGCAGGGCCTGTGGCGTCTGTTGCGGATCGTCGCTGGCCTCGAAGCTGCGGGCCGTCAAGGCCCGCCCCAGCGAGTAGGCCGCCCAGGTGCTGCGCAGCTTGCGTTGTTCGCCAGGCAGGGCCAGCACCTTGGCGAAATAGTCCGCCGCCAGGGCGTGATCGTCGGCATCGAAGGCCACTGCGCCGGCAATGTACAGGCGCAGTTCATCCGGCAGTTCGGCGCCCTGCTTCAGCACTTGCTGCGGATCGGCCAGTGCACGCAGTTGCGCGACCTTCTCGCGCAGCGACTCCGGCAACTCGCTGGCCTCGATACGGCTGCGCTGCTCACGGTACGGTCGGTCGTTGTCGTCACCGTCCCAGTAAGGGGTCAAGGTCATCTCGGTGGTGGGCTTGAGGCCTGCCAACTGTTCGCCGAGGCGATTGACCTCGAAGCCGAAATTGCCTTCTGGCAGCTCGGCCAGGGTTTGCGCCCGGTCGTCCAGCAGGCGCATCGGGAAGTCCGGGCCACAGGCCAGCGCCGTGCCGACCGGTACGCTCAGGGACAGGCACAGCAAACGGCGGGTCCAGTCAGGGGTAGACATTCCAGGCTCCTTGTTCGATTCCATGGCAGCGCGCCCAACCAAGGACGCGCCGGCCGCCAGCGGCCACACGCACGCTGGACTGGCGGTTGAAGACGAGGTGTTGCGGGGATTGCTGCAGGCGGTAGCCGTTGAGCCCGTCCGCGGCATCGCAAGACTCAACGTTCAGTTCCACCCGCGCGGGTACCGGCAGGTCGAGATTGCCGACGTTGACCAGGCTGATGTCGTAGAGCCCGGCCTGCCCGGACAGTTCGAGCCGCCATTGACTGGCGAGCGCGTCGCCGCGCGCCACCGCCTTTAAGGTGGTCAGGCTCCAGGCCCGACGGTCGCTGGGCAACGGCAGGCGGAACCAGATAAGCCCGGCCAGGTGGGCGGGCGGTTTGTCGCGCAGTTGCCTGCCCAGGTCCGCCAGTTGCTGCGGATCGGCCAGCAGCTCGTGGCGCTCGCCGGCACGGTTAAGCGGGGTTTCGCTTTCCACCACCGGCGCGCCGCCGGTGTCCGGCAGCAGCGCGACGCCATAGGCGGGCAAGGCCAGGTAGAACGGTCTGTCGCTGACGCGACTCCAGCGCTCGGCCCAGGTCTTCGCCTGGAGCGGATCGAACAGACCGCGCCGCGGATCGCTCACCGCGTGCACCTGCAGCACGCTGCTGTCCACCGCCTGCAACAGCGCCGCCAGGTGCGGGCTGTCCAGCCAGGCGGGCAGCGCGGTGATGCTCAGTTTTATACCCTGTGGAAGTTGCTCACGCAGTTTCAGAAGGAACTGGGTGTAGCCCGGCAGGCGCGCACTGCCACTGTCGTGGTCGATCTCAAGTCCACTCGGGTTCACGCCAGCCGCCTGCCAGTCGGCCAGCAATTGGGCGATATGGGTACCGGCCGCCTGTACGTCGAGCGCGGGCAACTGGCCATCAAGACGCACCACGGCGATCACCGGGCGGCCATCGCTCCTGAGCTTGGGCAACTCGACCAGCGCCCTGCTCCAGCCGGCCTTGGGCTGGGCTTGCAAAGCCAGCACACGCAGGGTGGAGAAGTCGGCACGGCTTTCGGCCAAGGCCTGTTCATGGGCCGGCCGCCACTGGCGTTGCCAAATGTACAGTTGCTGGTCGAGGGGCGGTGCAGGTTCGGGCTGGCAGCCGGTGAGCGTTGCAAGAACGGCGGATAGGAACAGACGCCGAAGCGTGGCGGTGGCGGGCATACAATCCTTTGTCTGACGGGTTTGAGCGCCGGGAACAGGTAGGAATTTTACCTCAATGCAAGATCCAGCGGACACCCCTGAAAGGGCGTCGAACCAGGAAGAGTACAAATGTTTCCTTGCCCGCCTCCGGTAGCCGTGGTGCCTGCGCCCAAAAGTTTCTGCCGGTCTTCGCTGTTTAAAGAGACTTATATATGCAGGCTGCAACTTTTATAAACAGGGCACCAACGATGATCAGGTTTCGAGATTACCAGACCTTGACGCAACCACCCTCTCGCACACTAGCGATTCTCATTAGAGATCAAACCCGTTATCGAAGCCATAAAAAATAATTAATCAAAAGGATTTAATCAAAAACAATAATTCGCAAAGCTTCTAATGTCGTGGCGCAGCCCCAGCGTTTCATCTAATGATTACGGGCCTTTTGCCCTTGCAAAAGCGACGCGACCGACTAGTTTTGTGATTGTCTTTGCCAACACTACAACTACAACACGACCGCCCCTCAGAGCAGGAGAATCTATTCTTCCAGGCGACGCCTGCCGCTGCATGTAGTTACTGAAACGGAACTCAGTCAAAACAACAAGAGGGACGCTTGATGAAGCGCAGCCATGGCTATCGTGTGCTCTTTGAAAAAGGGCCGGCCGCACATTTCTGGTTGTCACTGCTGTGTTTCTCAGGGCTGGTGATTACCAGTTTCCTGTTGTTCGAACAGCAGATCCAGGGTTTCCTCACCCATCTTGACCTGTATCGCCCTTCAACCCCCGTCCAGATGTTCAACCTGGCACTGCTGCTGATCGCCTTGCTGGCCCTGGACGTGGTGCTGCCCGTACCTTCAAGCATGGTCGCGCTGCTGGCCGTGGCCACCCTGGGCAGCGTCGGCGGTTACCTGACGATCTTCATTGGCCTGTGCCTGGGCGCAGGTCTGGGGTACGCGTTGGGTGCCGGGTATCTGCGGATGTTGTCCAGCCGCCTCGGCCTGCACCAACGCCAGCCGGGGCAACTGGCGTACCGCCTGGGCACGCTGTCGCTGATCTGTCTGCGCGGCGTGCCGGTGCTGGCGGAAACCTCGGTGGTGGCCGCCGGCATGCAGCGCTATCCGATGCGCGCTTTCGTGCTGGTCACCACCTTGGCCAACGCGGGCCTGGCCTTGGCTTACAGCGCCATCGGCAGCTTCCTCGTCGAGCAGAACGCGTTGCTGGTGACGATTCTCGCCAGCATGATTCTGCCCGGCCTGTTCATTGCCGGGTACAGCCTGGTCAAGGCCTTGCGCAGGCGTGAACCCTCACGGCCACTGCGCGGGCGCTTCACGGTCAGCTACGACTATCCGGTGCTGTTCACCGACCACCTGTTCGACCCGCTCAATCCCTGCCTGCATCGCCAGCTCACCGTCCAGCGCAATGGCCGGGTGACGGTGCTGATCTTCGCCGATGAGCAGCTGCTGCGCTGCGCACCGCACCTGCCGGGCCAGATCGACGCGTACTTCGCCGCCTACGGTGACGACCTGCACCTGAAGGCGGCGCCGATCGCCGTGCCGGCCGGCGAGCTGAGCAAGGACGCCCAGGTGCTGCAACAGCTGTATGCCGACATGCTGGCCCATGGGCTGGACCGCCACTGCTGCGTCATCGCCCTGGGCGGTGGCGCGGTGCTGGACGCGGTGGGCTATGCCTGCGCCACCTTCCATCGCGGCATGCGCCTGATTCGCCTGCCTAGCACGGTGCTGGCGCAGAATGACGCCGGCATCGGGGTGAAAAACGGTATCAATGCCTTCGGCCAGAAAAACCTGCTGGGCGCCTTCTATCCCGCCACCGCGGTGATCAACGACTTCCAGTTGCTGACCACCCTGGGTCACCGCGACCAGATCGCCGGGCTCGCCGAGGCGGTCAAGGTGGCGCTGATCAAGGACCGTTCCTTCTTCGAGTGGATGGAGCGCCAGGCCGACGCCCTCGCCCGCTTCGACCACCCGGCCAGCCGCCATGCCATCCGCCGCTGCGCCGAGCTGCACCTGGGGCATATCACCGGCGCCGGCGACCCTTTCGAGCGCGGCAACGGTCGTCCACTGGACTACGGCCACTGGGCGGCGCATCGGTTGGAGAACCTCAGCCAGCATCGACTGCGTCATGGCGAGGCCGTGGCGGTGGGCATGGCCCTGGACGGGTTGTATGCCAATGCCCTGGGGCTGTTGAACGATATCGACAGCGAGCGGATCTTGAGCCTGTTGCTCAGGCTTGGCTTCAACCTGTGCCCTGCGGAGCTGAACCTGAAGGATGACCAGGGACGTTCTCGAGTGCTGCTGGGGCTGGAGGAGTTCCGCCAGCATCTGGGCGGCCAGCTGTCCATCCCCATGCTCAGCGGCATCGGCGCATCGGTCGACCTCCACGAGATCGACGACGGCCTGATGGAACAGGCGCTGCTGCGCCTCGGTAGCTATCGCGGCAATCTGCTCGCCCTCGGCGAGGGCTGTGCGCAATGAGCCAGATGAAGACCTGGATGACCGTCGGCCGCGTTTCCAACCTGCCCACGGTATGGACCAACACCCTGGCCGCCGCATTGTTGGCCAGCAGCGCCGGAGCCCTGGCGCCACCTTCCTCGCTGGTGTGGATCCTGCTGCTGGCCATGCTGTCGCTGCTGTACCTGGCGGGCATGCTGCTCAACGACTTGCTGGATGCCGACTGGGACCAGCAGCACCACAACCCACGACCCATCACCCTGGGCCTGGTCAGCCGTCGGCAGGTGCGCCTGGCCACCTGGCTGGCGTTGCTGCTGGCGGCCGCCGCAGCCCTGGGCTTGAGCCGGTTGATCGAGCAACCGCATTGGCTGCTGGCCAGCGTCACCCTGCTGGTGGGCTGCATCCTCGGCTACAACCTGCTGCACAAGAAATACGCCCACAGCGTCTGGTTGATGGGCGCCTGCCGCTCGGCCCTCTACCTCACCGCGGCGGCCAGCCTGGCGATGCCGACCCAGCCCATCTGGCTGTGCGCCTTGCTGCTTGGCGTGTACATCAGCGGCCTGACCTACCTGGCGCGCCAGGAGCACCTCAACCAACTGCTCAGCCGCCTGCCGCTGGTGTTGATGCTGAGCCCCCTGGCCCTGGCGGCCTACGCCGACACCCTGTGGTTCTGGCCGGTGCTGCTGCTGTGGCTGGGCTGGCTGGGCTGGCACTACTGGCTGCACCTGGCCGATCCGCGCCGCCGCCAGGTGCGCGCCTTCATCGGCGCGGGGCTGGCGGCCCTGCCGCTGTTCGATGCCCTGGTGCTGGCAGTGGCCGACCAGCCCCTGGGCAGCCTGCTGTGCGTCCTGGTGTTCTTCCTGCTTCCACACCTACAGCGCTGGATCAAACCGACATGAACAGTGATATCGCTACGTCGACAACAGCGGCGCTCAAGATGCGCCACGACTGCCTGGCCGCACGGCACCAGGCCCTGGCCGCGCAACTCGAACCGATCGAGTTGCAGTGGTGGCACGAGGCCCAAGAGCGCCTCGGGCAGTCACCGGATGCCAACACCGCGGCACTGCTGAGCGGCCAGTGCAAGCGCAGGATCCACGAACAGGCCATGCGTGACGATGAGCACTGCAGCCAGTTGCAACTGGCGCGCGCCTTGCTGCTGGCCCAGGTCCTCGGGCAACAGCCGCAGGACGGTCAGTTGCCCTTGCTGCGCCAACTGTTCCTGTGGGGCGACGACCAGGAAAAAGTCGCGCTGCTCAAGGCCCTCGACTGGATCGACAGCTCGGGGCTGTGCGTACCGCTGGCCCTGCAGGCCGGGCGCACCAGCAACAGCGAGGTATTCGCCGCCCTCGCCCTGGACACCCCCTACCCATCCCGCCACTACCCGGAGCGTGCCTTTCACCAACTGGTGCTCAAAACGCTCGGCATGGGGCTGGACGTGCGGCGGCTGGTCGGCCTGGCGCAGCGTCACGGCGTCTCCTTGAACCAGCTGGCCCTCGACCTGCTGGACGAACAGCTTGCGGCAGCACGCACGATTTCGCCCGGTTTGCACCTGGCCATCGCCTTCGACCTGCTCAGCCCGGCGCAATGCCAGCGCCTGCTCGGCCTTCACCAGCAAGAACGCCTGCCGTCGGCGTGGCATGAACACCTGACCGACCGCCGCGAGACCTGAAGCCTTCCCCTGAAGAGGATTCACCATGCCCAAGTATTTCGACCCGCATATCCACATGGTCAGCCGCACTACCGACGACTACCAGAACATGGCCGCCGCCGGTATCACCGGGGTGATCGAGCCGGCGTTCTGGCAAGGCCAGGCGCGTACCAGCGTCGGCAGTTTCGTCGACTACTTCGATACCCTGCTGGGCTGGGAACGCTTTCGCGCCAGCATGTTCGGCATCCATCATTTCTGCACCATCGGCCTGAATCCCAAGGAAGCCAACGACCTGTCGGTGGCCAACGAAGTGCTGGAGATTCTGCCGCGCTACCTGGTCAAGGACGGCGTGGTTGCCGTCGGCGAGATCGGTTATGACGACATCACACCGGAAGAAGACCGCTTTCTCGCGCTACAGCTGGAGCTGGCCCGGCAGTTCAACCTGCCGGTGCTGGTACACACCCCGCACCGCGACAAGATCGGCGGCACCAAGCGCACCCTGGCGGTGATTCGCGAAGTGGGGATTGCCGAGCACCTGGTGATCATCGACCACCTCAACGAACTGACCCTGCCGCTGGTGCTCGACAGCGACTGCTGGCGCGGCCACTCCATCTACCCCAACACCAAGATGTCGGAGCAGCGCATGGTGGCCCTGCTCAAGGAATACGGCACCGAGAAGATGGTGGTCAACAGCGCCGCCGACTGGGGCATCAGCGATCCGCTGAAGGTGCCCAAGACCGGTCAGGCCATGCTGGCCGCCGGTTTCAGCGAGGCCCAGGTGGAACAGGTGCTGTTCGACAACCCGGTGGACTTCTTCGCCCAGAGCGGCCAGATGGACAAGGCCCAGGTCGCCACGCCGCTGCCCATCGACCAGCGCCGCCGCTGGCAGGAAAACTCGGCCCTGCGTGGCCAGGATCCGGTGATCAAATGACCTTGGGCCTTGGTTGGACCGCCGCGCAGCTCGGCTACTGCGCCAATGTGCACCCGGCCCGCGACCTGCCCGCGCTGCGCGTTGCCATCGACCGGCACTTCCAGGGCGTGCGCAGGCTGCGCGGGCTCGACCAGCAGGACAGCGGGCTGTGGATCAGCGCAGCAGCCGCAACCGAACTGCGAGAGCCGCCGAAACGGCGGGCGTTTTTCGATCTGCTGCGGCGCAGCGGGCTATGCCTGACCTCGCTCAACGGCTTTCCCTATGGGCAGTTCCATGAGGGCACGGTAAAAGCCGCCGTGTACCTGCCCAACTGGGCCGAGCCGCAACGGCTGGCGTACAGCCTGGACCTGGCGCGGCTGCTGGCCGAGGCCCTGCCGCCGGCGTGCCCGCAGGGGGCGATCTCCAGCGTGCCGCTGGGCTACGCCGCCCACTGGAACCCGACGCTGCAGCACCAGGCCGAGGAACACCTGCGCCAGCTCACGGCGGCACTGGCCCGGCTGCACCAGGAAACCGGCAAGAGGATCGTGATGTGCCTGGAAATGGAGCCGGACTGCGTGCTGCAGACCACCGACCAGGCCATCGCCTTCTTCCACCACTGGCAAGCCAGCGACCCGCATCATGAGTACCTGGCGCTGTGCTTCGACGTCTGCCACCAGGCGGTGATGTTCGAGGACTGCCGGCAGTCTCTGGAAAGCCTGCGCCAGGCCGGGGTGCCCATCGGCAAGATCCAGCTGTCGAACGCGATGATCTGCCGCCTGCCGACCGACGACCCGAGCCGCTGCGTACAGGTTCTCGACGTGCTGGGCAGCTTTGCCGAAGCCACCTACCTGCACCAGGTGCAGGCGCGCGACGTCCGGGGCGGCATCCAATGCTGGGCGGACCTGCCGGCCGCGCTCGCCGCCTGTGCGTCGCAGCCTGGACGCTACCCGGAGTTGAGGGTTCATTTCCACATTCCGCTGTTCAGCGAACACCTGCTGCTGCCCGAACTCGGCGGCAGCCAGATGGCCCTGGCGCAGACCTTCGATTTCCTGGCCACGCACGAGGATGCGCGCCCGGTGCTTGAGGTGGAGACCTACAGCTGGGGCGTACTGCCCGCGCCAGTGCGACCCAGCGACGAACAGGCCCAGCACCGGGGCATCCGCGACGAGCTGCGTTGGGTCGAGGACCAACTGCGCCAGCGCCGCCTGCTGCGACCCCAGGCTTGGGAGGTACATGCCGATGCCCTCTGACTCGCCACGTCAACCGTTGCTGCTGATCAACGTGGTCGGCCTGACGCCCGCGCTGCTCGGCGCGGCAACGCCGCACATCAACCGGTTGCTGCAATCGGCCAGGATGGCCAGCCTGCAACCGACGTTTCCCGCCGTCACCTCCACGGTGCAGGCCTCGATCCTCACCGGCCTGTCACCGGCCGAGCACGGCATCGTCGGCAACGGCTGGTATTTTCGCGACCAGGCCGAGGTGCGCTTCTGGTTGCAGCCCAACGCCCTGATCCAGGGCGAGAAGGTCTGGCAGACGCTCAAGCGCGAGCTGCCGGGCTTTCGCTGCAGCCAGTTGTTCTGGTGGTACAACATGTACGCGGACGTGGACGCCGCCATCACCCCGCGCCCGCACTACCCGGCCGATGGCCGCAAGCTTTTCGGGCTGTACTCGTCACCGGCAACGTTGCATGCGCGGATCGAGGCGCAGATCGGCGCGTTTCCGTTCCCGGCGTTCTGGGGGCCGGCCGCCGGCATTGCCTCCAGCCGCTGGATCGTCGACTGCGCCATCGCCGAGTTCCAACTCGATCACCCGGACCTGCAACTGGTCTACCTGCCGCACCTGGACTACTGCCTGCAACGGCTGGGGCCGGATCATCCGTCGATCGCCGACGAGGTGCGGGCCATCGACCACGAGGTCGGGCGCCTGCTGCGCTTCGCCGAGGAACAAGGTGCGGCGGTGATGCTGCTGTCCGAATACGGCATCGAGGCGGTCAGCCAATCGGTGTCCATTAATCGCCTGCTGCGCGCCGAAGGTCTGCTGCAGGTGCGTCAGTCATTGACCTGGGAACTGCTCGACCCCGGTGCCAGCGATGCCTTCGCCGTCGTCGATCACCAGATCGCACACATCTATGTGCGCCAGTCCGTGGACATCGCCAGGGTCAAGGCACTGTTGCAGCGCCAACCCGGCATCGAGCGGGTACTGGACAAGACCGAGCAGCGGGCCTGGCAGCTGGACCACCCGCGCAGCGGCGAGCTGGTGGCCGTGGCCGCCGCCGGTCACTGGTTCGACTATCACTACTGGCTCGACGCGCGCAAGGCACCGGACTTCGCCCGCACCGTGGACATCCATCGCAAGCCCGGCTACGACCCGCTGGAGCTGTTCATCGACCCGGCCATCCGCTTCCCCCGCTTGAGGGTGGCGCGCCGCCTGCTGCAGAAAAAGCTCGGCTTTCGTTACTACATGGACCTCATCCCGCTGGACACCACGCTGGTGCGCGGCAGCCATGGCCGGCTGCCCGCCAGTGAGCGGGAAGGCCCGCTGCTCATCACCAATTGTGACCTGCCGTTGCCGCAGCGCCTTGCGGCAACGGCGGTGAAACAACTGCTCCTGCAGCATTTCCTGGGGCATCCACACACCGACCTGGCCAATGCCAAGGAGCATACATGCGGCGAGCCCTCTCAATAACCGTCCTCAGCGCACTGGCCGGACTGGCCCAGGCCGAAGGCACCAACAGCTTCGATTGCAACCAGTTCATGCAGTTCGGCGGCAACGTCGACCAGACCCGCCAGGCGTTCGCCCAGGGGCCTGAAACCATGAGCTGGAACTGGTTCGTCTGCCTGAACCAGCCGGTCGAGTCCAACAGCCCCAACCGGGTCTGGGAAACCCTCAAGCCTTCGGATCAGGTCTACCTGAGCAATGGCGCCGCGCCGCTGCCCTGGGGCCAGAGCCAGCCGGTGCCGGCTCCGGTGTTGCTAGCGGCCCAAGCACAGGGCCTTGACCTCAACCGCACGTTCCATAACCTCAACGCCGTCCAGCAGGTGGATGGCCTGATCCTCGAGATGGGCGGCGCGGTACCGACCGCGCAACAGGGCCAGCCGGTGCGCTTCCAATTGTTGATGGGCGAGGACACCTTCGACTACATCGTGCAGAAGCAGGTGTACAACGTGAACGGCCAGGCCGCCCTGACCAGCAACCTGGACTTTCCTTCCACCGCCTGGGAGCTCAAGGCCGCCTGGCTGTGGATCGGCAACGACCCGAGCTACCAGCAGCAACTGCAAGACGATGGCTACTACATCGCCCAGGCCTACTACCAGCAGGACAACGGCCAGTACCAGGTCGGCTACGCCGCGCTCAGCGGCCTGCACGTGGTCAACAAGCTGAACCCGCAATGGGTCTGGACCACCTTCGAGAATCGCAACAACGGCAAGTACACCGTGACCAACGCGATTCCGCCCACCCCGATGAGCAACAGCACCGGGCCGACGCCGGCGGCGCAGACGGCCAATACCGCCTTCCAGGCGCAGTACCCGCAGCTTGCCCAGTACGAACTGATCGGCACCCAGTCCGAGACCAATCCGACCCTGCTCGCCAACTCCCAGCTCGAGTCGGCCTTCCAGAGCCAGTCGTCCTGCTTCGCCTGCCACGGCACGGCGGCGTACTCCAAGACCAAGGGCTACTTCAACTTCGCCCAGAAGCAGCAGGACGGCATCGTCTACCCCACGGCCCCGGTACCGGCGTCCGAATTCGCCGGATACAACAAACTGGACTTTGTCTGGTCGCTGAAACGCGCCCAGTGGCAACGCTAAGGAGCAAGACATGAGCGTACTGAACTTTCCGCGCATCTACCTGGGCGGCCACCTGTACTGGAACCCGCCGACCGCCAACAACAACGACATGTTTCCACTCTACGACGCCTCGAAGATGCGCCTGAACTGGCGCTTCCTCGAGTACTACGGGATCAACCCGGCGAATGCCGCCAGCAAGCTGATGCCGTGGGTGATCGCCCCGCAGATTCTGCTCGAGGCCCCCGAGTATGTCACCCAGGTGCCGGGCAACGTCGCGCAGAACCCCAGTGTGATGATCCCCGGCGAATGGAACCTGTTCGGTGACAACGCCTGCGGCACGGTCAACTACACCCCAACCGACCCCACCATCCCGGCGACGGCCTCCGTCATCACCGGCGGTGAACTGCCCGGCGGGGGTTACGTCAGCCAGGACCCGTTGATCAACCAGACCTACAACCTGTTCGGCAACCCGTTCGGCAGCGACGCGCCCACCCCGGCCCGCTTCGTCGACGTCAGCCCTTGGCAGAACACCTTCACGGCGCTGTATTTCGACCGGCTGGTGCTGGGCGATGCCCAGTGCGGCCTGACCCTCAAGCGCCAGCACCGCATGCTCGACCGTTTCCTGAACTTCAACTGGGCAAGCCTGGGTGGCCTGATCTACGTGACCACCACCTGGCAGACCTGCTTCCCGAAAGAGAACCTGAGCTGGGTGATCGGCAACTCGCAACTGCTGCAGAACCTGCAGCAACAAATGGAACAGCAGAACGCCAAGGGGCTGATGTTCCGCTTCTCCACCTACCTGACCTGCTACGACAAGAACGGTGTCTTCAACGACCAACCGCCCATCAATACCCATTCCACCACACCGGCGGATCTGGCCAATGTTCAGCAGATGTACCAGAAGGGCCTGGACAATGTCGGCAGCATCTTCTTCAACCCTGCCTACAGCCGCACCGCGGGCACCCTGGGCTTGTGGTTCGACGACGAGTTTCCCACGGCGCCGGCCGGGCGGCGGCTGGTTCCTTGCACGCCGGTGCAGTTGCAGAAGGACGGCGTGGATTTCAAAGCCATGACATTGGGCGTGATCTCTGCGCAGGTGCATGACAACACCCTGTCTCTGGACCTGCTCAACGGGTTCCCCAGCTATGCGCTTGATGCCCAGGCCAAGATACCGGTAGCGGCGAAGTTCAACGCTGGCAACTACCAGCTGGGGATACGCCAAGGCGGGCAGTTCACGCCGCTGGCCAGTTTCGGCTACGACGACTACCAGCAGGCAGCCTTTGACAAACGCTCGGGGATTCTCGACCTGCCGCTGAGCGCCGAGGCGCAAAAACAGCTGCAAAGCGGCGCCCTGGAGCTGCAGCAGCAAGGCGCGACGCCTGTGCAGGCGGCGACCCAGCAGATGTGGACCGCCGAGGTGGTCGAGAGTGCCAGCTTCATCGACGTCGGCGACAGCAAGACCTTGCAGATCATGGTGCAGTACGACGGCCTGCCCGCGCCGGCCGGCACCGTGCTGACGGTGGCCGAGTACAACAACGCCTACATGATGTGCACCACCGACTACTACCTGGCGTTCAGCAACCAGGCTGATTTCACGCTGTTTTTCGACGATCCGGACAACCGCGCCAACAATACTCCCAACCTGCCACAGTTTGTCGGTACGCCGTCACTCACCCGCCAGCTGAGCGAAGGCACGGGGCGTCGGCTCACAGCGATCCACCCCGCCGACTCGACCGTCGGCATGAAGCCGGTGAGCTACCAGCAGTACCTGCCCACGCCAGGCTCGGTGGCCCTGAGTCCCAGCCTGGCGTTCGCCAACCCCATCCAGGGCCAGGGCTCGCTGAAGGATGAGCCAAAGGGCAACGTGCAGTACAGCACCACGCAGATCACCACCGACGCCAACGGGATTGCCCTGCTGACCGTCAAGGCCGTGGCACCCGGCTTCCCGACCCTGCGCTTCTTCGTGCATGAGGGCGGGCAGGCGCCGCAGGTTCCGTTCAGCTTCAAGTTGTCACAGGCCTATACCGACTTCCTGGCGCCGCTGCGCGTGCTGCCGCAGGAGCCGGACATGCAGCAGGCGTTCGTCGATGCCTGGAACCTGGTCTACCAGCAGCAGGATGCCGGCCAGCAGATCTGGCAGCGCTTCATCTACCCGTTCATCCTGCAGCCGTTCTTCTACATGTACCCGATCATGAACAAGTACATGCCGCTGAACTCGCTGGCGCGCATAGAAGGCGCCGTGGACCAGCTCATCGTGCTGATCAGCAAGCAGTACCAGGAAGAGAGCACCCTGGCGATGCCGATCACCCGCGACATGCCGCAAAGCCGCCGGGCGGTGCTGGAGCTCTGGGCGCAGGCCCTGGTGAAACGCAACTACCCGCCCATCCCGCTGAGCATGAGCGACTACCCGCAGGCTTGACCACAAGGACCGCCGGGTGACGGGGCTGTCACCCGGCATACTTCACAGGAGTGTCCAATGAACAAGCGCATCCTCGACCGACTGTTGCTGCTGATCCTGCTGCTGTGCCCTGCGCTGGTCGCCCAGGCGGACGACAGCGCCGTCTACTTCACCATGGGGGTGCACAACTCTCTGGGCTGCGATGCGAGCAACGGCAATTGCATCGCCAAGCGCGCACCGAGCGACCCGTCCGATCCGTTCTTTCCGGCGTACTGGATCAGCGACTGGACCATGTACCGGGTCATGCGCAACTACCAGAACAACCCGCCGCCCTACAGCAACCCGCCCGCCACCCTGAGTCCGGCGGACTACACGGTCTCTCGCGGCACCAGCTACTACGACACCACCTACATTCCGCCGGACGGCGACGGCTTCGGCGCCATGATGGAGCACTACGAGAAGTACTGCCTGCCGATCTTCCCTATCCGCAACAACAATTACACCTGCTCGTTCATCTCGCTGGGCAACAAGGCGTACTTCCTGACCTACCCGCAGGACCGTCCCAAGGACATGCCGGCCTGCTGCCTGTTCTCGCCGATGAACCATCCGCCGCGCCAGGACTTCATCAAGCACCTGCCCTACAGCGCCGCGCGCAGCCAGCACCTGGGCGCCAGCGTGCAGGCCTACGCCCTGGACCTGGACTCGCCCCAGGGGCCGATCCTGTTCGGTTATGCCTTCTACCGCAAAGCCTCGGGACAACCGCCCTACCGGCAACCGCAGTCGTTCTACTTTTCCGGCGACGCCAGCGTCGCCAATGCGCCGATCGTCAGCCAGAACTACACCGGTTTTCGCATGGTCAAGCCCGACCCGGCCCAGACCTGGGCGCGTGTCGGCGCCATGTGCCCGGCAAACCCGCCGCCCTGCCAGCTGTTCGAGCCACCCGCCGCGCAAAGCAACGGCCACAAGGCGCAGTGGAACCAGCTGATGCAACGCAAACCTTGAGCCATGCGAGGGATCGCCATGAAACCGATGATGCGTTTTTCCGTGCTGCTGCTGGGCCTGGCCTGCCTGCCGGCGCTGGCCAGGGAACAGGCCTTGCCAGCGCCCCTGGCCACCCAGCTCAACTGCCAGCCACCGGCCAATGCGCCGGCCCCCACGGCCGGCCAGGCGCAGTTCGACCAGTACAGCTGGCAACTGTTCATTGCCCTGAACTGGCCCGCCCAGGACCGCCGACGCGGCAATCCGGACTGCACCCGGCAACCCGGGGACGCCGGCTACACCGTCTGGCAGACCTACAAGACCGTCGACGAGATCTTCCTGCCGGGAGGGGCCGATCCCGGCCCCTGGAACAGCCCGCTGGGCCCTCGAAGCCTGGGCATCATCAACATCGCCGCGCTGAAGAACAGCTCGCTGGTCAACGCCATCGACCAGGCCGTCGGCGGCTGGCTGATCGACCAGGCCGGCAACCCGACCTACTACGACATCTCGGCCAACGAGGCGTCCTACAACTACATCGTCGGCAACCGCTTCTATAACGCCGATATCGTCTCCCGGGCGCGCACCATCCAGTTCCCCTACGGGGTCATCGAGATCAAGTCGAGCTGGCGCATTCTCGGGCCCCGGGACAACGCCAGCCGCTACCTGACCATGCTGGCGCGGATCGCCACTTTCGACAACCAGGGCCGGCGCAACGGGGTCACCGAGGCCTTCCTCGGGCTGGTGGGCCTGCACGTCATCACCAAGGCCAAGGGTTATCCGCAGTGGATCTGGTCGACCTTCGAGCAGGTCGACAACGTGCCGCCCAAGGCGCTGGTGAACGGCCAGTGGGTCGACCAGCCGGTGCCTGGCACCGCCTACGCCTACTTCAACCCCGCAGCGCCCGCCGCCAGCCTCAACCAGTCGCCCTGCAACTGGCAAACCCAGGGTACGCAACTGGTCTGCGTGCCCCGTCCCGGCACCACCTTCAAGACCCCGAACCCGCTGAACCGGGTCACCCCGATCGCCGACGTCACCCAGCAGGTCAACGCCAGCTACCGCGCCGCTCCAGGGCTGCAACGCAGCGTGCTGAAGTACTACCAGCTGATCACCACCCAGCGTCCGCTGATGCCCGACAACCCCGGCAACCCGCTGGGCCAGCCGACGCCCGCGTTGTCGGCCAACGTCACCATGGAAAGCTACATCCAGCCCAACAGCAGCTGCATGAACTGCCACTCCATGGCGACGCCGGTGAAGAGCCCCTACAAGTCCGACTACTCCTACCTGTTCAAATTCGCCCATTCCCCCCTGGGCAAACCCATCAAGGACGAGGATTGAACCATGAGCATCCTGAATGGCCCGCGCCTGAACTTCTGGGGTGGCATCCGTACCGATGTCAGCCTGCCGAACAACTCGCCCACCATTCCCTACGAGGGCAACGATGAGTGGCCGATCTTCGACCTGACCACCTCGACCCTGGCCCCGGGTGCCCAGTCCTTCACCGACGATCAGTTGAACGCGATGCTCAATGCGCCGACGGGTGATTACTACACCGCCGGCGGCTGGAACCACTACGGGCAGCATGTCGTCGACCTGCAGAACACCTTGATCAGCTCCCAGGGCAGCCCGGGCAATGTCGGCACCACCGGCGACCTGGTGGGGCAGCCGGTGTACCTGCTCGGCTCGGTGGACCCGGTGACCGGGCAGGCGCCGGTCTCCGGGCCGATGATGGTGGATCTGGACCCGACCTCGACCACCACCACGCAGATATTCGTCGGTGGCCTGCAGATCGGCGCCAGCAGCAATATCCAGCTGCTGATCCACGGCAACACCGTCTGCAGCAGCCTGGATGTGAAGAAGCGCGTGCTGCTGCCCACGTCCATGGATGCACCAGGCTCGTTCCGCCTGAGCGGAACCTTTCAGCTGACCTTCCCGCTCACCAGCATCGTCAGCTGGAACCGCAACAGCCCGGGCCTGCGGGCGATCATCCAGGCGCCCGGAGCAACCGGGATCGTGCTGCGCTTCGTGATGTTCGAGATGTGCCCGGCCATGACCACCGCGCAACTGGACGCCGACTATGCCGCCGGTCGCTATACCCCCAACCCGAGCATCGGGCGGGTCATCGGCACCCTGGCCCCGGCCTTCGCCAATGAACCGCTCAATTGCCAGCCCGGTCGCCAGCTGGTGAACCAGAGCACCGGCAGTACGGCCTATGCCGAGCTGGGCGGCAATGGCCTGCTGAGCATCGACATGGTCAACCTGATTCCGAAGCAGACCTTCAGGGCCGTGCGCGATGACATCACCAGCCCCATTGGGCCCAACGCCAACTACGGGCCGGTCACCCTGACCGCCGGCGCGGTTCCCTTGGCCACCCTCGACCCGAACAGCAATCCGCTGTTCAACTACTACGTGTATGGCGGTATCGTCGACCTGCCGCTCAACCCCAGCCAGCAACAGGCAGCGAAATCCTCGGTCCTGCACGTCGATGCGCCCGGCGCGGTCGCCGGGACCCTGCTGCATGCGTGCGAGTCGGTCTATCGGGTCTACGCCGACCAGCGCAATGTCTACACCGAGGACTACCCCAATGGCCTGTCGATCACGTTGCAGGTCCGCTACCTGGGCGGTCCGGTGACCACGCCCTGCAAGATCAACCTTGGCACCGCGCCCTCGGGCCCGTCATACGGCTCGCCGCAGAACTGGGACTTCCTCGATGTTCCCGACTCGCTGCCCGTCAATCCCGGCCAGCTCACGGTCAGCGTGCCCGTCAAGGTCAGGCCCGGCACCGCTGGGCAGGCCGGTTTCGTCGCCCTGAGCTACAGCGTCAACGGCCTGGCCGCCGGCGGCTACTTCACCAATTTCCGCAAATTCGCCCAGACCGACTTCGGCATCCCCAGGGGTAGCCGTGTCACCTGGCAGCAGGTGTACCCCAACGTGCTGCGGTTCCACTACCTGGCCTTCCCCGCCATGTCCCGCTACGTCCCGCTGAACCAGCCCGACGCGATCATGGCCGCCAAGGCGCCGATCCTCGCCCGCACCGCGGACGCCTACAAGAACACCACGCTGTTCATGCCGGTGGTGCGCTCGATGTCGCCCAGCCAGCGGGCGCTGCTGCGTGCCTATCTGACCGGTGAGCCTTGGCAGCCGCCACAGCAGCCGCACTGACCTATTGTTCACGGAGAGCTCCCATGCCTGTGCTTGTCCCGATACATCCTGAGGAAACCCTGCGGTCCAGCACGTTCATCGCCGAGGGCCTGCTCAACCCCCGCGGCGTCTGCCTGCAGGCCGATGGCAGCCTGCTGCTGGCAGAAGCCGGCTCGGGCCTGGCCGCACAGGCCTTCAGCGGCCGCATCAGCCGGCTGCGACCGGACCCGCGCGCCCCCGGCGCCTACCTGCCCCGGGAAACCGTGGCCCAAGGCTTTCGCGCCATGAACATGCAGGCACGCATGTGGCGCGACGAAATCATGGGCCTGTCTGACATCGCCTGCGGTGATGGCCGTTGCCTGGCCAGCCAGACCGACTACGTCGGCGGCTCGCGGCTGCTGGACCTGCGGTTCACGCCGCCCGAGCCGGTGTTTCACAGCCACGGCAACCTCAATGCGCTGTGCTACCACCCGACCCGTCGCAGCTGGCTGGCGGTGAAGCCCGACAGCAACCAGCTGGTGGAGTTCGCCGACGGCCAGCAGGAGCATGTGCTGGTGGCATTGCCCGAACTGGACCAAGGCCAGGAGGCCGTGCCTGTCACGCTGGTGTACGAGCCGGCCACCGACGCGGTGCTGATCAGCCTGTTCTCCGGCGAGCTGCACGATGATCCAGGTCGCCGGGGCATCGACTTCGCCGACAAGGCAGGCCAGGTGATCCGGGTTTGGCCGGACAGTGGCCGGATCGACATCGTGATCGCTGGCCTGCAGCTGCCCACCGGCCTGGCGTTGGACCGCGACGGCAACCTGCTGGTGCTGGAGCTCTGCGACAGCCTGCAGCAACCCTTGACGCCCGACTGGCAAGGCGAGCCGCGGCATGGCGGTTTTACCCGTTTCAGCGGGCGGCTCCTGCATTGCAATCTGCAAACGCAGCAGGTGACCGTGCTAGCCCGTGACCTGGACACCCCTTCCAACTTGTGCCTGGTAAAGGATGCTGTGCTGGTGAGCGAAGGCATGGGGCTGGTGGGGCGGGCACTGCCGACACCGGGAGGCGAGGTGGTGCCGTTGACTGGCAGGCTTCGGCGGGTGCAGTTGCAAGTGGCTGCATCGGCCTCCTGACCGCGGCCGATTGACCGCTGTATCTCAGGCTCCATCCTGAGCCTGAGATACGGTGCCATGTGATCTTCGAGCCTCAGTGACGCACCGCACGAAAGCGTTCGACGTCGAGCATGCACGTGCACCATGCGCCGGGAAGACGGAGCGCTTTTAAATCATACTATTTAGCGAAAATATCGTACAAAACCTGCACTCAGGCCTGAAATATATGATCAAAAGTGCTTTCATACATGGCACGTAGTACACAATCCATTCTGCAAGAACACCTGCGCCATCAGCATTGAAGGCGGCAATGTGAACGCCGCCTACCGCCTGGCCGCGATCACCGGACCGGACGTGCTGCTGGCCATCGCCGACTCCCCGGCCTCGCCGCTAAGGCCTGGTGGCCGGGGTCATGGCGCGCAACAAGGAGGCGGTGAAACTGGCCACCAACCTCACTGAAAGCGTGCTGTCGTATTTGCATGTGCCAGGCGACAAGTTCACCAGAAAGTAAGCCGCGCCGGGCAGCATGGTCGTCGTGCGGGAGCGGACGTACCGGTTAGCCCGATACATCCGTTTTTGCAGCTTCAAATCAAAGGACCTGCGCAGCAATGGCCGTTCAGTCCTTGAGCTTCGCCGCCAACTCCCGGACCCGCTCGAGGTCGGCCTTGGCCACCTTGGCCAGGCCAGCCCCGTAGTCCGCATCCGCCTTGTAGAAGAACGACAGCATGATGTAGCGGCTCTGCTCGTCCGCCGTCGCCAGTGCCTGGCCGAGGCTGTTGATCAGGTCGGTCTGGTCCTTCTTGCCGTAGGAACGGAACAGCTCGCCCGCCTGCTTGAAGTTCTGCTCGCGCTGGATCTTCGCCTGCTGGGTGCTGCCGCTCAGCGGGGTCTGCACGTAACGCGCGTCGGCCTGCTCGTCACGCGGCTGGCGGCGGCTCGGCTGGTAGTTCACGCCGCTGTCGGTGTGCCCGGCGTTCATCGCGCCATCCTGGTTGACGGTGTTGACCTCGGCACGCGGGCGGTTCACCGGCAGGCTCAGGCCATTGGCGCCGATACGGTACATCTGGGTATCGGCGTAGGCGAACAGGCGCCCCTGGAGCAGGCGATCCTCGGATGGCTCGATGCCCGGCACCAGGTTCGACGGCGCCATGGCCACCTGCTCAGTCTCCTGGAAGAAGTTGTCGACGTTGCGGTCGAGCACCATCTGGCCGATCTTGCGCTCCGGCACGTCGGGCCAGATCTTGGTCGCGTCCAGCGGGTCGAAGTCGAACTTGGCCAGCTCCTCGGGCTTGAGCACCTGGATGTACAGGTCCCATTTCGGCAGCTTGCCCTGGTTGATCGCACTGACCAGGTCGTGGGTCATATGGCTGTAGTCGCGACTCTGGACCTCGGCGACCTGTTTCGGGTCGAGGTTCTTCTGCCCTTGCAGGCTCTTCCAGTGGAACTTGACGTAGTGCACCTGGCCCTTGGCGTTGACCAGCTTGTAGGCGTGCACGCTGTTGCCGTCCATCTCGCGGTAGCTGGCCGGCGTGCCTTCGTTGGAGTACAGCAGGGTCAGGGTGCGGGTGGCTTCCGGTACATGGGAGAAGAAGTCGAAGCGGCGCGAATCGTCATCGAGGTTGTTACGCGGGTCCGGCTTGAAGGCGTGGACCATGTCCGGGAACTTGATCGCGTCACGGATGAAGAAGGTCGGGAAGTTGTTGCCGACCAGATCCCAATTGCCGTCGGCGGTGTAGAACTTGGTGGCGAAGCCGCGCGGGTCACGCAGGGTTTCCGGCGAGTGGTTGCCGTGCACCACCGAGGAAAAGCGCACGAACACCGGGGTCTTCTCGCCGGGGCGGAACACCTTGGCCATGCTCAGGTCGCTGATGTCGGCACTGGCGGTGAACTGGCCATGGGCGCCGGTGCCGCGAGCATGCACCACGCGCTCGGGAATGCGCTCACGGTCGAAACGCTGCAGCTTCTGCAGCAGCTGCACGTCCTGCAGCAGCACCGAGCCGTTGGGGCCGGCGGTCTGCGAATTCTGGTTGTCGCCCACCGGCGCGCCGTTGTCACGGGTCAGGGTGGCGGCCTGCACGGACAGCGACAGCAGACTGGCGGCGAGGCTGCCCGCCACCAGCAGGCGACCGGGTTGGAACAGCTTGAGCAAAGGGATCATGGGGTACTCCTAAGGGTTCTTTTCAGGCGTCTTGATGCGCCTCGAAAAGGGTAAGGAGCCTGTCACCGATCACTAAATTGATCCTGCTCATCAGGGCAATGGGTAATTTCAATCCTGTTTTTTATTCGTGAATGCTATAGGCAGGCAAAGCAGGCCTGGCCAAGTTCGCTAGAAGTCCACCTTGCCGCGCCCCGCCTTGATCGTGCCGCGCCTGGACTTCGAATCGAGGCGGCGGGTCTTCGAACCGAGGGTCGGCTTGGTCGGCCGGCGCTTCTTCTCGACCTTGCCGGCACCGATGATCAGCTCGGCCAGACGCTCCAGCGCGTCCATGCGGTTCTGTTCCTGGGTACGGTACTGCTGGGCCTTGATGATCAGCACGCCGTCACCGGTAATGCGGCTGTCGCGCAGCGCCAGCAGCCGCTCCTTGTAGAACGCGGGCAGCGACGAGGCCGGAATGTCGAAGCGCAGGTGCACGGCGCTGGAGACCTTGTTGACGTTCTGCCCGCCGGCGCCCTGGGCGCGGATGTAGGTCAGTTCGATCTCGGCATCCGGCAGATGCACGTTGTTGGAGATGGTCAGCATGGTGCGCCTCTAGTGATAGCGCGGCCATTATCGCATCTCCTTGGCGCCCTGGGGTGTCAGGCCTGTGCCATGCGCCGCCGGTACTGCCTGGCGCGAATGGCATCGGTCCATTGCTGGCGCAGCAGTGCCCACCAAGGCGAAACCCCGGGTTCGGGCGCCTTGGCCTCGCTCAGCCTGCGCAGCTGGAACTTGACCATGGCCATGTTGCCCAGCGAAGCCAGCGCCTTGTTCTTCCAGGTGATCGGGCGCAGTTCCGGCACCACCACCTGCCCCGCCTGCCACGCACGGGGCAAGGCCGGCGCGATGGCCAGGGCGGTGCCGATGCCGACCATCTCGACGCCGCTCTGCATCACCTGCTCGGCAACCGGTCGACGGCGAATACCGCCGGTGACCATTACCGGCATCTTCGCCACCGTGCGGATGTCCCGGGCGAACTCCAGGAAGTAAGCTTCACGCGCAAGCGTGCGGCCATCCCGGGCCTGGCCCTGCATCGCCGGCGCCTCGTAGCTGCCACCGGACAGCTCCACCAGGTCGACCGCCAGCTCATTGAGCAGGCGCACCACCTGCCGGGCATCGTCAGCACTGAAGCCGCCGCGCTGGAAGTCCGCCGAGTTGAGCTTGACCGCCACGGCAAAGCCCGGCGACACCACCGCGCGCACCGCCTTGACGATCTCCAGAAGCAGCCGCGCGCGGTTGTCCAGGGAGCCGCCCCACTGGTCGGTGCGCTGGTTGCTCAACGGCGAAAGGAACTGGCTGAGCAGGTAGCCATGGGCCGCGTGGATTTGCACGCCGCTGAAGCCGGCCTGCTCGGCAAGCCGTGCGGAGTTGGCGAAGCGCCGGATCACCTCGTCGATCATCTCCGGGAGCATCGCCCGCGGGGTGGCGAAATGCCTGGACATGTTGCCCAGGTCCAACGCCACGGCCGAGGGGGCCCAGGTCTGCTGCCCGAGGCTCGCCGGCATCTGCCGGCCGGGGTGGTTGATCTGCAACCAGAACTGCGCCCCCTTAGAGCGGCCAACGGCGGCCCACTGGCGAAAACGCTCCAAGTGCCGGTCATCCTCCAGCACCACGCCGCCGGGGCCGGTCATGGCGCGCTGGTCGACCATGACGTTGCCGCTGATGAGCAGTCCGGCGCCACCCTGCGCCCAGGCCTGGTAAAGGCGCATCAGCCGATCCGATGGCGCATGCTCGGCATCGGCCATGTTTTCCTCCATGGCGGCCTTGGCGATGCGGTTGGGGACGACCGCGCCATTGGGCAGGGTCAGGGGGGAGAACACGTCCATCGGCAATACCTCGAGAAAGTGGCGTTGCGCAGACGTTAGCCTTGAAGCCAACTTTAAGGTCAAGCCCTGGATTGGCGAACATTTGAGCATTGACTCTCAAGTTGAGTTGAACGTTAGGGTGATTGCGCAGCGACTGCCTCTACCCACCCCTGGAGATACCGCACCGTGAAACTCGCAAGCGCAACCGCCTTGGCCAGTGCCCTGCTGATGCCCGTCGCCCACGCCGCCAATGGCCTCCCTGAACACGCCGAAACCACGCAGATCGACATTGCAGGGCGCTCGGTGCCGGTGCTCAAGGGCGGGCTGTACGACCGCTACCGTTCCAACCCGCCGCTGGCCGTGATCCAGGCCGAGGCGCCGGGCATCGACCTGAGCTGGTTCAAGGGCCTGGAAAAGACCCGGGTCGACATGGGCTTTACCTCCTATTCGCCGAACTTCTACTACAGGAACAGCCGCGTCACCGCCGTCTATACCGCCGACCTGAACCGCCTGCGCGCCCTGATGCCCGCCGAAGTGCTGGAACACGTGCAGCCGTTGCAGGTGTGGCCGGGGCGCGGGCTGGTGGCGTTTACCGCCTACACCTATGACTACTGCGACAACGACAGCTACAACGAGATCGCCCTGTCGATCATCACCAGCAAACCCGGCAAGGCGAATCTCGGGCCCTTCTCCCTGATCGGCCAGTCGATGTCCAAGGATTTCTGGGGTTATGTGCTCAAGCTGCCGGTCAATACCGAGCTGGCGCGGGTGCGCGGCGTGGTGGGCTACAACCTGCCCAAGTGGCTGACCGCGATCGACCGCCGCGAGGATGCGCGGGCTGTGATCTACGACATTGGCGATGCGCAGAGTGGCAAGGTGGATGTGATCTTCAGGGCGAAGAAGCTCGACGGGCTGTCCGATGAACCGGGCCTGGTGACCAACAGTTTCACCAACCTCGACCACCAGGGCCAGCTGGCCTACGGCTATGCCACCTCGCGCCAGACCCTGCATGCCTCGAGCATGAGCGGGGATTCGGCGCAGCTGGTGCTGGGGGATGGCGAGCTGTCGCGCTATATCCGCGATCTGCGGCTGGGGCGGATGGTCAAGTACGAGTACGTACCCGAGTTCCAGAGCGCGTTGTATGCGCCCAAGCCGTTGGCGGCGCTGGCCTCGGGCGACTGAGACGGAACTGACGGTGATCGCCTCATGTAGGAGATTCCTCAGCCCTGCGGACTACGCTGTCGCGCAGGGAACTGTTATCCCTGTGGGAGCGGCCTTGCGTCGCGAAAGGGCGCGCAGCGACCCCAGGTTCTGAGCCACCATCAAAATTGCCGGGGCTGCTGCGCAGCCCTTTCGCGACGCAAGGCCGCTCCCACAAGGATCGCGCCAGCATCTAAAAATTGAGCAAGACAGTTGCTCCCACAGGGATGACAGCTCCCTGCGCGACAGCGCAGCCCAAAGGGCTGGGCGAGCGCCTACACGTCAGTAGCTCGCCGCGCCTTGTCCTGGGCGAGCTCCTCGCGCAACCGCTCCAGCACCCGTTGCGAATTGTCCACGCAAGGCATGCCCTCGGGCTTGCTCTCGATCCCCTCGATCACCAGCAGCAGCTGCGCCTTGTTGCGCGCCAGGCGCTCCTGCAGCCGCTCGATCTCCTCGACCTTGCGCTTGAGCCCGCCCAGCAGTTCGTCATGCTGCCAGCCCTTGGCCTTGGCCGGCAGCAGCTGGCGGATTTCCTCCAGCGAGAATCCCGCAGCCTGGGCGTTAGTGATCATTTCCAGCACCCACACCGCGTCGGCGTCGTAGTCGCGATAACCATTGGCCTTGCGTTCGACCGAGCTGATCAGCCCGCTGGCCTCGTAAAAACGGATACGCGACGCAGCCAACCCTGTGAGTTTGGCCAGCTCTCCTATTCTCATGCGGCACCTTTGAAATTGTATTGACCTTCAAGCGCACTTTAATCCTAGAGTTGTCCGGTGGCCAAGTGAACCGTCACCGGCCTGCCCGCTCCACACCCTGGAAAAAGGAGAAGCACAATGGGATACGTCACAAGCAAAGACGGTGTCGAAATCTTCTACAAGGACTGGGGGCCGCGTAACGCCCAGGTGATTTTCTTCCACCACGGCTGGCCGCTCAGCGCCGATGACTGGGACGCCCAGCTGCTGTTCTTCGTCGCCGAAGGCTATCGCGTGGTCGCCCACGACCGCCGTGGCCATGGCCGCTCGAGCCAGGTCTGGGATGGCCACGACATGGACCACTATGCCGACGATGTGGCCGCAGTGGTCAAGCACCTGGGCGTCGAGGGCGCGATCCATGTCGGCCACTCCACCGGCGGCGGCGAGGTGATCCACTACATGGCCCGCCATCCCGAAGACAAGGTGCCCAAGGCCGCGATCATCGCTGCGGTTCCTCCCTTGATGGTCAAGACCGACAGCAACCCCGGCGGGCTGCCCAAGTCGGTATTCGATGACCTGCAGGCCCAGCTCAAGGCCAACCGGGCGCAGTTCTATCACGACATTCCGGCGGGTCCGTTCTACGGCTACAACCGCCCCGGAGCCAAGGCGGACCAGGGGGTGATCCTCAACTGGTGGCGCCAGGGCATGATGGGTGGCGCCCAGGCGCACTACGACGGCATTGTCGCATTCTCCCAGACGGACTTCACCGAGTCGCTGAAGAAAGTCAACGTCCCGGTGCTGGTGATGCATGGTGACGACGACCAGATCGTGCCCTACGACAATTCAGGGCCACTGTCGGCCAAGTTGCTGCCCCAGGGCATCCTGAAGACCTACAAGGGCTACCCCCACGGCATGCCGACCACCCACGCGCAAGTCATCAACCAGGATCTGCTGGCGTTCTTCCGCGCCTAACCGACGGGTCAACGTCCGACGTCGATCCTGAGATCGGACGTTGGCCCGAATGAACCTGTCCCGTCTCCCGACGCTCTGAGCTTTTAACCCCCAAGGCCAAGGTGCGCCATGGAGCTGATCGTCGCCCGCCCCGAGGGCCTCTACTGCCCTCCCGGTGATTTCTACATCGACCCGTGGCGCCCGGTGGACCGGGCGGTCATCACCCATGCCCATGGCGACCATGCCCACCGGGGCAATCGTCACTACCTGGCAGCCGCGCCCGGCGCGGGCATACTGCGCGCCCGACTGGGCGAGGACATCGACCTGCAGACCCTGCCCTACGGCGCCCGCCTGGAGCACCGTGGCGTTACCCTGAGCCTGCACCCGGCCGGCCATGTGCTCGGCTCGGCCCAGGTGCGCCTGGAGTACCATGGCGAAGTATGGGTCGCCTCGGGCGACTACAAGGTCGAAGCGGACGGTACCTGCGAGCCCTTCGAGCCGGTGCGCTGCCACACCTTCATCAGCGAATCGACCTTCGGCCTGCCGATCTATCGCTGGCAAGCCCAAGCCCGCCTGTTCGCCGACATCGATGCCTGGTGGCGCGCCAATGCCGCCGCCGGACGCGCCAGCGTGCTGTTCGCCTATGCCTTCGGCAAGGCACAGCGAGTTCTGCATGGCATCGATGCCAGTATCGGCCCGCTGCTGGTGCACGGCGCCGTCGAACCGCTGAACCGTGTCTACCGCGAGGCCGGCATACACCTGCCCGATACCTTGTCCGCCACCGCGACCACCCGGGGGGATCCGCTGCTGCGCCAGGCATTGGTGCTCGCCCCGCCGTCGGCCGCCGGCAGCACCTGGCTGCGACGGTTTGGCGACTACAGCGATGGCTTCGCCAGCGGCTGGATGCTGCTGCGCGGCGCCCGGAGGCGGCGCGGCGTGGACCGCGGCTTCGTGCTCTCCGACCATGCCGACTGGCCCGGCCTGCTCTGGGCCATCGAGCAGAGCGGGGCCGAACGGGTGATGGTCACCCACGGCCAGGTCAACGTGCTGGTCCGTTACCTCGGTGAACGTGGCTTGGATGCCCGCGCCTTCCAGACCGAGTACGGCGAGGAAGACGACACTGGGGAGGCGCCGGTGCCATGAAAGCCTTCGCCGACCTCTACACCCGGCTCGACGCCACGACTTCGAGCAATGCCAAGCTTGCCGCGCTTCAGCAATACTTCGCCAGCGCCCCACCGGCCGACGCCGCCTGGGCGGTTTACTTCCTGGCCGGCGGACGCCCGCGGCAAGTGGTGCCGACCCGTCTGCTGCGCGAGCTGGCCATTCAGCGCTGCCAGTTGCCCGAGTGGCTGTTCGAGGAAAGTTACCAGGCGGTCGGCGACCTGGCCGAAACCATCTCGCTGCTGTTGCCCGAGTCGCCTCAGGCTTCGGAGCACAGCCTGGTATGGTGGCTGGAGCAGTTGCTGCCGCTACGCGGGCTGCCTCCGCAAGCACTGGGCGAACGCCTGCAGCAGCTTTGGGCGCTGCTTGACCGCCAGGGCCTGATGGTCAGCCTGAAGCTGCTCACCGGCGCGTTTCGCGTCGGCGTCTCGAAACTGCTGGTGACCCGGGCGCTGGCCAGCCTGGCCGGGGTCGACGCCAAGCGCGTGGCGCAGCGCATGGTGGGCTATACCGACCTTTCGCACCGGCCGACGCCGCAGCGCTACCTGGCCCTGATTGCCCCTGAATCCCACGAGGAGCACACCCAGCGTGGCGGCCAGCCCTACCCGTTCTTCCTGGCGCATCCGCTGCAGGAGCCGGTCGAGCGGTTCGAGGCCTTGCTCGGGCCCGCCCAGGATTGGCTGGTGGAATGGAAATGGGACGGTATCCGCGCCCAGCTGATCAAGCGCGACGGGCGTGGCTGGCTCTGGTCGCGCGGCGAGGAGCTGATTACCGAGCGTTTTCCCGAGTTTGCCAACCTGGCCGCCGCGCTGCCCGAAGGCACGGTGCTCGATGGCGAACTGGTGATCTGCAAGGACGCCGCCGGCGACGGGTTCGGCGTGCAGCCGTTCGCCTTGCTGCAGCAACGCATCGGCCGCAAGACGCTCGGCAGGAAGCTGCTAGAGGAGTTGCCGGCAGCCCTGCTGGCCTATGACCTGCTGGAATGGCAAGGCCAGGATTGGCGCAACCGCAGCCAGGATCAACGTCGGGCACAGCTGGAACAACTCGTCGACGAAGTCGGCGACGCGCATTTGCGCCTGTCGCCCAGGCTAGATGGCGAAGACTGGCTGACGCTGGCCCGTCAGCGCGAGTCCTCCCGCCAGCTCGGCGTCGAAGGCATGATGCTCAAGCGCCGCGATTCGCTGTACGGCGTCGGGCGCACCCGCGACCTCGGCGTGTGGTGGAAATGGAAGATCGACCCGTTCAGCGTCGATGCGGTGCTGATCTACGCCCAGCGTGGCCATGGTCGCCGCGCCAGCCTGTACAGCGACTACACCTTCGCGGTGTGGGACGACAGCGCCCCGGGCGAGCGCGTCCTGGTTCCGTTCGCCAAGGCCTATTCCGGCCTCACCGACGATGAAATGCGCAAGGTCGATGCGATCATTCGCAAGACCACCGTGGAGAAGTTCGGGCCGGTGCGCAGTGTCACGCCGACCCTGGTGTTCGAACTGGGCTTCGAAGGCATCTCCCTGTCCAGGCGCCACAAGAGCGGCATAGCGGTGCGCTTCCCGCGCATGCTGCGCTGGCGCACCGACAAGACCATAGAACAGGCCGACACCTTGGCCACGCTGCAGGGGCTGCTCTGATGGTGACGGCGAAACGGCCACGGCCTTCGTCGACCTGGTTCGCCGAGCGAGGCTGGAAACCCTTCGCCTTCCAGAAGGAGGTCTGGCAGGCCGTCGATCAGGGCGAGTCGGGCCTGCTGCATGCCGCCACCGGTGCCGGCAAGACCTACGCGGTATGGTTCGCCGCGCTGGATCGCTTCGTCCAGCCAGCGGCGCTGACAACGCGTGGGGCCAGGAAACCAGCCTTGGCCCCGCTGACGGTACTGTGGATCACGCCGATGCGCGCGCTGGCTGCCGATACGGCAAAAGCCCTCCAGGCGCCCCTTGATGCGCTCGGAATAGACTGGCGCGTCGGCTTGCGCACCGGCGATACCGGTAGCGCCGAACGTGCGCGTCAGGGACGGCGACTGCCCAGCGCCCTGGTCACCACACCGGAAAGCCTGACCCTGCTGCTGACCCAGGCCAGTGCCCGCGAAGCCTTCGCCAGCCTGCGCATGGTGGTGGTCGATGAATGGCACGAACTGCTGGGCAACAAGCGCGGTGTGCAGTTGCAGCTGGCACTCGCCCGTCTGCGCCGCTGGCAACCTGGCCTGCTGGTCTGGGGGTTGTCGGCCACGCTCGGCAATTTGCAACACGCCCGGCAGGTGCTGATGCCCGCCGGCCGGCTGGTGCAAGGCCGCACCGCCAAGGACCTGCGCATCGACACCCTGCTGCCGGCTGTGTTCGAGCGCTTTCCCTGGGCCGGCCACCTGGGCCTGCGCATGCTCGGACAGGTCATCGCCGAGCTGGAGGGCAGCGCCACCACGCTGGTGTTCACCAACACGCGCTCGCAGGCGGAAAACTGGTACCAGGCGCTGCTCGAGGCCCGCCCCGACTGGGCCGGGTTACTGGCATTGCACCATGGTTCGCTGTCGCGCGAGGTGCGCGACTGGGTCGAGCAGGCCCTCAAGCTCGGCCAGTTGAAAGCGGTAGTGTGTACCTCAAGCCTGGACCTTGGAGTGGATTTCCTGCCGGTCGAACGGGTGCTGCAGATCGGCTCGGCCAAGGGCGTGGCGCGCCTGATGCAGCGCGCCGGGCGATCCGGTCACGCACCGGGGCGAGCGTCCCGGGCGACCCTGGTACCGACCCATGCCCTGGAGCTGCTGGAGGCCGCCGCCGCGCGCACTGCGGTGGCCGAAGGCAAGGTCGAGGCGCGCCAGGCGCCCGAACATCCGCTGGACGTGCTGGTCCAGCACCTGGTAAGCATGGCGCTCGGCGATGGGTTTCATGCCCAAGAGCTGCTCGCTGAGGTGCGCGAAGCCTGGTCGTACCGGGCGTTGACCGACGCCCAGTGGCAGTGGGCGCTGGCCTTCATCCGCCACGGCGGCCATTCGCTCACCGCCTACCCTGACTTTCGCCGTGCCGAGCCGGACGCCAGCGGCCTCTGGCAGGTACCCGACGCGCGGCTGGCGCGTCGTCACCGCATGAGCGTCGGTACCATCGTCAGCGACGCCAGCCTCACGGTGAAGTTCTGGGGCCGAGGCGGCAGCGGCTCGCTGGGCACCATCGAGGAAGGCTTCATTGCCCGCCTGCGCCCTGGGGATACGTTCCTGTTCGCCGGTCGCTCCCTGGAACTGGTGGAGGTGCGCGAAATGACGGTCTACGTGCGTCGCTCAACCCGCCGCAAAGCCGCCATTCCCCGCTGGAACGGCGGGCGCATGCCGCTTTCCGGCGAGCTGGCCGATGCCATGCTGGCCAAGCTGGATGCGGCGGATCAGGGCGTGTACGACGGCCCGGAAATGCAGCTGCTGCGCCCCCTGCTGCAGGTGCAGAAAGCCTGGTCGGCGTTGCCCGGCAAGGACACCTTGCTGGCGGAAACGTTGAAGTCGCGCGAGGGCTGGCACCTGTTCCTCTACCCCTTCGCCGGACGCTCGGTCCATCTGGGGCTCGCCAGCCTGCTGGCTTGGCGGCTGGCACGAAATGTGCCCCTGAGTTTCTCGATCGCGGTCAACGACTACGGCCTGGAGCTGCTCTGTGCCAGCGCCATTGATTACGCCGAAGCCCTGACCCCAGCCTTGTTTGCCAGCGACGACCTGCTGCCTGAGGTGCTCGCCAGCCTTAACGCCGGCGAGCTGGCACGACGACGCTTTCGCGAAATTGCCCGGGTCGCCGGGCTGGTGTTCACCGGCTATCCCGGTGCGCCCAAGAGTGCCCGCCAGCTGCAGGCCTCGAGCGGGTTGTACTTCGATGTGTTCAGACAGCACGATCCGGACAATCTGTTGCTCACCCAGGCGCATCAGGAGGTACTCAGCCAGGAACTTGACGTAACGCGCCTGGACCAGACGCTGCAGCGCCTGCGCGGACTGCGCCTGCTGGTAAGGCCGCTACGGCGCGCGACACCGTTCGCCTTCCCGCTGCTGGTGGAGCGGTTCCGCGAAGGCCTCAGTTCGGAAAAACTGGCGGACCGCATCCAGCGCATGGTGGCCGAGCTGGAAGAGGCGGCCGGAGACGCGAGCGGCACGGGCACGGCCCTGGCGCCGCCACGGGTGGAATGTGCACAGCCTCGAGCCGCAGCCCAGAGGCGACACAAGGATGGCCGACCCCGGCCGAAACGTCAGGCACGGAACAACGAGCCATGACCCACCCCGTTCACCAGGTCGTACAGGTGGCCGGCAGCGAACTCTGGCTGCTCGCAGGCAAGGCAGTGTGGTGGCCTGAGCAACGTACCTTGCTGGTCGCCGACCTTCATCTGGGCAAGGCCGCCGGTTACCGGGCGCTGGGCCAGCCGGTGCCCAGTGGCACCACCGCTGAAAACCTGCAGCGTCTTGACACCCTGCTGAGCGGCTTCGCCTGTCGACAGCTGGTGCTGCTCGGTGACTTCCTGCACAGCGCGGCGGGGAGGACACCTCGCACACTGGCGGCGTTGGCCGAATGGCGCGGTCGCCATCCCACACTGCCGATGCTGCTGGTGCGCGGCAACCATGACCGACATGCCGGCGATCCACCTGCGCAGCTGGGCATCGAGGTCGTTCCCGAGCCCCTGCTGCTCGGGCCGTTCGCCCTGCAGCACGAGCCGACGCCGTTTCCAGGCCGTCACGTGCTGGCGGGCCATGTGCATCCTGCGTATCGCTTGCGTGGCCGGGGCCGACAGCAGGTGCGCCTGCCCTGTTTCAGCGTGAGCGAACACCTGACCCTGCTGCCAGCATTCGGCAGTTTCACCGGCGGCTTCACCGTGCAGGCAACTGTCGGGCAGCGGGTTTTCGTCATCGGCGACGGCGGGATCTGGGAAGCACCGTGAATAACCTTGGTGTGAAAAAGTGTCAACCGCGCGCCAACTTTAAATATATTTACATATTGATAACACCGATTTACATCGGCTAACCACCCATTAAAATTATTTCACTAAAAACATTAATATCGCGCACAACAGTTAATTGAATTCACGTTTCAACGGACCGACAATCAGTCACCGCCCTGGTCCACGACTGGCGTGGCAACGGGGTGCTCGCCCTACACCGAGCACTTCATCTTTTATGTCAGCGTCTGCGCTTTTTAATTAAAAGAAAAGACGCGCGCCCATGCAATTGTGTTGCAGCCGCACCGTACACAAAACTTTTACATCCATTCCATGGCATGTAGTACGGGCAAAACATCTACCGAGGAAAACTATGAACACCCCAGCCACCGGCGCGCCCGACACGTTCAACGCAACGCAGGAACGTATCCTGCTGACCGGCGCCACAGGTTTTCTCGGGGGCGCCGTCGCCGCCCGGATGATCGCCGAAGGCCAGGCCAGCGCCCTGTGCTTCCTGGTCCGCGCTGACAACTCGGCCCAGGGCCTGCAGCGCCTGCGCGACAACCTGCGCCAACACGGCGTCGATGAGCGCCAGGGCCTGGCACTGAGCGAGGCGCAGATCATCTGCGGCGATTTTCTCGACACCGCCTGGCTGGCCCGCGAGACCCCACGGCTGATGCAGATCGACCGGGTAATCAACTGCGCCGCCGTGGCGTCATTCTCGAAGAACCCCAACATCTGGCCGGTGAACGTCGAGGGCACCTTCGCCTTCGCCCAGGTGCTGAGCCGCTCCACGCGCCTGAAGCGCTTCCTGCACGTGGGCACCGCCATGTGCTGCGGCCCGCAGCGGGAGTCGCCGATCAGCGAATCCTGGGAATTCCCTGAGGCGGCCCAGCAACTGGTGGACTACACCGCCTCGAAGGCGGAGATCGAGCGACGCCTGCGTGAAGCGCTGCCCGCCCTGCCCCTGGTGGTAGCGCGGCCGTCCATCGTGGTCGGCCATCGCAGCCTCGGTTGCCAGGCGTCGGGCAGCATCTTCTGGGTGTTCCGCATGGGTTTCGCCCTGGAAAGCTTTACCTGTGGCCTGGACGAACAGATCGACGTGATCCCGGTCGACTATTGCGCCGAGGCGCTGATCGGCCTGGCTCTCAAGCCGCGCCTGGGCCATGACCTGTACCACATCTCCGCCGGCCACGGTTCGGCCTGCACCTTCGCCGAGATCGACCAGGCCTTTGCCCTGGCCAATGGCGCGCAACCGGTGGGCGAGCGTTACCGCAAGGTCGATGTCGACGACCTGAAGTCGCTGGCCGGCCGCTTCGAAGCCCGCATCGGCCCGGCCAACCCGCGCCTGGTGCTGCGCGCACTGCGCCTGTACAGCGGTTTTGCTGACCTCAACTACCTGTTCGACAACAGCCGGTTGCTGGAAGAAGGCATCGCCGTGCCGCCACGCTTCACCGACTACCTGGACGTGTGTGTCAGGTCGTCCAGCGGCGTGAGCATCGCCACGCAGATGCAGTGGGATTTCAAGTAAGAACCCAAGCCATTCACCGTTCCTACAGGGAAAACAGTCGCTGGGGGTAATTTACTTAACATATTCATGAGGCGCATGATCACCACACCTCCCGTGGAGGTCATGCTGCCGCCGTATGCCTTTCGAGATGGAATTTCTGGCAGCCTGAAGCAACACCCTGGCAGCCCCAGGCAAGACACCTACCTGTCGTTAGGTGCTCAATGCCTGTAACCGCCAGCGCTTGTGCAAGCCCTGCTGTCCAACAATTCCAACTGTCCAGGCTGCGCCATGATCAACATCGAAACGCCCACGTACTACACCGCCACCAAGAAGTACAACCTGAGCTTCCCCACCCTGGAAAGCGACATCGAGGCCGATGTCGTGGTGATCGGCGGCGGCTTCTCGGGCATCAACACCGCCCTGGAACTGGCGGAGAAAGGCATCACCAACGTCGTCGTGCTCGAAGCCCGCTACCTGGGTTTCGGCGGCACCGGTCGCAATGGCGGGCAGATCATGGCCGGCATCGGCCACGACCTGGAGAAGATCAAGGGCAGTGTCGGCGAAAAGGGCCTGCGCGAGATCTTCGAGATCAGCGAACTGGGCGCCGGCATCATCAAGGACCGCATCGCCCGCTACCAGATCGACGCCGACTTCTGCCACGGCTACGGCTACATGGGCTTCAACGCCCGCCAGGAAAAGACCCTGCGCGCCTGGGAAAAGGACTTCAAGGCGATCAACGGCAAGGACGAGATTCGCTTTCTCGGCGGCTCGGAGGTCAAGCAGATCATCGGCTCCGACGCCTACAGCAGCGCCCTGCTGCACATGGGTGGTGGCCACGTGCACTCGCTGAACCTGCTGCTCGGCGAGGCCCAGGCCCTGGCCGGCCACGGCGCGCGGATCTTCGAACACAGCCCGGCCCTGGAGGTGCGCTACGGCGAGCGGATCACCGTGCGCACCGGGCGCGGCTCGGTCAAGGCCAACAAACTGCTGTGGGCCTGTGACAGCTTCCTCAACAAGCTCGAACCCGAGCTGCATGCGCGCACCGTCAACACCTACGCCTTCCAGCTGATGACCGAGCCACTGCCGGACGAACTCATCCAGCGCATCAGCCCGATTCGCGGCGCCTACAGCGACATCCGCCCGGTAATCGACTATTACCGCGTCACCCGCGAGAACCGCCTGCTGTTCGGCGCCGCCACCCCGTTCGTGGAACACATCCCGAAGGACCTGAAGGCCTGGAACCGCAACCTGATGCTGAAGATCTTCCCCTACCTCAAGGACGTGCGCATCGACCTGGCCTGGGGCGGGCCGATGGCCACCAGCGCCAACCTGTTCCCGCAGATCGGCACCCTGAGCAACCGCCCCAACGCTTTCTACGTGCAGGGCTATTCGGGCTTTGGCGTCACCCCCAGCCACATCATCTGCAAGATTCTCGCCGAAGGCATGAGCGAAGGCTCCAGCCGCTACGACCTGATCAGCTCGGTCAAGCATGCGCGCATCCTCGGCAAGGACCATATCCGCCCGCTGCTGCTGACCGCCGGCAAGACCGTGCATCAGCTGTCGGGCTTCTTCAACGGCCGCCGTTGATTCCTTTTGAACAAGACCAGGAGAACCACCATGACCCTCACCGCCGTCCGCCAGGGTGTGCAACTGTCCGAACTCGACGCCTGGGGCACCGTTGCCGACCTGGGCTCGACCATCCTCGAAGGCGAGGTCAAGTGCTACGGCAAGATGACCCACGGCGCCCCCACCGATCCGCTCAGCAGCGCCTACTTCGGCACCACCCAAGGCAAGTTCCGCATGGTCTATCCGTTCAGCGAGCAGGCGGTGATCGTGACCGGCGAGATCCAGCTGACCGATGAATCCACCGGTCAGGTGACGCGCTACAAAGCGGGTGATGCCTGGTTCGTGACCAAGGGCACGCCGGTGCTGTGGGAAGTGCTGAGCGAGACCTTTGTGAAGCATTACCTGGCGATTGCCTGATACCTCCCTATGGGAGCGGGCTTGCCCCGCGATAGGAGGGTGTCAGAAATTTTGTGTTCGGGCATAACATGAGTAAGAGGTGCATGTATGCCAACCAAAAAGAAACCCTTGCGTGACCTGCCC
>NZ_NIBE01000128.1:0-593 GCF_002205115.1 Pseudomonas sp. DrBHI1
ATCTTCACCTGGTCGTCATTGCGGCCCTGGTAGTCCAGCGTGCCGTCGGCATTCCAGCGCACCAGATCGCCCGTGCGGTACATCCGGCCGCCGTTGAACGGATCGTCGAGGAAACGCTCGGCGGTCAGTTCAGGACGGTTGAGGTAACCTCGGGCGACCTGCGCACCACCGATGTACAACTCGCCTATCACACCCACCGGTACGGGTTGGCGTTGCTCGTCCAACACATAGACGCAGGTGTTGGCGGTCGGCTTGCCGATATGCAGCGCACCGCCCGGTTGCAGTTGCCCCGACGTCGCCACCACGGTGGTTTCGGTCGGGCCATAGTTGTTGACCAGCGCAAAGCCCGGATCACGGTCGAACTGGCGCAGGCGATCACCGCCGACCAGCAGCGTGCGCAGGGTCGGGTGCTGGCGTTCGCGGCGCAGCGCCTGCTCGGCGACCGGTGTCGGCAGGAAGCTCACGTGCAGCGGCTGCTCCAGCCACCAGTCGAGCAGTTCATCGACATGCTCGCCGCCGATGGACGCCGGCGGCAGGTGCAGCACCGCCCCGGTGCACAGGGCCGGCCAGGCTTCCCAGGCCATGGCGTCGAA
>NZ_NIBE01000129.1:0-666 GCF_002205115.1 Pseudomonas sp. DrBHI1
CCTCAACACCGCCGGCGCCTTGGCCTGGCTGGGTCAACTGGGGCGCCAGAGCCTGCAGGCCGGCGCCCCCGGCAACATGGATCGCCTGCTGTACCGGCGCCTGGGCACCTACCTCATCGCCTCGCTGGGCGAGCAAGCACTCAACCTGCGCCTGAGCGAACACGCACTCGAGGGTGACACCCCCTCGCGAGGACGGGTGGCCGCCCCCATGGTCCGACGCCTTGATCGCGCCTACGTGGAGACGTTGCAGGGCGCTCATGCTCACTCGTTCTATCGGCTTCGGCTGGCCAGTGGGCTGCTCCTGCTGGAGGCGGGACTGCTCCTGTTGCAGGGGCAGCGGGATGACAAGGACCGGCGTTTCTGGAGCGAGGTGGTGGCCGCAGGATTGGCCAGTGCGGCAGCGGGATTCGAGCTACTGGCAGTGGGGACGGAACAGACCCTGCTGGGCGTCGAGCGGAACAGCGCGATTGCGCGGGGAGCGGACATCAGCCTGGGGCGCTATCGGCTATGGGGGGCGGCGTTGGCGACGGTGGGGGGCGTTGTCAGTATTGCGTGGGACATTTCAGATGCCGAAGAAGCAAAAATCAGATCCAAATCAATGCTTGCCGCAGCATACAGGACAAGAGCTGTATCTACGATTGCCCTAATTCTGGGGCAGGGAGGAAT
>NZ_NIBE01000130.1:0-57765 GCF_002205115.1 Pseudomonas sp. DrBHI1
CCGGTATGGACCATAGCAAGATGGCTGGCATGGACCACGGCAGCATGGCCGGTATGGACCATAGCAAGATGGCTGGCATGGACCACGGCAACATGACCGGTATGGACCAAAGCAATATGGCCGCCAGCGGTGCCATGCAGAACCATCCCGCCTCCGAAACAAACAACCCTCTGGTCGATATGCAGACCATGACCCCTACGCCAAAGCTGAGCGATCCGGGGATCGGGCTTCGCGATAACGGGCGTCGGGTTCTCACGTATTCGGATTTGCGTAGCACCTTCATCGACCCTGACGGCCGGGAACCTGGCCGGACAATCGAACTGCACCTTACCGGGCATATGGAAAAGTTCGCTTGGTCCTTCGATGGGATCAAGTTTTCTGACGCAGAGCCGCTGCGGCTCAAGTACGGCGAGCGCCTGCGTATTACCTTGGTCAACGACACCATGATGACTCACCCCATCCATCTGCACGGCATGTGGAGTGACCTGGAGGATGAGGACGGCAATTTCATGGTGCGAAAACACACGATCGATATGCCGCCTGGCTCGAAACGAAGCTATCGCGTAACCGCAGATGCACTCGGGCGCTGGGCCTATCACTGTCACCTCATGTACCACATGGAGATGGGCATGTTCCGAGAAGTCCGCGTGGACGAATGAACTGGAGATACGAGATGAGCAAACCAATGAAACGAAGCGCCTTTTTCCTCTCTGCCGCGATGGTTGGCCTGCTCGCGGTGTACGCCCCGTCTTCCTGGTCCAGTGACAACCATGATCAGCACTCTCAAAAGTCGTCCAACGCGGCGCAATCGAACGGCTCGAAGAGCAAGCAAGCCCAGGGCATGAACCATGAAGGCATGGATCACGGCTCCATGAAAGGCATGGATCATGGCTCTATGGAGGGCATGGATCATGGTTCCATGGAAGGAATGGATCACAGCAAAATGATGGAATCGCATGGCAGCGACAAAGCTAAGGCAGGGAAAAATGGCCAATAGCGTTGCACGACCATCGCTGCTGGCATTCGCCGTTTCTTTAGGTGTGCTGGGCGTTTCGCCCAGCTTCGCCGCTGAAATGGATCATTCCGGAATGGACCACTCGGCAATGGGCCACGGTGCCATGCAGATGGACCACGCCTCATCACAGGCTGCGATGCCGGGCATGGACCACAGCCAGATGGGCGCGAGCAAGCAACCCACGCAACCTGCACCCGTTGATCACAGCAAAATGGGCCATGGCCAGCCCAAAGCGAAACCCGCCTCGATGGACCACAGCAAGATGGACCATGGAAGCATGAAAGGCATGGATCACGGGTCCATGGAAGGCATGGATCATGGCGCGATGGGTCATTCCACGATGGGAAACGGGAACGCTGATTCGCCGACCCCGACCAGCCGTACGCCAATCCCGGTGCTGACTGATGCCGACCGGCAGGCTGCCTTCCCCCCGCTTGACGGGCACAAAATGGATGACAGCGGGTTCAACAGCTTTTTCTTGCTAGACCAACTGGAATACCAAGATGCCGATGAAGGTAGCACGCTTGCTTGGGATGCATCCGGCTGGGTGGGCGGCGATATCAATAGGCTCTGGATTCGCTCGGAAGGTGAACGAACCAATGGTGTGACTGAAGATGCTGAGCTGCAGCTCCTCTATGGCCGCTCGGTAAGCCCGTGGTGGGATGTTGTCGCCGGCGTCCGGCAGGATTTCAAACCGGAGGATCCGCAGACCTGGGCTGCGTTCGGTATTCAGGGCCTGGCCCTGTATGACTTCGAAGCTGAAGCCACCGCCTTTATCGGCGAGAACGGTCAAACCGCTGCCCGTCTGGAGGGCGAGTACGACATCTTGCTAACCAATCGTTTAATTCTTCAGCCAACCGCTGAGGCCAACTTTTATGGCAAGAACGACCCGGAACGCGGCGTCGGCTCTGGCCTGGCAAACACCGAAGTCGGGCTGCGGTTACGGTACGAGATTGTTCGCCAGTTCGCGCCATACATAGGTGTCACCTGGAGCCGTTCCTACGGCAAAACCGCCGATTTCATTCGGGATGAAGGCGGGGACGTGGACGAAGCTCGTTTTGTGGCCGGTATTCGGATGTGGTTTTGAGAACTCAACATGAAAAAAACAATTACAACGCTGGTGGCGGCAGGTGCTGTTACTAGCGCAGCAGTGCTAGGTGCTGCTTACTTCGGTCTCGTGAACGTTGGTGCGGACGACCCACACTTCCCCGCTGTGCATGCGTTTTTGGCCATGGCGCGGGATCGCTCGATTGAAGTCCGAGCAAGCGACATTGAGGTGCCAAACCTTAAAGATCCTGCTCTCATCCAAGCAGGGGCAGGCAACTACAACGCCATGTGTATCGGTTGCCACCTCGCGCCAGGGGTGGAGAAAACTGAACTCAGCCAAGCCCTATACCCATCCCCACCAAACCTCACCGAGATAGGTGTAAGCGGTGACCCTGCTGCTGCGTTTTGGACCATCAAGCACGGTATCAAAGCGACAGGCATGCCAGCCTGGGGTAAGAGCATGGACGACCAGTACATCTGGGGAATCGTCGCGTTCCTGGACCAGCTACCGCAACTCAATGCTGAGCAGTACCAGATGATGGTCGCTTCCAGTGGTGGTCACCAACATGGCGGTGGCGAAAGCGATATGCATAACCATGAAGGCCAACACGGTGGTGCGAAATCAGGTCATGGAAATCATGATGATTCCGCAGCAAACGGCGTGGCTGAGGAAAGTCATGATCATGGCAGTTCGCATTCGGAGTCTTCATCAGTAGCGGAGCACCACGGTGAACACGAGTCCGGCGAGGCGCACTCGGACCACCACACAGGTTCTACTCCCAAAACCCATGTGCACAAAGACGGGAAGGAGCACACTCATGACAAGTAAGCGCCGCTTCCTCGGTTTAAGTACCGCAGCGTCACTTCTAATCGCCTCAGCCGCCTTTGCTGCGGAGCCCCTGACTATCGATGTGCACCGGGACGCTAATTGCGGTTGCTGTAAGAAATGGATAGCGCACTTGGAGGCAAACGGCTTCAAGGTCGTCGACCACGTTGAAACGGACATGAGGGCGGTGAAGCAAGAGCTAGGAGTAGCTCCGAGGCTGGCTTCGTGTCACACCGCGGTTATCGATGGCAAGTTTGTGGAAGGTCACGTCCCCGCAGCCCAGGTGCAGGAGCTCATAAAGCGCAACGACCTGGCAGGCGTCGCGGTACCTGGCATGCCCGCTGGCTCACCAGGTATGGAGGTTGATGGCATGAAACACGCCTATCAAGTCATCGGCCTCACCAAGAGTGGGGACGATCAAGTAGTTGCCAGTTATCCTGACACGTAATGCAAGATGCCCCGGGGGAAGGGCTTCTGCCGGCCAGCCGACCAGCTGCAGCGCTGGTCGTGGTCAGCTTACTCCAAGACTTACCCTGTCCCTTCGGTCAGTTTTGACCTCTACAGTTAATTCCAGCAGAGCGATATTCGAGGATTTTCAACTCACCTGTTGAGTCCTCGTAATTCATCTGTGTCGGCATCACGTCGCAGCTACCTTTGAGCGAAGTCATACTGATAACTCTCGCCACATCCAGTTTCATTCCGTAGCGATAATGGATCACTTCAGGTGGTTTTTTTCCATTGGCAGCGGCGTAGGCACGCATTGCTTGCTCATTTGCCTGAATCATCTTTCCGTGTAAGCGATCAGATCCTCCTTCAGCTAAAGCGGATGAGGAGGCGATTACGAGCATGAGGGCGGCAATGCTTTTAGCGGTGTTCATTTCTGTTACTCCATGAAGACATGAGTGAAGCTTACCGACTGGGAGCTGTCATCCACGTGATCCAGGAATTACATGTTTGTAAGCAGGCTATCGATAATGATGGCTCTGAATACACGTGAAAGCCGCGTCGTTTCAGGCTGCGACAGTTTTAATTCTCTAGCGAATCAGTCTGAACCGGCGTTTTGGGTGATTGCGACAGTTTTGCGTTTCCTCTCCAAATGGCTGCAGGCCGCGAAAGACGGGACCCTCTAGCGACAGTTTTAATTCTCTAAATCCACCACCCGCAGAAAATTTCGTCACGCCCCAGAATGGGAATTTGCATTCGGGGCGCACCACGATTCATCTCGTGCCAGAAGCCGCCTGCAGTGCAATCAATTGGCGAGCCAAGACTCGACTACCTCAGCGCCATACTCGTTTTTCCAGGCCTTAAGCGTACGCTGATTACCACCCTTGGTCTCAACAACCTCTCCGCTGTGTGGATTCTTGTAGACCTTCACTTCGCGTGGTTTCCGAGAGGTTTTTGGGGCCATATCAGTGGAAGCCACCGCTTGCGGATCGAGGATCAGCACCACTTGGCGCAGGCCGTAGCCATACTCGTTGAGCAAACTGCGCAGCTTCGTTTCAAATTCCATTTCCTGCTTCAGGGCAGAGTCATTTTTCAGCGCTTCCAGCTCCGCCAGTTGGGCTGCGAGCTGTTGTTCGAGCAGGCGGAATTCAGCGAGACGGGACATAAGATTCTCCAAAATGGGTTCGATGATTTTAGCAATCAAGAAAGAAAGCGTGCTAACTATCTTGATCCCACATGCCTGAATCGGCAATCACGAGGCTGAGCGATCGGTGTGGATAAAAACGTGATGGCTTCAGGATCGTCGATCTGGGCGGCTTCACTTGCGAGGTAATCGATCAGCTTTTTGCTTCTTACCCAAACGTACTGCCGGCAAGCCGCGTTTGGAATGGATGGCCCCGCAACGGGGCGAAACCTGGCCTCCCAAAGGTGCTTGAACGCCTCCCTGGTCGACTTCCCCAAATACACCGCAATCTCCGGTCCCAAGATATAGCCACGCCTGAATCTGTCGATGGCTTGAGGCTTAACCATCAATTGCGTACGCCGGCCTCGTTCGACAGCAGTGCTCCATAGCAGACCCAGTCGAACGAACGCGTATGCGCATTGTTCTTTGACGCCTAACAGCGCAGCAGCCTTGACTACCGACAGGCCGGGAAAGACCGGACTCTTGTTCTCAGCTCGGGCTTGTTGCCACGCTGCAAAATCTTGCGGCTTGAGTAACCACGCCCCTACCGCAACCGAGCCATTCTCAGCTGGGCCGTAAGCGCGAAGTTCACCTGCACGTATTGCCTGAACCAACTCGACCAACCCACCCCCCTTGGGCAGAGAATGCTTGGCCAAGTAGTTGATCGACACCAGGCTCTGGTCAGAGCTGGTAGGCAGCTTCTCATCAATCAATTCGTTGATCGAGCGGCAGTCAATCAGCCACCTTTCGCCTGGGCGCGGTTCTCCACCAAAGAACTGGAGGGTACCACCAGCTAGCAGCTGCCTAACCCGATTGCGACAGAGGCTTAGCAAAGTCGAGGTTTCTTTCATATCAGCCACGCCCTGGAGATGCTGCGAGATTGCCTTCAAATGATCCAGGTCCACGACCGTAAAGACTCGATCTTCATGGACCTTCTCCCGATAGGCGATTTGTCCCTCCTGATGAAGGCGTTTTATGACTGATACCCCGAGACCACAAGCTTCAGCAGCAGAATCGAACGACACCCAACGATGTCTCTCAATCGTCTCCTCACTCAAATTGCGATTTCGCTTCGCTAACGGTGCTTCCCACGCATGCTGCAGAAATGATTCGAACTCTCGACGAAGAAAGTCAAAACAAGAGTCATCCAGATCACGGTGGATGTCGTGGTATATCGGGCCGAACGATCTGCTGAGCGTCCAATGTTCGTTATCGGAATGGACTGCCTTGAGGCCACTCAGCAGTTCTCTGAATGCGAGAGGCCAGTTCATGAGAACCACGCCCGCCGCGTTTGCCATAAGCCGCGATATCTCTAGCGAACCCGAATCAGCAACCTTCAGCGGCTGGGTTCTTTCCGTAGGCAAACTTCTGACAGCGAGACGCGATGACAACTCGTGAAACTGTTCGTAGGTGAGGGCCGCCAATCCCGCGTCAGCTGGCAACGAGTCGGCGTAAAACCTATCTTCAAAGCCAGAGGTGAGCCAGGCGGCCGTATCACTCGCCGGCGCGATCTCAAAATTGGTCCCACTCAATGAGGTGCCACACGCTTGGCAACTATTCGCACTCATTGCGCTTGGATCGGTTTCCTTCAGACAGTTGGGGCACCGCCCGTGGAGTTCAGTGCCGTGGACAGAACACGTCGTAACCAGGGTCAAGCCCCAGCTTTCTCTCCAATAACCGGCTTCGCCCAAACAGATCGGACAGTAACGAGCGTGATGAGTCGTCCATAACTTGACCCCCTTGGGCCTTGGATCACGAAACTCAGCAGATACCGCAGGCCAGCTCAGTGGTCCTTCCATCATCTGCAGCCAGTCCGCAACATCGGTCTCGTCGGCTCGTGCAAAGGCGGTGAGCAGTTCCTTTCTGGGTAATCCGTTGGCTTTCGCCAGGCGCTGCAGGTACCCCAAAAGACTTTCGTCTTGGTGTGGTCGTGGGTTGATTAAAAGACCAAACATTCCTACACATCCATGAAATCGAAGACATAAAAATCAGGGGAGTAGAGCCGGGCCGATAAGCCCGGCCCTTGGCCGTCAGGTACTGCTCTCTTCGAACGTCTCAAACGGCTCCCGCTTCCCGAACAGAGGCTGGAAATTGAAGCTCGCACTGAAGGGGTTTCGATCCTCGGTGGCGTAGCTCCAAACCTCGTCTTCAAAAGCCTGGGCCAGCACAGGAAGTTCAATCCCGACAAGGTCCTGGACTTGAACCAGCCAAACAGCCCTGTCCACAATCTTGATGAGGTAGTCGATCAATCCATAGGAAGCCAGGTAGAAGCGTTTAATCATCGCTGGCTCTACAAAACTGATGGTTTGAACAGGCAGTTCGCCCTCGATTGCCTGCAACAACATCACGAAATGAAGAGACGTATTAGCGGAGAAGGTGAAGCGATCGTATGCCACCGTGGCCGAAAACCTGCGTCGCAGTTGCTCGTTTGCTAGCAGGAGATTTTCGGTGCGCTTCAGCCCAATCAGAACAAACGCGATACTGGTTTCATTCATCAGACTCTTGATCCAGTCTGCTGCCTCATACGCACCATTACGACGATAATCGACCAGGTGCTGCGCCTCATCGAGGACCAACATCTCCACGCCAAGGTTCTTCAGCAGCAGGACTACTCGCGCAAATTTAACCTCTGCCGAATGTCCTCGTGCCTCTGCGAAGGGATCCTTCAGCTCTGCCAAAATGGCTGCTGCCAGGTTCTTTTTGGTTGGAGACGAAGGCATCTCGACGAACAGAACTGTCCGCTTCTGTGGGTCATGGCTCTCCAATTCCTCCAATGACCGAATGTACTCCTTGACCAATGTGCTCTTGCCCACTCCGCTTGGACCTTGGATCAGCAACCCTTTACTTGCTCTGGTACGCCGACTATCGCCGTGGATATCGCCTAGTCGCGTCAACGCTCGCTCGACTTGAGGGCTGTGAATAAAACGATCGCGGAGCGTAAAGCTGTATTCACCATGCTCGTAGCATTCGTACAGATTGATGGCGTTCATGGCTTAGAACTCCCAGCAGGGCGACGAACCGAGACCTTGAAGGCTGCTGGCGGAATGTTAGGAATAGAGTCACCGGTCCATTCCACTTCAGCGAGTACCTTGGGTGGAGGCGTGCTTTCGGTCACTCGACCCTCCTTGTCGATTTTCGCTATGGCAGCTGCGCGTCGTTTTCTGAGCGTCTGCGAACGGCGGGCCTCGTCTGCATCTTCCATAATTTCCTGGTAGCACCTGTGCGTAGCCTCGAAGCTAGGCTGCTCATTATATTTTTCTCGCAGCGCTTTCTCGGCAGCCTTCCACACCTCCCTGCTCTTACCGGCCATTCGCTCATCTTTGGCGGGCACTTTGAAGAACAAGTTTCTGAAGCGGTCGTGAACCCAAACGTGCCCGGCTTCGTCTCGATAGCGGACGTTTACCTTTTCTCCGTCTGCCAAACGCATACGGAGCTCAGCAAGTTCCGTAGAGTGGTAGCCCACTTTGGCAACCTCGATGCCGTAATGGTGAACCTTCACCGAGGCCCGCTTGGCCAGAATGCACTCCAACGAGTCCAGGTCGACGGGAAGGCTGATGACATGGTTCGCCTCGCTAGTCCCCCAGACTTGAGCCGGTGTTCTGTTGTCCAGCCCCCGATGAGGAGTCTGGTGGTAACCATCGACGATCCATTTCACTACCACCGCCTCCAATTGAGGGAGCGTGAAACATGCATTCTTCTCCGAGTCGTAATCGCCACGCTGCTGGATATTCGAGAAGGTGGTACCCGGGAGGTTGTGGATAAGCCCCAGGTTCTGTGTGCTGAAAAAGCGTTCGACGGCACCTTTCCTTTGAGGGGCCCTTGAAGCGGGATACATGATCTCGATACCCAACTCGTTGAATCCCATGATGAGATCGCCCGCGTGAAATTCCGCTGCGTTGTCTGGGACTATTCGAGCCGGCAGCCCACGTGCCCACCATTCATTTCTCACTTTCGGAAAGCGCTTCAGCAATTCGGCTTTTGGACGGATTGAGCGTTCGATCACACGAAGCACGGTTTCCGTATTTGGCGCCGACAGGTGGAGCAAATATCCCATCACCATTCGAGAGAAGCGGTCGAGGACGATCGTCAGATAGGGGCGCCCAATGCACAGCCCCGAGGTTTCATCCACAAGCTGGACGTCCAACAAGGTGTGATCAATTTCCCAACGTTCCAAAATCTCATGGACACGTAGGACACCCGCCGCAACACGGTGCTTCTTGTCTGCTGCGTGTTTTCCGAGCCTCTCCTTATCCACAAGGTACGGATCCAGCTTGGCGATGTACCTTCGGACAGTCATTCCGCTTGGGATCTTGAGCTGATCCGAAGGCAAACGACTTTTGTTCCTCTCTTTTATCTGATCCTCGAATTCTGAAACGACCACGCTGACCGCTGGAATCGTATCCTGCAGGTAGGTTTTATTAATCACCCCTTCAAGAATAACTTCGAGCTCTCCCTGTATCGCGGCAGCCCGACCCTTTTTGGCATGCTGAGGGATAAGCTTTACTACGTTCTGGCCAATGTATTTGGCTGCCCAACGTCGAATAGTGGAAACCGAGGGTGCGCACGCATCCCCAATCTTTTTGGCGATATCTCTAAGCTTCTTGATCATGTCTTCGTCACCCGGTAGCTTGTATTTACCGCGCTTAGTTAGGTCGTCCAGATACTTGCGTCGACGCAATGCCTCATCTCCATGTTTTTTGGGGAAGCATGAAATATCTGGAGGGACGTTCCGCACATACGGAACCCTCCCAAGGTATGGCTGATCAGCGGAGATCTCGATCTCGCGCTTCTCGTAGGCCTCATAGAACTCCTTCTCGGATAGCTTCGTGGGCTCACCAAGCTCATCGAAAAAGAGCAGCTTCCGGTCAATAAGCCTCTTCTCAAGCACCATCAGTACGCCACGAACGATGACGACCAATTTCACCCTAAGGGAAAAGGTTTGCATGACGGTGCCCCCCTTGCAGGAAGACCGGGGAGTCAGTGTCAATTGACCTATCAAGGTCAATGCCCACCACCCCAAGGCCTAACAAGCGCCAGGCTTTCCCCTCACCAACCACGTAGAGCAGATCTGCAACGGTCATAGGCGGCCATTCGTTGAAGGTCGCCATTACCTCCTCCAACGCCTGATGCGAAAGCTCTGGACCGCGCCGGTGATACATCAGCCTTCTAAGATTGGTAGCCAGGGGTTCAGCTTCAATTAACTTTTCAGTGATCACCGAAAAGTTACGGGCAGTGGCGTTGAAGTAGCGCTCAGCGGCATCCAGTCGCTGCCTGACGCTGGCAATCTTCAGTCGGTCGTGAGGCTTCACTTCAAACCACCACTCGCGCCCATCCGCGAGGAAAACCTGTACGTCTGGGTAATATTTGAAGTAGCCCTGGAGCGATGGAACACGTTCCTCACTGGGCTGCGGGACGTAGCCGATGACCGCAGGAGACAGCTCAAGAAGCCGAAAAAGAGCGCCTTCGAGCTGGGACTCCCAGGGCACAGGCTTTTTATTTTTGAGCGATGGGAAGTAGCCGCGGTAATGGTTGGACCGCCGCGTGACCACCTTTCGTACTGTCATGAAACACCTCCGAAAATCTCGAAACGAGCGCCGACGCTGCGCCAAAAAATCAAGGCGCAGGGCGGGCGAAGTGAGGCCTTTCGACAGGCAACACTGTGCCGTCGAGTAACCTCGCTAAGGTCGAAAAAATGGGAGAGGATTGACAGTCGCTTCGAAAAAGCAGACATTGCGGGTTCTGAGGACGCAAGTCTGCTTCGCTAAGCGCGGTCAGTCCTCTCGGGATTGATCGCGTTTTTCTACATTTTCAGGTCTCCTTTTCTCTCATTGGTCATGACTCTCATGACTGATCAGAATCTAAAGCAATCGGCTTGCTCTCTTTATTTCTAAACGGCCACTTCGTGATCGCTGGAGCAATTTGGATCAGGTCTGAAGCTCTCGCTTCAAACAGCTGATTTGGCTGAAAATCTTCAGTGCAAAGCGGAAAAGTTGGTCATAGATCTTATTCCAACATCCCTTCGAAATCTACAAAAAATCCAAAATGGCAACTTCCACCAAATTCCATTTCCATACTAAATTGTTCAAATTAATACTTAACACGTACGCTTAATTAACTATTAAGGTGTTCAAATATTAGTTTTAAAGTCCTCTCAATCTCTCTGCTGCTCAGATCCGCCCGCCGACCCTCTCAGCACTTCCAGCGCCCCATCAAATCACTTCCTCAAATCCCCCCATCTGCATCATTTTCCAATGAGCGGAGTAGGGCGCCCCGGCAGGAATTCCAGGCAAAAAAAAGCCCGCGAAGGCGGGCTTGATGGTGACCGACAGGGGCCATGGTTGAAGCCCGGCCGGTCATCTATTTGTGAAAGCGTGCAGCTTTTCTGTGAACCTACAGCAGATCAGAAGTCCAGGTTGGACACCGACAGCGCGTTGCTTTCGATGAAGTCGCGACGCGGTTCGACCGCATCCCCCATCAGGGTGTTGAACAGCTGATCGGCGGCGATGGCGTCCTCGATGGTCACCTTGAGCATGCGGCGCACGGTCGGGTCCATGGTGGTTTCCCACAGCTGGTCCGGGTTCATCTCACCCAGTCCTTTGTATCGCTGGATGGTGTGGCGCTTGGTGCTCTCGTTCATCAGCCAGTCGAGGGCTTCCTTGAACTCGGTGACAGCCTTGCGACGTTCGCCACGCTGCACATAGGCGCCGTCGCCCAGCAAGGTACCCAGCTTTTCACCCAGGGCAACGACTGTCTTGTAGTCATTGCTACCGAAGAAGTCACGGTTGAAGGTGACATAGCTGGCCAAACCATGGGAGGTCGTTTCAACGACAGGCAGCCAGAGGTTGCGCTCCTTGTCCTCGTGCAAGTCGGCCTTGTAAGCCAGACCAGAACGCTGGCTATTATCCAGACGCTGCTGGAACGCCTTCAGCCAAATGTCCATCTGCGCCTTATCGGCCAGTTGCTCGAGGGAAACCTTTGGCAGGTAAATGAAGTGCTCGGTCAGCTCTTCCGGGTACAGGCGCGAAAGACGCTTGAGGGTTTTCATCACCGCGCGGAATTCGTTGACCAGCGCCTCGAGCTGCACGCCGGAAACGGCTGGCGCGGACTCGTCCAGGTGCAGGCTGGCATCTTCCAGGGCCGACTGGGTCATGTACTCTTCCATGGCCTCGTCGTCCTTGATGTACTGCTCCTGCTTGCCTTTCTTGACCTTGTACAGCGGCGGCTGGGCGATATAGATGTAGCCACGCTCGACCAGCTCCGGCAGCTGACGGAAGAAGAAGGTCAGCAGCAGGGTACGGATGTGCGAACCGTCGACGTCAGCATCGGTCATGATGATGATGTTGTGATAACGCAGCTTGTCGATGTTGTACTCTTCACGGCCGATGCCACAACCCAGTGCGGTGATCAGCGTGCCGACCTCCTGGGAAGAGATCATCTTGTCGAAGCGCGCTTTCTCGACGTTGAGGATCTTGCCCTTGAGCGGCAGGATCGCCTGGGTGCGACGGTTACGGCCTTGCTTGGCCGAACCACCCGCGGAGTCACCCTCCACCAGGTACAGCTCGGAAAGGGCAGGGTCCTTCTCCTGGCAGTCGGCCAATTTGCCCGGCAGGCCGGCGATGTCCAGAGCACCTTTGCGACGAGTCATCTCACGGGCTTTACGCGCCGCTTCACGGGCCCGGGCAGCGTCGATCATCTTGCCGACCACGGCCTTGGCTTCGTTGGGGTTCTCCAACAGGAAGTCGGCGAAGTACTTGTTCATCTCCTGTTCCACGGCGGTCTTCACCTCCGAGGAAACCAGCTTGTCCTTGGTCTGCGAGCTGAACTTAGGATCCGGCACCTTGACCGAGATGATCGCGGTCAGGCCTTCACGGGCGTCATCACCAGTGGTGGCGACCTTGTTTTTCTTCGCCAGGCCTTCCTGCTCGATGTAGCTGTTCAGGCTACGGGTCAGCGAGGAACGGAAGCCGACCAGGTGGGTACCACCGTCGCGCTGGGGAATGTTGTTGGTGAAGCACAGCAGATTTTCGTTGAAGCTGTCGTTCCACTGCAGGGCGACTTCGACACCCACGCCATCGTCACGCTGGACGTTGAAGTGGAAGACCTGGGAGTTGACCGGGGTCTTGTTGGTGTTCAGGTATTCAACGAATGCGCGCAGGCCGCCTTCGTACTTGAAGAACTCTTCCTTGCCGCTGCGCTCGTCCTTCAGCAGGATGCCGACACCCGAGTTCAGGAACGACAGCTCGCGGATACGCTTGGCGAGAATGTCCCAGCTGAAGTGAATGTTCTTGAAGGTTTCAGCCGAAGGCTTGAAGTGAATGTGGGTACCGGTGGTTTCGCTTTCACCGACCACCGCCATCGGCGCCTGTGGCACGCCATGGACGTAGGTCTGTTCCCAGATCTTGCCGCTACGACGAACGGTGAGCACCAGTTGCTCGGACAGGGCGTTCACCACCGAGACACCTACGCCGTGCAGACCGCCGGAAACCTTGTAGGAGTTGTCGTCGAACTTACCGCCGGCGTGCAGCACGGTCATGATGACCTCGGCCGCGGAAACGCCTTCTTCTTTATGCACGTCGACCGGAATACCACGGCCATTGTCACGGACGCTGATGGATTCGTCCGGGTGAATGATGACGGTGATGTCATCGCAGTGCCCGGCCAGGGCTTCGTCGATCGAGTTGTCGACCACCTCGAATACCATGTGGTGCAGGCCGCTGCCGTCATCGGTGTCGCCAATGTACATGCCGGGACGCTTGCGTACGGCATCCAGCCCTTTCAGCACCTTGATGCTGGAGGAGTCGTACGTTTGATTTTCGCTCATGCCTTCACTCCCGATGGTCGTGGGTCTGGGTGATACGGCCTTGTTCCACGTGGAACAAGGCGACTGGCGTTTCCGTCTGCCAGCCTTCCCTCAGAAATTCGTGGTCTACACAGGTGATGAACACCTGGCAGTTCAATTCTTCAAGCAAGCGGCACAGGGCGCGGCGATGCTGCTCGTCCAACTCGGACGGCAGGTCGTCCACCAGATAAATACACTGGCCGCGACGAACCTGGCTGACCAGATGTCCCTGGGCAATGCGCAAGGCGCAGACCACCAGCTTCTGCTGCCCCCGCGAAAGGATGTCGGCCGCGTTGTTCGCGCCCAATCGCAGGCGCAGATCGGCACGTTGTGGCCCGGCCTGGGTATGGCCCATCTGCTGATCGCGAAGGAGAGAGGTTGCGAGGACTTCGTTGAGTTCCCGGTCCTTGTCCCAACCTCGGTAGTAGCTCAGGGTCAGCCCGTCCAGTTCGACCAGCTCGCTCAGGGTACGCTCGAAGACAGGCTTCAAGGCCTTGATGTAGTTGCGACGGTATTCATCTATTTCCGCACTGGCGAGACATAACTCCCGATCCCAGGCGGCTTGCGAAACGGCATCAAGTGTACCATGCCGCAGCCATGAGTTCCGCTGCCGCAGGGCCTTCTGCAGGCGCTGCCAGGTCGCCATGAAGCGAGGTTCCACGTGGAACACGCCCCAATCGAGGAACTGCCGGCGCACCTTGGGCGCACCTTCGAGCAGGCGGAAACTGTCCGGGTTGATCAGTTGCAGGGGCAGCATCTCGGCCAGTTGCGCGGCGCTGCGCGCATTCTGTCCGTCGATACGAATGGTGAAATCACCCTGCCGCTCCCGTGAAACACCCAGGTTGCTGGTACCGCCTTCGGCCAGTTCGACCTGACCGAACACGGTGCAGGTCGGCTGCTCGTACTGAATCACCGGGTTCAACCGGGTGCTGCGGAACGAACGGGCGAGCCCCAGCAGGTGCACGGCTTCGAGCACGCTGGTCTTGCCGCTGCCGTTGGCGCCGTAAAGGATGTTGATGCGGGGGGAGGGTGAGAGGGTCACCGGGTGCAAATTGCGCACCGCGGTGACCGAGAGACGTCGAAGGGACATGTCGCCTGCTATGGGTTACAGACGCATCGGCATGACAACGTAGGACGAATCGTCATTGCCGGCTTCCTGCAACAGGGCGCTGCTATTGGAGTCGGACAGAATCAGGCGAACCTGTTCGGTGGTCATGACGCCCAGCACATCCAGCAGGTAGCTGACGTTGAAACCGATCTCCAGCGAGCTGCCGTTGTAGTCGACGCTGATCTCTTCTTCCGCTTCTTCCTGCTCCGGGTTGTTGGCCTGGATCTTCAGCTGGCCGGCGGCCAGTTGCAGACGGATGCCGCGGTACTTTTCGTTGGACAGGATCGCGGTACGGCTGAACGCCTCGCGCAGCGCCTGGCGATCACCGATCACCAGCTTGTCGCCGCCCTTGGGCAGGACACGCTCGTAGTCCGGGAACTTGCCGTCGACCAGTTTGGAGGTGAAGGTGAACTCACCGGTGGTGGCGCGAATGTGATGCTGGCCCAGGACGATGCTGACCATGCCTTCCGGATCGGTGAGCAGGCGCGCCAGCTCGAGGATACCCTTGCGTGGCACGATGACCTGGTGACGGTCAGCCTGACCGATCGGTGCCTGCATGGCGCACAGCGCCAGACGGTGACCGTCGGTGGCGACGGCGCGCAGGGTATCGGTGGACACTTCCAGCAGCATGCCGTTGAGGTAGTAGCGCACATCCTGCTGGGCCATGGCGAAGCTGGTGCGCTCGATCAGACGGCGCAGCTTGCTCTGCTCCAGGTTGCAGGTCAGCGAGCCCGGGCCTTCTTCCACGGTCGGGAAGTCATTGGCCGGCAGGGTGGACAGGGTGAAACGGCTGCGGCCGGCCTTGACCAGCAGCTTCTGCTCGTCGACCTTGATGTCGACCAGCACATCGCTGGGCAGGCTCTTGCAGATGTCCATCAGCTTGCGCGCCGGAACGGTGATCTCGCCCGGCTCCGCAGGCTCTTCCAGCTGGACGCGGCCAACCAGTTCGACTTCCAGGTCGGTACCGGTCAACGACAGCTGCTGGCCTTGCACGACCAGCAGGACGTTGGACAGGACCGGCAAGGTCTGGCGGCGCTCGACGACGCCTGCGACCAGTTGCAGGGGTTTCAACAGGGCTTCGCGTTGAATGGTGAAATGCATGGTCTAGTCCCTTGCCTTCAATTAGCTGCGCTGACGGCCATCAGGTCGTCAGCGTGCGCAGCAGGTTCTTGTAGTCCTCGCGGATGTCCGCGTCGGATTCCTTCAATTCGTTGATCTTGCGGCAGGCGTGCAGCACGGTGGTGTGGTCGCGGCCGCCGAACATGTCGCCGATCTCCGGCAGGCTGTGGTTGGTCAGCTCTTTCGACAACGCCATGGCTACCTGGCGTGGACGCGCCACGGAGCGCGACCGTCGCTTGGACAGCAGATCGGAGATCTTGATCTTGTAGTACTCGGCCACGGTGCGCTGGATGTTATCCACACTGACCAGCTTGTCCTGCAGCGCCAGCAGATCCTTGAGCGATTCTCGAATCAGCTCGATGGTGATGTCGCGGCCCATGAAATGCGAGTGAGCGATCACCCGTTTCAGGGCGCCTTCGAGCTCACGCACGTTGGAGCGGATCCGCTGGGCGATGAAGAACGCGGCATCGTGCGGCAGCTCGACCTTGGCCTGGTCGGCCTTCTTCATCAGGATCGCCACGCGGGTTTCCAGCTCCGGCGGCTCGACGGCCACCGTCAGGCCCCAGCCGAAGCGGGACTTCAGGCGCTCTTCCAGGCCTTCGATTTCCTTCGGGTAGCGGTCGCTGGTGAGGATCACCTGCTGGCCGCCCTCGAGCAGGGCGTTGAAGGTATGGAAAAACTCTTCCTGGGAACGCTCCTTGCGGGCAAAGAACTGGATGTCATCGATCAGCAACGCATCGACCGAACGGTAGAAACGTTTGAATTCGTTGATCGCGTTCAGCTGCAGCGCCTTGACCATGTCGGCAACGAAGCGCTCCGAATGCAGGTAGACCACCTTGGCATTCGGGTTCTTCTTAAGCAGGTGGTTACCCACAGCGTGCATCAAGTGTGTCTTACCCAGGCCGACGCCACCATAAAGGAACAGTGGGTTGTAGCCGTGCTTGGGGTTGTCGGCCACCTGCCATGCCGCGGCGCGAGCCAGTTGGTTCGACTTGCCTTCGACGAAGGTTTCGAAGGTGAAGGTGCGGTTCAGGTAGCTGGTGTGCTTCAGGGCACCCTCGACCTGCACCGTGCGCTGCTCGGTGCGACCGCTGGCAACCGGAGCGCTCGCGATCTCGGCCATGCTGTCGAAGCTGTCACGCGAAGAGGGCTCCTCGACTTCGGCCACCTGCGCCGGCTCCACCACAGGTGCGCTGACAGGCTCGAGTGCGGGCGCCGCCTGCTGTACCTGCGCCTGTTGCGCGAGGGTTGCCGCGACGGCGGCACTGACAGGGGCGTTGGGTGCGGCACGGGCTGCGGAACTGCGCCGGCTGCCTATTAATAAGGAAAGGGCAGGTGCGATACCGCTGCCTTGTTCACCCAGCAGTTCGAGCAGGCGGCCAAGGTACTTTTCATTGACCCAGTCGAGCACGAAGCGGTTGGGCGCATAGACGCGCAACTCGTCGCCTTCGGCTTCGACCTGTAGCGGACGGATCCAGGTGTTGAATTGCTGGGCAGGCAGCTCATCGCGCAGAAGCTCCACGCACTGCTGCCAAAGTTCCACTGACACGGATATCCCCTGAGTTGAAAGCCGGATGAGGCAAAAACAAACCGCCATTGTACCGGGCGGGCGATCAGTTATCCACACGTGACGCCACCCACTATCAGGGTAAATCCGCCAAAAAACGACTTGAATACCCTTCGGCCACTGTTGATAAGCCCTGTGGATAACGACACATGAGGGCTATGCACAACCCTGGGTTCTGGGCTGTGGATAAAGCACCTGTGGATAAAGCACCTTTTCCCGCACAGGTTTTCCTCATGCGGGACACAGACAGAACACTCCTTACCGACAAGGTTGTGATTTTCTGTACAGTACGTCAATCGTGGCCTTGAGAAGGTTATCCACAGAAGGTTATCCACCTAAGATCTATAAGTTCTTCAGAAAAGCTTTTTATATGCCTCTTCTGTTTTTTTGATTTGCCCGCTTTCAGGTTAGCAAGGTCAACAGGATGCCCATCGACCTGGCTCGACCTTCCATAAGGAAAGGCTGGTTGGAAATTGACCTATCGGCTTGCTTTCTCTAGAATCGCCGATCTCTTAAAAAGGGGGCCCTTCCGGCCCGTTGTCGACCAACCCAGGTAACACGCCATGAAACGTACTTTCCAACCAAGCACCATCAAGCGCGCCCGCACTCACGGTTTCCGTGCCCGTATGGCCACCAAGAACGGCCGTGCCGTTCTGTCGCGTCGCCGTGCCAAAGGCCGTAAGCGTCTGGCCATTTGATTTTTCGGTACAGGTGGTGAGTCAGGACTTCAGTCGGGACAAGCGACTGCTTACACCCCGGCATTTCAAAGCGGTCTTCGACTCCCCAACCGGCAAGGTTCCAGGGAAAAACCTGCTTATCCTTGCCCGCGAGAACGGCCTCGATCATCCACGCCTCGGCCTGGTGATCGGCAAGAAGAGCGTCAAGCTCGCCGTTCAACGCAATCGCCTGAAACGCCTGATGCGCGATTCGTTCCGCCTGAACCAGCAGATGTTGGCCGGGTTGGATATCGTGATCGTTGCACGCAAGGGGTTGGGCGAAGTGGAAAACCCAGAATTGCACCAACACTTTGGCAAGCTCTGGAAGCGACTGGTCCGCAGTCGGCCCTCTCCAGCGGTCGCCGATTCCGCAGGGGTAGACAGTCACAATGCGTAAACTGGCCCTCGTTCCGATCCAGTTCTACCGTTACGCCATCAGTCCACTGATGGCCAGTCACTGTCGTTTCTATCCCAGCTGTTCCTGTTACGCCTATGAAGCCATCGAAAACCATGGCCTCTTGCGTGGTGGGTGGCTGGCCGTTCGTCGCCTGGGGCGTTGTCATCCGTGGAACGACGGCGGTTTCGATCCCGTTCCACCTGCTCCTTCCTCCCGAACTTCTTCGATAGCCGAGTAATCATGGATATTAAACGCACGATCCTGATCGTCGCCCTGGCAATCGTGTCCTATGTCATGGTCCTCAAGTGGAACCAGGACTATGGCCAGGCTGCCCTGCCGACTCAGAATGCTGCTGCCAGCAATGCTGCCCCGGCCCTGCCGGACACCGTGCCGGCCGGCAACTCCGGTGCCAGCGCCGATGTGCCGAGCGCCAATGCTGAATCCAGCCCTGCTGAACTGGCGCCGGTCGCGGTCAGCAAGGACCTGATCCGGATCAAGACCGATGTCCTGGACCTGGCTATCGACCCAGTCGGTGGTGACATCGTCCAGCTGAACCTGCCGAAGTACCCACGTCGCCAGGACCATCCGGACATTCCGTTCCAGCTGTTCGACAACGGCGGCGAGCGCGTGTACCTGGCCCAGAGCGGCCTGACCGGCACCAACGGCCCGGACGCCCGCGCCACTGGTCGCCCGCTGTACGCCGCGCAGCAGAAGAGCTTCCAGCTTGCCGACGGTCAGGACCAGATGGTCGTGGACCTGAAGTTCAGCGAGAACGGGGTCAACTACATCAAGCGCTTCAGCTTCAAGCGCGGTGAGTACGACCTGACCGTCAGCTACCTGATCGACAACCAGAGCGGCCAGGCCTGGAGCGGCAACATGTTTGCCCAGCTCAAGCGCGACGCGAGCTCCGACCCGTCGTCGAGCACCGCGACCGGTACGGCCACCTACCTGGGCGCCGCCCTGTGGACAGCTTCCGAGCCGTACAAGAAAGTGTCGATGAAAGACATCGACAAAGGCAGTTTGAAAGAAAATGTGACCGGCGGCTGGGTCGCCTGGCTGCAGCACTACTTCGTGACCGCCTGGATTCCGAGCAAATCGGACAACAACGCTGTCCAGACCCGCAAGGACAGCCAGGGCAACTACATCATCGGCTACACCGGCCCTGCGCTTAACGTTCCTGCCGGCGGCAAGGTCGAAACCAGCGCCATGCTGTATGCAGGTCCGAAAATCCAGTCCAAGCTCAAGGAACTGTCCCCAGGCCTGGAACTGACCGTCGACTACGGTTTCCTGTGGTTCATCGCCCAGCCGATCTTCTGGCTGCTGCAACATATCCACAGCCTGCTCGGCAACTGGGGCTGGTCGATCATCGTCCTGACCATGCTGATCAAAGGCCTGTTCTTCCCGCTGTCGGCCGCCAGCTACCGCTCGATGGCGCGCATGCGTGCCGTGGCGCCGAAACTGGCTCAGCTCAAGGAACGCTTCGGTGACGATCGCCAGAAGATGTCCCAGGCGATGATGGAGCTGTACAAGAAAGAGAAGATCAACCCGCTGGGCGGCTGCCTGCCGATCCTGGTACAGATGCCGGTGTTCCTGGCCCTGTACTGGGTACTGCTGGAAAGCGTAGAGATGCGCCAGGCTCCGTGGATGCTGTGGATCACCGACCTGTCGATCAAGGATCCGTTCTTCATCCTGCCGATCATCATGGGCGCTACCATGTTCATCCAGCAGCGTCTGAACCCGACCCCGCCGGATCCGATGCAGGCCAAGGTGATGAAAATGATGCCGATCATCTTCACCTTCTTCTTCCTGTGGTTCCCGGCCGGTCTGGTGCTGTACTGGGTTGTGAACAACTGCCTGTCGATTGCACAGCAGTGGTACATCACCCGCAGCATCGAGGCAGCGACCAAGAAAGCTGCCGCTTGACGGGCAAGCCTGTTTGCCTGTGAATAAAAACGCCCCCTAGTGGGGCGTTTTTGCTATCTGACGAATTCGTTGTAGAGGCTTTCGAGCATGAACACTGTGCGTGAAACCATCGCTGCCATCGCCACCGCCCAAGGCCGCGGCGGGGTCGGCATTGTCCGTTTGTCCGGGCCGTTGGCCAGCCAGGCCGGGCAGGCCATTACCGGCCGCACGCTGACCCCGCGCCATGCCCACTATGGCCCGTTCCGCGATGCCGATGGCCTGGTCCTGGACGAAGGCATCGCGCTGTTCTTCCCCGGGCCGAACTCGTTCACCGGCGAAGACGTGCTCGAGCTGCAGGGCCACGGGGGACCGGTGGTCATGGACATGCTGCTGCAGCGCTGCCTGCAGTTGGGCTGCCGGTTGGCACGCCCGGGCGAGTTCAGCGAACGTGCGTTTCTCAACGACAAGCTCGACCTGGCCCAGGCCGAAGCCATCGCTGACCTGATCGAAGCCAGCTCCACGCAAGCTGCCCGTAATGCCCTGCGCTCGTTGCAGGGGGCTTTCTCCAAGCGCGTGCATGGGCTGACCGAGGCGCTGATTGCCTTGCGCATCTACGTCGAGGCGGCGATCGACTTCCCTGAGGAAGAAATCGACTTTCTCGCCGACGGCCATGTGCTGCGCATGCTCGATGATGTGCGCAACGAGTTGTCCACAGTGCAGCGTGAAGCCGGGCAGGGTGCCCTGTTGCGCGACGGCATGACGGTGGTCATCGCCGGCCGGCCGAACGCCGGCAAATCTAGCCTGCTCAACCAGCTGGCCGGACGCGAGGCGGCGATCGTCACCGATATCGCCGGCACCACCCGGGATATTCTGCGCGAACATATCCACATCGATGGCATGCCGCTGCATGTGGTCGACACCGCCGGTCTGCGCGATACCGATGACCATGTGGAAAAGATCGGGGTGGAAAGGGCGCTCAAGGCCATCGGCGAGGCTGACCGGGTGTTGCTGGTCGTCGACTCGACCGCGCCGGAAGCCAGTGACCCCTTTGCGCTGTGGCCGGAGTTCCTGGACCAACGGCCAGATGTGGCAAAAGTCACGCTCATCCGTAACAAGGCCGACTTGAGCGGTGAGCATGTCGGCATGGAGCAGAGTGACGATGGGCACGTAACCATTACCCTGAGTGCCCGCGAAGACGACATGGGGCTGGATCTGCTGCGTGACCACCTCAAGGCCTGCATGGGGTATGAACAGACCGCGGAGAGCAGCTTCAGCGCCCGTCGCCGACACCTGGAAGCGCTGCGCCAGGCCAGCGAGCACCTGGAGCATGGTCGGGCACAACTGACCCTGGCTGGCGCCGGAGAGCTGCTGGCAGAGGATCTGCGCCAGGCACAGCAAGCGTTGGGTGAAATCACCGGGGCGTTCAGTTCGGACGACCTGCTTGGCAGGATTTTCTCGAGCTTCTGCATCGGCAAATAGTCCACAGCCCTTCGATAACAAGGCCGCTTCTGTCTGGAGCGGCTTTTTTTTGCCTGTGATTCGGGTAGGGCGAGAGCCGGCTTGGTCTGCGGTATCTGTAGGCCCGCCGCCCAAGCCGTCATCCACAGATGAGATTTCAGGCCCAGGAGCTCTGTGGAAAACTCGCCATCAGCTCCGTTGATAACTGGCCTTTTTTTCTGAGGACAAACCCGCCTGTGGGTAATCGACACTTTAATCCACAGGTTACACGCCGTTATCCAGAACCCCCAAGCCTACTACACCACAGGGTTATGATTCCGGCAAAGCCACGCAGTGAAAGGGCTTAGGTAACTTATCCACATGTGGATAGGTGCCTAAACATAAACATAAAAACAAAGCTTTTTTAAATTTTTCCTTTTTGTTTTCTTTTACCTGCCACTCATCCACAGCCTGCTCATTTTTTGCTCAGAAGGTTTCTTTGAAGGGCGGTAAGTCCCTATACTTGTCCGCTTACCTTCTCTATTCGCAAAAACAGGCACGAGGTGCGTGGTGGATTTCCCTTCCCGTTTTGAAGTGATCGTCATCGGCGGCGGCCATGCCGGTACCGAGGCTGCGCTTGCGTCCGCACGCATGGGTGTGAAAACCCTGCTGCTGACCCACAACGTGGAAACCCTCGGTCACATGAGTTGCAACCCGGCCATCGGCGGCATCGGCAAGAGCCACCTGGTCAAGGAAATCGATGCGCTCGGCGGCGCCATGGCGTTGGCCACCGACAAGAGCGGCATCCAGTTCCGCATCCTGAACAACCGCAAGGGGCCGGCCGTGCGCGCCACCCGTGCGCAGGCCGACCGCGCCATCTACAAGGCGGTGGTGCGCGAAATCCTGGAAAACCAGCCGAACCTGTGGATATTCCAGCAGTCGTGCGATGACCTGATCGTCGAGCAGGACCAGGTCAAGGGCGTGGTCACGCAAATGGGTCTGCGCTTTTTCGCCGACTCCGTGGTCCTGACCAGCGGCACCTTCCTCGGCGGACTTATCCACATCGGTCTGCAGAACTACTCCGGTGGCCGTGCCGGTGATCCGCCCGCCAACGCCCTGGCCCAGCGCATGCGTGAACTGCCGCTGCGCGTCGGTCGCCTGAAGACCGGCACACCGCCGCGCATCGATGGCCGTTCAGTGGACTTCTCGGTGATGACCGAGCAGCCGGGCGACACGCCGATCCCGGTAATGTCGTTCATGGGCAATGCCGACATGCATCCGCGCCAGGTCAGTTGCTGGATTACCCACACCAATGCCCGTACCCACGAGATCATCGCCTCGAACCTCGACCGTTCGCCGATGTACTCCGGCGTGATCGAAGGCATCGGCCCGCGCTACTGCCCGTCGATCGAGGACAAGATCCATCGCTTCGCCGACAAGGAAAGCCACCAGGTGTTCATCGAGCCGGAAGGCCTGACCACCCACGAGCTGTATCCCAACGGTATTTCCACCTCGCTGCCGTTCGACGTGCAGCTGGACATCGTTCGCTCGATCCGCGGCATGGAAAACGCCCACATCGTCCGCCCGGGCTATGCCATCGAGTACGACTACTTCGACCCGCGCGACCTGAAGTACAGCCTCGAGACCAAGGTCATCGGCGGCCTGTTCTTCGCCGGCCAGATCAATGGCACCACCGGTTACGAAGAGGCCGGCGCCCAGGGCCTGCTGGCCGGGACCAACGCCGCGCTGCGTGCCCAGGGCCGTGAAAGCTGGTGCCCGCGCCGCGACGAAGCCTACATCGGTGTGCTGGTCGACGACCTGATCACCCTGGGGACCCAGGAGCCGTACCGCATGTTCACCTCGCGCGCCGAATACCGGCTGATCCTGCGCGAAGACAACGCAGACCTGCGCCTGACCGAGAAAGGCCGCGAGCTGGGCCTGGTCGACGACCAGCGCTGGGCCGCGTTCTGCGCAAAGCGCGAAGGCATCGAGCGCGAGGAACAACGCCTGAAGAGCACCTGGGTCCGCCCGGGCACGCCGCAGGGCCAGGCCATTGTGGATAAGTTCGGCACGCCGCTGGCCCACGAATACAGCCTGCTCAACCTGCTCGCCCGTCCGGAAGTCGACTACGCTGGCTTGATCGAGGCGACCGGCGGTGAAGTGATCGATCCACAGGTCGCCGAACAGGTCGAGATCAAGACCAAGTACGCCGGCTACATCGACCGCCAACAGGAAGAGATCGCCCGTCTGCGCGCCAGCGAAGACACGCGCCTGCCTGTGGATATCGACTACACCACGATTTCCGGCCTGTCCAAGGAGATCCAGGGCAAGCTCGGGCAGACCCGCCCGCAGACCCTGGGCCAGGCGTCGCGCATTCCGGGCGTCACCCCGGCGGCGATTTCCCTGTTGCTGATTCACTTGAAAAAACGCGGCGCAGGCCGCGAATTGGAGCAAAGCGCTTGAGTTCCCTGGTCACCCCGCAACACGCCGAAGAGTTGTCCACAGGTGCGCGCCAGCTCGGTGTCGAGCTGAGCGCGCAGCAGCACGAGTCGCTGCTGGGCTACCTGGCCCTGTTGATCAAATGGAACAAGGCCTACAACCTGACCGCCGTGCGCGACCCGGACGAGATGGTCTCGCGCCACCTGCTCGACAGCCTGAGCGTCATGCCGTTTATCCACAATGACACCCAGCGCTGGCTGGATGTCGGCAGCGGCGGCGGCATGCCGGGCATTCCGCTGGCCATCCTGCATCCGCACAAGCAGGTAACGGTGCTGGACAGCAACGGCAAGAAGACCCGCTTCCTGACCCAGGTGAAGATGGAACTGAAACTGGACAACCTCACGGTTATCCACAGCCGGGTGGAAGAGGTCCAGCCCGAGCAGCCGTTCTGCGGGATCATTTCCCGGGCCTTCAGCAGCATGGAGAATTTCACCAACTGGACCCGCCACCTGGGTGACACCCGCACGCAATGGCTTGCAATGAAGGGGCTGCATCCTGCCGACGAACTGGTAGCATTGCCCGCAGACTTCACAGTGGAAAGCGAGCAGGCCCTGACCGTTCCAGGTTGCCAGGGCCAGCGCCATCTGCTGATACTGCGCCGCAAGGCATGACTGGGAACACACGCAACAATGGCTAAGGTATTCGCAATCGCGAACCAGAAGGGTGGCGTGGGCAAGACCACCACCTGCATCAATCTCGCCGCATCGCTGGCCGCGACCAAGCGTCGCGTGCTGCTGATCGACCTCGATCCACAGGGCAACGCCACCATGGGCAGCGGTGTGGATAAACACGAGCTCGAGCACTCGGTGTACGACCTGCTGATCGGGGAATGCGACCTGGCCCAGGCCATGCACTATTCCGAGCACGGCAACTTCCAGTTGCTGCCGGCCAACCGCGACCTCACCGCCGCGGAAGTCGTGCTGCTCGAGATGCAGATGAAGGAGAGCCGCCTGCGCAACGCGCTGGCGCCGATCCGCGAGAACTACGACTACATCCTCATCGACTGCCCGCCGTCGCTGTCGATGCTGACGCTCAACGCCCTGGTCGCCTCCGATGGCGTGATCATCCCCATGCAGTGCGAGTACTACGCGCTGGAAGGTCTCAGCGACCTTGTGGATAACATCAAGCGCATCGCCGCCCGGCTGAACCCGGAGCTGAAGATCGAAGGCCTGCTGCGGACCATGTACGATCCGCGCCTAAGCCTGAACAACGATGTTTCGGCGCAGCTCAAGGAGCACTTCGGCGATCAGCTGTACGACACGGTGATTCCACGCAACATCCGCCTGGCCGAGGCGCCGAGCTTCGGCATGCCGGCCCTGGCCTACGACAAGCAATCCCGCGGCGCGCTCGCCTATCTGGCGCTGGCCGGGGAACTGGTCCGCCGTCAGCGCCGTCCATCACGCACTGCACAAACAACTTAAGGAATCCGCATGGCCATCAAGAAACGCGGTCTCGGACGTGGGTTGGATGCACTGCTCAGTGGTCCTTCCGTCAGCGCGCTCGAAGCGCAGGCAGTGAAGATCGACCAGAATGAACTGCAACAGCTGCCGGTCGAGCTGATCCAGCGCGGCAAGTACCAGCCGCGCCGCGACATGGATCCCGAGGCGCTGGAGGAACTGGCGCACTCGATCCGCACCCACGGCGTCATGCAACCGATCGTGGTGCGCCCGATCGGCGACAACCGCTACGAGATCATCGCCGGTGAGCGCCGCTGGCGCGCCACCCAGCAGGCCGGCCTGGACACCGTGCCGGCCATGGTCCGCGAAGTGCCCGACGAAGCCGCCATCGCCATGGCGCTGATCGAGAACATCCAGCGCGAGGACCTCAACCCGCTGGAGGAAGCCCTGGCCCTGCAGCGCCTGCAGCAGGAGTTCGAGCTGACCCAGCAGCAGGTGGCCGATGCCGTCGGCAAGTCGCGGGTGACCGTGGCCAACCTGCTGCGCCTGATCTCGCTGCCCGAGGCCATCAAGACCATGCTCGCCCACGGCGACCTGGAGATGGGCCACGCCCGCGCCTTGCTCGGCCTCGAGGAGGATCGTCAGGAGGAAGGGGCGCGTCATGTTGTCGCACGCGGGCTCACCGTGCGCCAGACCGAGGCACTGGTGCGCCAGTGGCTCAATGGCAAACCTGAGCCGGTCGAGGCCAGCAAACCTGATCCGGATATCGCCCGTCTTGAACAGCGTCTGGCAGAGCGCCTGGGCTCGGCGGTACAAATTCGCCACGGCAACAAGGGCAAAGGCCAGTTGGTTATTCGCTACAACTCCCTTGACGAGTTGCAAGGCGTGCTTGCTCACATCCGCTGAAACAATTCCTGTTGTAGCGCGCAGTCGGAAATCACTACCGAAGAGTTGAATAGGGGTTAATCCACCCCTATACTCTGCGCGCATTTTGTCGGCACAAATTATGCCAAGTCATTGCTGACTAGGCGGTCGACTTTCGAGGAGCAGTTGTGATGGAAATACGCACGCCAAACCGCCTGCCTTTCCATCGCTGGGCGGTTTTTCCGGTACTGCTGGCTCAATTTGTCGTCCTGCTGCTGGCAACCTTGGTGTTGTGGCAGTGGAAAGGGGCGGTCAGTGGATATTCAGGCCTCTGCGGAGGATTGATTGCCTGGCTGCCCAATGTGTATTTCGCCTGGAAGGCTTTTCGCTTCAGCGGAGCCCGGGCGGCGCAGGCCATCGTCAAGTCGTTCTACGCGGGCGAGGCAGGCAAGATGATTTTGACGGCAGTGCTGTTTGCACTGACCTTCGCAGGAGTGAAGCCATTGGCGCCGTTGGCAGTATTCGGCGTCTTCGTGCTGACCCTTTTGGTCAGCTGGTTCGCGCCCCTGCTGATGAATAAAAGACTTTCGAGACCTTAGGGCGTTTGAGGCAACCATGGCAGCAGAAACCGCTTCGGGCTATATCCAGCACCACTTGCAGAACCTGACCTACGGTCAACTACCAGACGGCAGCTGGGGCTTCGCCCATTCGGCTGCAGAAGCCAAGGCAATGGGCTTCTGGGCGTTCCACGTGGACACCCTCGGCTGGTCCGTTGCGCTGGGTCTGATCTTCCTGTTCATCTTCCGCATGGCGGCCAAGAAGGCGACTTCCGGCCAGCCGAGCGGTCTGCAGAACTTCGTGGAAGTGCTGGTGGACTTCGTCAACGGCAGCGTGAAGGATTCCTTCCACGGCCGTAGCCCGGTGATTGCTCCGCTGGCGCTGACCATTTTCGTCTGGGTCTTCCTGATGAACGCCATCGACCTGGTACCGGTCGACTGGATTCCTCAGCTGGCCATCCTGATCTCCGGTGATCCGCACATTCCGTTCCGCGCGGTTTCGACCACCGACCCGAACGCGACCCTGGCCATGGCCTTCTGCGTGTTCGCCCTGATCATCTTCTACAGCATCAAGGTCAAGGGCCTGGGCGGCTTCCTCGGCGAGCTCACCCTGCACCCGTTCGGCAGCAAGAATATCTTCGTGCAGATCCTGCTGATCCCGGTGAACTTCCTGCTTGAATTCGTCACCCTGATCGCCAAGCCGATCTCGCTGGCCCTGCGTCTGTTCGGCAACATGTACGCCGGCGAACTGGTGTTCATCCTGATCGCGGTGATGTTCGGCGCCGGCATCCTCTGGCTCAGCGGCCTGGGTGTGGTGCTGCAGTGGGCGTGGGCCGTGTTCCACATCCTGATCATCACCCTGCAAGCTTTCATCTTCATGATGCTGACCATCGTCTACCTGTCGATGGCTCACGAAGATAACCATTAAGACCGCCTGGCGTGTCTGATAGCCTTCCCCGCCCGTTTGGGGGGAGGGCTTAAAAAGTCCGCAAGGGCATGCTGTACCAAACGATTTGTTTTACCGCTTCAAACTAAAAACCTAACCAATACGACGTAAAAGTCGGGAGGAAAGATGGAAACTGTAGTTGGTCTGACCGCTATCGCTGTTGCTCTGCTGATCGGCCTGGGTGCTCTGGGTACCGCCATTGGTTTCGGCCTGCTGGGCGGCAAGTTCCTGGAAGGCGCTGCTCGCCAGCCAGAAATGGTTCCGATGCTGCAGGTCAAAATGTTCATCGTTGCCGGTCTGCTCGACGCCGTAACCATGATCGGTGTTGGTATCGCTCTGTTCTTCACCTTCGCGAACCCCTTCGTTGGTCAGATCGCCGGCTAATCACTCGTTCCTACGAGTTGATTGGTGTGATGGACAAAGACCGAGCGAGGTGTTGGCGTGAACATTAATGCAACCCTGATTGGCCAATCCGTTGCTTTTCTGATTTTTGTACTCTTCTGCATGAAGTACGTATGGCCTCCGGTCATCACTGCCCTGCAAGAGCGCCAAAAGAAGATTGCCGACGGCTTGGACGCTGCCAACCGCGCAGCTCGCGACCTGGAGCTGGCCCAAGAGAAAGCGGGTCAGCAACTGCGTGAAGCGAAGGCACAGGCAGCCGAAATCATTGAGCAAAGCAAGAAACGCGCTGCTCAGCTTGTCGAGGAAGCCCGTGAACAGGCTCGCGTCGAAGCTGACCGTGTGAAGGCTCAGGCTCAAGCCGAGATCGAACAGGAACTGAACAGCGTCAAAGACGCCCTGCGTGCCCAAGTGGGTGCCCTGGCCGTTGGCGGTGCTGAAAAGATCCTTGGCGCCACAATCGATCAAAACGCGCATGCGGAGCTGGTTAACAAACTGGCCGCTGAAATTTAAGCGAGGGCGATCATGGCAGAACTGACCACGTTGGCCCGACCTTACGCTAAGGCTGCCTTCGAGCATGCCCAGGCCCATCAGCAACTGGCCAATTGGTCAGCCATGCTCGGCCTGGCTGCTGCGGTGTCGCAAGACGACACCATGCAGCGCCTGCTCAAGGCCCCGCAACTGACTAGCGCAGAAAAGGCCGCCGCATTCATTGAAGTGTGCGGTGACAAGTTTGACGCCAAGGCACAGAATTTCATTCATGTTGCCGCGGAAAACGAACGTCTCCTGCTTCTGCCGGAGATTTCGACTCTGTTCGACCTGTACAAGGCCGAGCAAGAGAAATCCGTGGACGTGGAAGTCACCAGTGCTTTTGCGTTGAACCAAGAACAGCAAGACAAACTCGCCAAGGTTCTCAGTGCACGGTTAGGCCAGGAAGTGCGCCTGCACGCGTCGGAGGATGCCAGCCTGATCGGCGGCGTCGTCATCCGCGCTGGCGACCTGGTAATCGACGGTTCGGTTCGCGGCAAGATCGCGAAACTGGCCGAAGCCTTGAAATCTTGAGTTTGAAGGGGCAGCAGAGCAATGCAGCAACTCAATCCTTCCGAAATTAGTGAAATCATCAAGGGCCGCATCGACAACCTCGATGTTGGCTCCCAAGCCCGTAACGAAGGTACCGTCGTTTCGGTTTCCGACGGCATCGTGCGGATCCACGGTCTGGCCGACGTCATGTACGGCGAAATGATCGAGTTCCCGGGCAGCGTATTCGGCATGGCCCTGAACCTGGAGCAAGACTCCGTAGGTGCAGTGGTCCTGGGTGCCTATGACACCCTCGCCGAAGGCATGAGCGCCAAGTGCACCGGCCGTATCCTGGAAGTTCCGGTTGGTAAGGAACTGCTGGGTCGCGTCGTCGACGCACTGGGTAACCCGATCGACGGCAAAGGTCCTCTGGGCAACACCCAGACCGACGCGGTCGAGAAAGTAGCTCCAGGCGTGATCTGGCGTAAGTCGGTAGACCAGCCTGTACAGACTGGCTACAAGTCCGTCGACGCCATGATCCCTGTCGGCCGTGGCCAGCGCGAGCTGATCATCGGTGACCGTCAGATCGGCAAGACCGCCATGGCCATCGACGCCATCATCAACCAGAAAGACTCCGGTATTTTCTGTGTTTATGTTGCAGTCGGCCAGAAGCGTTCCACCGTTGCCAACATCGTTCGCAAGCTGGAAGAAGCTGGCGCCCTGGCCAACACCATCGTGGTCGTTGCCAGCGCCTCGGAATCCGCCGCACTGCAGTTCCTGGCCCCGTACGCCGGCTGCACCATGGGCGAGTTCTTCCGTGACCGCGGTGAAGACGCGCTGATCGTCTACGATGACCTGTCCAAGCAGGCCGTTGCCTACCGTCAGATCTCCCTGCTGCTGCGCCGTCCACCAGGACGTGAAGCGTACCCAGGCGACGTGTTCTATCTCCACTCCCGTCTGCTGGAGCGTGCATCGCGCGTTTCCGAAGAGTACGTCGAGAAGTTCACCAACGGTGCCGTAACCGGCAAGACTGGCTCGCTGACCGCCCTGCCGATCATCGAAACCCAGGCTGGCGACGTTTCCGCGTTCGTTCCGACCAACGTGATCTCGATCACCGACGGTCAGATCTTCCTGGAATCGGCCATGTTCAACGCAGGCATCCGTCCTGCCGTTAACGCCGGTGTGTCGGTATCCCGTGTTGGTGGTGCCGCCCAGACCAAGATCATCAAGAAGCTGTCCGGTGGTATCCGTACCGCCCTGGCCCAGTACCGTGAACTGGCGGCCTTCGCCCAGTTCGCTTCGGACCTGGACGAGGCTACCCGCAAGCAGCTGGAGCATGGTCAGCGCGTTACCGAGCTGATGAAGCAGAAGCAGTACGCGCCAATGTCGATCGCCGACATGGCCCTGTCGCTGTACGCCGCTGAGCGTGGTTTCCTGACCGACGTAGAAGTCGCCAAGGTCGGTAGCTTCGAGCAAGCTCTGATCGCCTACTTCAACCGTGATCACGCCGAACTGATGGCGAAGATCAACGTGAAGGGTGACTTCAACGACGAAATCGACGCTGGCATGAAAGCCGGTATCGAGAAGTTCAAGGCCACCCAGACCTGGTAAGCCGCAGCGGGGGCTCCGGCCCCCGCTTGCTAACCTGATAGGTGATACATGGCAGGCGCAAAAGAGATTCGCAGTAAGATTGCGAGCATCAAAAGCACGCAAAAAATTACCAGCGCCATGGAGAAAGTGGCGGTCAGCAAAATGCGCAAGGCACAAATGCGCATGGCTGCTAGCCGTCCTTACGCGGAGCGTATCCGCCAGGTGATCGGTCATCTGGCCAACGCCAACCCGGAATATCGCCACCCGTTCATGATCGAGCGCCCTGTAAAGCGCGCCGGTTATATCGTGGTGAGCAGTGACCGTGGTCTGTGCGGTGGCTTGAACACCAACCTGTTCAAGGCCCTGGTCAAGGACATGAACGAAAACCGCGAACAGGGCGTTGAAATCGACCTGTGCGTGATCGGCAGCAAGGGTGCGACTTTCTTCCGCATCTTTGGCGGCAACGTCGTAGCCGCGATCAGCCACCTGGGCGAAGAGCCATCGATCAATGATCTGATCGGCTCCGTCAAGGTGATGCTGGACGCCTACCTGGACGGCCGCATCGATCGCCTCTCGGTGGTTTCGAACAAGTTCATCAACACCATGACCCAAAAACCGACGGTCGAGCAATTGGTACCGTTGGTGGCAACCCCGGATCAGGAACTCAAGCACCACTGGGACTACCTGTACGAACCCGACGCAAAAGAGCTGCTGGACGGCTTGATGGTGCGTTACGTGGAGTCGCAGGTCTACCAGGCAGTGGTCGAGAACAACGCTGCTGAACAAGCGGCCCGGATGATCGCCATGAAGAACGCCACAGACAACGCCGGTGATTTGATCAAAGAGCTTCAGTTGATCTACAACAAGGCGCGTCAGGCTGCGATCACCCAGGAGATCTCGGAAATCGTCGGCGGCGCTGCCGCGGTTTAACGGTTCAAAAATTCAGAGGATCCAGCTATGAGTAGCGGACGTATCGTTCAAATCATCGGCGCCGTCATCGACGTGGAATTCCCACGTGATGCCGTGCCGAGTGTTTACAACGCGCTGAAAGTACAAGGCGCGGAAACCACCCTGGAAGTTCAGCAGCAGCTGGGCGACGGCGTGGTTCGTACCATTGCGATGGGCTCGACCGAAGGTCTGAAGCGCGGTCTGGATGTCGTCGACACCAAGGCTGCCATCTCGGTACCTGTCGGCAAGGCAACCCTGGGCCGTATCATGGACGTCCTGGGCAACCCGATCGACGAAGCCGGCCCAATCGGCGAAGAAGAGCGTCGCGGTATTCACCAGCCAGCGCCATCGTTCTCCGACCAGGCGGGCGGTAACGACCTGCTGGAAACCGGTATCAAGGTTATCGACCTGGTCTGCCCGTTCGCCAAGGGTGGTAAGGTTGGTCTGTTCGGTGGTGCCGGCGTCGGCAAGACCGTGAACATGATGGAACTGATCCGTAACATCGCCATGGAACACAGCGGTTACTCTGTGTTCGCTGGTGTGGGTGAGCGTACTCGTGAGGGTAACGACTTCTACCACGAGATGAAGGACTCCAACGTTCTCGACAAGGTAGCGCTGGTCTACGGTCAGATGAACGAGCCACCAGGAAACCGTCTGCGCGTAGCGCTGACCGGCCTGACCATGGCTGAGAAGTTCCGTGACGAAGGTAACGACGTTCTGCTGTTCGTCGACAACATCTATCGTTACACCCTGGCCGGTACTGAAGTATCCGCACTGCTGGGCCGTATGCCTTCGGCAGTAGGTTACCAGCCGACCCTGGCCGAAGAGATGGGCGTTCTGCAAGAGCGTATCACTTCGACCAAAGAAGGTTCGATCACCTCCGTACAGGCCGTATACGTACCTGCGGACGACCTGACCGACCCGTCGCCAGCCACCACCTTCGCCCACTTGGACGCCACCGTCGTTCTGTCCCGTGACATCGCTTCCCTGGGTATCTACCCAGCGGTCGACCCACTGGACTCGACTTCGCGCCAGCTGGACCCGAACGTGATCGGCACCGAGCATTACGAGACCGCTCGTGGCGTTCAGTATGTTCTGCAGCGCTACAAAGAGCTGAAGGACATCATCGCGATCCTGGGTATGGACGAACTGTCCGAAGCCGACAAGCAACTGGTTGCCCGCGCTCGTAAGATCCAGCGCTTCCTGTCGCAGCCGTTCTTCGTGGCCGAAGTCTTCACCGGCTCGCCAGGCAAGTACGTTTCGCTCAAGGACACCATCGCTGGCTTCAGCGGCATCCTCAAAGGTGACTACGACCACCTGCCAGAACAAGCGTTCTACATGGTCGGCAGCATCGACGAAGCGATCGAGAAAGCCAAGAAACTGTAATCCCGGCGCCCCGCAAGGGGCGCTAATCAGGTTGAGGCAAGCAGATGGCTATGACAGTCCATTGCGATATCGTCAGCGCGGAAGGAGAGATCTTCTCCGGCCTGGTCGAGATGGTAGTAGCGCACGGCAACCTGGGCGATCTGGGTATCGCTCCAGGCCACGCGCCGCTGATCACCAATCTCAAGCCTGGTCCGATCACGCTGACCAAGCAGGGTGGCACTCAAGAGGTGTACTACATCTCCGGTGGCTTCCTCGAAGTGCAGCCGAACATGGTCAAGGTTCTTGCCGACACCGTGCAGCGCGCTGCCGACCTGGACGAAGCTCAGGCTCAGGAAGCCCTCAAGGCTGCCGAGAACGCGCTGAACACTAAAGGCTCGGACTTCGACTACGGCGCTGCTGCCGCACGTCTGGCCGAGGCTGCAGCTCAGCTGCGTACTGTCCAGCAATTGCGCAAAGGCAAGTAAACCGGCCTTGGCCGCTTACCGCTGTTGCGATTGAGTTAAAGGGTAGCCTCGGCTACCCTTTTTCTTTTTCTGAAATTCCCTTCGGTCACGTCCCTGACCACCCAGGATTGGTAGCCAGTCAATGTCCCTCGATATCGTCATTCTCGCCGCAGGCCAAGGCACCCGCATGCGCTCTGCACTGCCAAAGGTCCTGCACCCGGTCGCCGGCAACTCCATGCTCGGCCACGTTATCCACAGCGCACGCCAGTTGCAGCCCAAAGGTATTCACGTGGTTATCGGCCATGGCGCCGAGCTGGTCCGTGAGCGCCTGGCCGCCGACGATCTGAACTTCGTCATGCAGGACAAGCAACTGGGTACCGGCCATGCCGTGGCCCAGGCGTTGCCGGCGATCACCGCCGATACCGTGCTGGTGCTCTACGGGGATGTGCCGTTGATCGAGGTGGAAACCCTGCAGCGCCTTCTGGCCAAGGTCAGCGAGCAGCAGCTGGGGCTGCTCACCGTGACCTTGCAGGATCCGACCGGTTACGGGCGCATCGTGCGTGACGCAGCGGGCAACGTGACCGCGATCGTCGAGCACAAGGATGCCAGCGAAGCGCAGAAGGCGATCAAGGAAGGCAACACCGGCATCCTCGCCATGCCTGCCGCACGGCTGGCAGACTGGATGGGACGGTTGTCCAATAACAACGCTCAGGGCGAGTACTACCTTACCGATGTGATCGCCATGGCCGTGGCCGATGGCCTGGTGGTCGCCACCGAGCAGCCCCAAGATCCGATGGAAGTGCAGGGCGCCAACGACCGCCGTCAATTGGCGGAGCTTGAGCGGCACTATCAACTGCGTGAAGGCCGCCGTTTGATGGCCCAGGGCGTCACGCTGCGTGATCCGGCGCGCTTCGATGTGCGTGGTGAGGTGACGGTGGGCCGCGATGTGCTGATCGACATTAACGTCATTCTCGAAGGCAAGGTGGTGATCGAGGATGACGTGCAGATCGGCCCCAACTGCGTGATCAAGGACAGCACCCTGCGCAAGGGCGTGGTGGTCAAGGCCAACAGCCACCTTGAAGGCGCGGTGCTGGGCGAGGGCAGCGATGCTGGTCCGTTCGCCCGTCTGCGTCCGGGCAGCGTGCTGGAAGCCCGCGCCCATGTGGGTAACTTTGTCGAGCTGAAGAACGCGCACCTGGGCGAGGGCGCCAAGGCCGGTCACCTGACCTACCTGGGCGATGCCGAGATCGGTGCCCGCACTAACATCGGTGCCGGCACCATCACCTGCAACTACGACGGCGCGAACAAGTTCCGCACCGTGATGGGCGAGGATGTGTTCATCGGTTCCAACAACTCGCTGGTGGCACCTGTGGAAATCCAGGCGGGAGCCACTACCGCCGCGGGCTCGACCATCACCCAGACAGTCGAAGCCGGGCAGTTGGGCGTTGCCCGTGCGCGCCAGCGCAACATCGAAGGCTGGAAGCGGCCGGAGAAGCTCAAGAAGAGCTGAGTTATCCACAGCACTTTCAATCGAAAGCCGGCTTATGTGAATAAGCCGGCTTTTTATTGGGTGTCGTATAGAGGCCGCTCCTACAGGGACCGCGTCAGGGCAGGGAAAAACTATCCACAGCACAGCGGCAACTTGACGAATCCCTCATCTTAGGTTTTGATTGCAACACTATCTTTCGAATCGAAACTTAAACTGACATGTCGAAACGAAACACTCCCCAGCGCCGCCACAACATCCTGGCCCTGCTCAACGAGCAGGGCGAGGTGAGCGTCGACGCCCTGGCCAAGCGTTTCGAAACTTCCGAAGTCACCATCCGTAAGGACCTCGCCGCTCTGGAGGCCAACGGCTTGCTGCTGCGCCGGTACGGTGGCGCTGTGACCATGCCCCAGGAACTGCTGGGCGACACAGTCCAGCCGGTGTCCTTGTACAAGCAGGCCATCGCCCGGGCGGCGGTCGGACGCATCCGCGAGCATGCGCGCATCATCATCGATAGCGGCAGCACCACGGCGGCGATGATCCCCCAGCTCGGGCGCCAGCCGGGTCTGGTGGTGATGACCAACTCGCTCAACGTGGCCCGCGCCATCAGCGAGCAGGAGCATGAGCCTGTATTGCTGATGACCGGTGGTACCTGGGACCCACATTCGGAGTCCTTCCAGGGCCAGGTGGCCGAGCAAGTACTACGCTCATACGACTTCGATCAGCTGTTCATCGGTGCCGACGGCATCGACCTGGAGCGTGGCACCACCACCTTCAACGAGCTGTTGGGCTTGAGCCGGGTCATGGCCGAAGTGGCGCGCGAGGTGATCGTCATGGTCGAGTCGGACAAGGTCGGTCGCAAGATCCCCAACCTCGAGCTGCCCTGGGGCAGCGTCAATACCCTGATTACTGATGATCGCCTGCCCGCCGAGGCACGCGACCGGATTCAAGCCCGCGGCATCACCCTTATCTGCGCCGCTATCAGCTAGGAGCAACATCTTATGTGTGGAATCGTTGGTGCCGTTGCCGAGCGCAATATCACAGCCATCCTCATCGAAGGCCTCAAGCGCCTGGAATACCGTGGTTATGACAGCGCCGGCCTGGCCGTGCTGAACCAGCAAGGCGCGCTGGAGCGTCGCCGTCGCATCGGCAAGGTCAGCGAACTCGAAGGCGCCGTGACCGCCGACCCGCTGGCCGGCCAGCTGGGCATCGCCCACACTCGCTGGGCAACCCATGGCGCGCCGACCGAAAACAATGCCCACCCGCATTTCTCCGGGCACGACGTGGCGGTGGTGCACAACGGCATCATCGAGAACCACGAAGAGCTGCGTGAAGAGCTCAGGGGCCTGGGCTATGCCTTTGTCTCGCAGACCGACACCGAAGTCATCGTCCACCTGATCCACCACCTGCTCAAGGACATTCCCGACCTGACCGACGCGCTCAAGGCCGCGGTCAAGCGCCTGCACGGGGCTTATGGCCTGGCGGTGATCAGCGCCAGCCAGCCGGACCGCCTGGTCGCCGCCCGCAGCGGCAGCCCGCTGGTGATCGGCCTTGGCCTCGGCGAAAACTTCCTGGCCTCCGACCAATTGGCCCTGCGCCAGGTCACCGACCGCTTCATGTACCTGGAAGAAGGCGATATCGCCGAGATCCGCCGTGACCAGGTGCAGATCTGGGATCAGGCCGGTCATCCGGTCCAGCGTGAGACGGTGCAGTACCACGAAGGCGCCGAAGCCGCCGAGAAGGGCAACTACCGCCACTTCATGCTCAAGGAAATCCACGAGCAGCCCACCGTGGTGCAGCGCACCCTGGAAGGGCGCCTGGGCAAGGACCACGTGATGGTCCAGGCCTTCGGCCCACAGGCCGCCGAGCTGTTCGCCAAGGTGCGCAACGTGCAGATCGTCGCCTGCGGCACCAGCTACCACGCCGGCATGGTCGCCCGCTACTGGCTGGAAAGCCTGGCCGGCATCCCTTGCCAGGTGGAAGTGGCCAGCGAGTTCCGCTACCGCAAGGTGGTGGTGCAGCCGGACACCCTGTTCGTCTCCATCTCGCAGTCCGGTGAAACCGCCGACACCCTGGCGGCCCTGCGCAATGCCAAGGAGCTGGGCTTCCTCGGCAGCCTGGCGATCTGCAACAAGGGCATCAGCTCGCTGGTGCGCGAATCCGACCTGACCCTGCTGACCCTGGCCGGGCCGGAGATCGGCGTCGCCTCGACCAAGGCCTTCACTACCCAGCTGGTGTCGCTGATGCTGCTGACCCTGGCCCTGGGCCAGGTGCGCGGCAGCCTCGAGGCCGGTGTCGAAGCCGAGCTGGTGGACGAGCTGCGTCGCCTGCCGGCCCGCCTGAGCGAGGCGCTGGCGATGGATGGCGTGGTCGAGAAGATCGCCGAGCTGTTCGCCGACAAGCACCACACCCTGTTCCTTGGCCGCGGCGCCCAGTACCCGGTGGCGATGGAAGGTGCGCTCAAGCTCAAGGAGATCTCCTACATCCACGCCGAAGCCTACCCGGCCGGCGAGCTCAAGCATGGCCCGCTGGCGCTGGTGGACAACGACATGCCGGTGGTGACCGTGGCGCCGAACAACGAACTGCTGGAGAAGCTCAAGTCGAACCTGCAGGAAGTCCGCGCCCGTGGCGGCGAGCTGGTGGTGTTCGCCGACGAGCAGGCCGGCATGAGCAACGGCGAGGGCACCCATGTGATCAACGTGCCGCACATCAACGATGCGCTGGCGCCGATCCTCTACACCATTCCGCTGCAGTTGCTGTCGTACTACGTCGCCGTGCTCAAGGGCACCGACGTCGACCAGCCGCGTAACCTGGCCAAGTCGGTGACGGTGGAATAACGCCACTGCTGTCGAGGCAAGGGTGGTGTCTGAAATAAATAAAGGTTGCCACGACTAAATAAAGGTTGTCACAACAAAATAAAGTCTGTCACAGCGGGTGCCTCCCTTTATCGGGAAGGCACCCGCCTCGCGTTTTCGGGTTCAAAATCACAGTCAGCTTACTGACCGTGAAGTGGCTGATCCTGCACTCGGCAGGATTCTCCTTTTCAGCGATGCCCTTGGCGTTGCCCTGTCTGAAAGGTAGTCCGGTTAACCGATGAGCAAGGTTCAAGCAAAGCGTCCTAAGCCAGTATCTCCACGGGTTATCACGCAGCAGAAGATCGACAAGCGGGTGGCGGCCGGCGACGGCCAAGGCGTCCGTGAGGAGTACGTACCTTGGATCAAGGTGCGTTCGTTCCCATCGAGAGGGACATCCCATCTCGTCCCCGGCGTTAATATTCAACGTGTTCATCACCTGCTCTCAAATGCCGAGTTTCACTATCACGTCATCCTTGAACACGATAAGTCAATAATAGATATTCGAGAGCAATATCCGTTATTCCCGCAAGCTGAAATTCAATCTATTGCCACGAGTTTGAATATTCGGCCTCCTGTGTATCCTGGAACACAAGTGCCTCTGGTGATGACTACAGATTTTCTGATAACCCAGCTGACCACAGATGGAAGTGAACGGCTGGTAGCGCGCTCTATGAAATACGCTAAGGAATTTCACGACGCTTCGCCGGAAGAGAAAAATTGGATACTCGATAAGCTTGATTTGGAAAGAGTCTATTGGGAGCGGAGAAATGTGGAGTGGAGGTTGGTTCTATATGAGCGACTTTCCCAGACACGCATCGCTAATTTACTGGTTCTTAGAAGCCACGCCAAGATATCACCTCTCATAGCCAATGAGAAAAATATAAGAAAAGCGCTGATTGCAATTGCTGCTGGGCCAACCGACGTGATGCCTTTAAAGTCATACTTGCAAAAATTAGCAAGGTTTTTATACATGGAGTACGTGGGGGTCAAATCTTTGTTCTTCCATATGCTGTGGGTCGGCGCGTTAGAAATGGATTTGAGCGCAAGCTTGATAAGTTTGGCAGAACCGCTGAGTGTCAAAGTCCCTGATGTAGGTATGGCAGATATTAAGGTTGACCAGCATGCATAAGATTTCATGCAATTCTATATTGTCACCGGTAGAGGGATCTAAACTAATCGACGGTCCAGTTCGAGTGCTGGGTCATACAGGTGATCAATGTGTCGTAATTGACATGACCGCAAATCCCAAGAAGCCTTGGTTGATTGACGCGGCCTCGCTCTGCTCAGAAATCGACTCAGCATTAGTGGCTGTAAACGTAGAGAGCCCGGCGGACTTTATGATCCGCACTGATGCTGAGATTAGCGAGCGTGAGAAGCTAAGTCGTGACAAAAATTGGTCGCTAATCAGGGCTCTGGTCGAAAATAAGAATCCCTTGGATGTGCTGACATCAACTTTTGGTGCTGATGTCAAGAGACATGCCGAGCTTCTCGGTATTGATCGAAAGGTTGTCTATCGTCTTCTCTATAGGTACTGGAGTTTAGGTCAAGTAAAAAATGCCTTTCTTTGGAATACCTCTAAATGTGGAGGGCGAGGAAAGAGTAAGTCTCGGGAGTCAGGGATCGTTCCTGGACGTAAGCCAAAGTATTTGGGAGTAGTTACTGAAGATCGAGCGATCATGCTTGACCAAGTGCATGTAAGTAGAATCAACCTCTGTTATGGTCGATTTGTCAGCCGGAAGTGCGGTACGCTTAATGATTGTTACCTCTGGATGTTGAATAAATTCTATTGCTCAGTAAATTCAGATGGTACCAAGGGAGACTTGGTGAGAGGTGCGCACCCTAACCTAGATCAGTTCAAATATCAGGGAAAAAAATTCTATGATGACTTGTATGTGCTTAAAGGAAGGCGAGGGAATAAGAATTGGAATAAAGACTTAAGGCCATTAGTCGGTATCGCATCACAAGGCGTTACAGGGCCCTGTCACCGTTACGAGATCGATTCGACTGTAGCTGATGTGTATCTAGTGCATAGAATTAATCGCAATTGGTTGATTGGTCGGCCGGTGGTTTATGTAGTAGTTGATAATTACAGCCGAATGATCGTTGGTTTACACGTCGGGCTAGAAGGACCCAGCTGGAATGGAGCTCGCCATGCGCTCTATAACGCCTATACACCAAAAGTTGATTTTTGTGCGCGGTACGGTGTAACCATTGAGTCGTCAGAATGGCCATGCTTCCATTTGCCTGTTGAGCTGACAGCTGACCGAGCAGAGTTGTTAAGCAATGCAGGCGAAACTATGAGTAATACGCTTGGGACTATACTAAATATTCCTCCGCCGTACCGACCCGACTGGAAGGCTATTGTCGAAAGTCGTTTTCGTTTGCTAAATAATAAGGTGGATATTAGGTTTGTTCCAGGTGGCGTAGACGCACGTCGCCAGGAGCGCGGCGATCGTGATTATCAGTTGGATGCCATCTTGGATCTGGATGAGTTTACTCAGATGATGATCTCCGCGGTACTGCATCACAACAAGCATTTGCGCGTTCCGCATATTTTGACTAAAGAGATGGTAAGGGAGGGGATTGAACCGACGCCATTGAATATATGGAATTGGGGCATGAACCATAACATGGTTCATTCAAAAGTCGTCACTCCTTCCGAGCTGAAAATCGCGTTGTTACCCTCGCAAGAGTGTCGTATAACCCGAGCAGGTATTCAGTTTAAAGGCGTCATTTATACATGCGAGTTAGCGGAAAGAGAAAATTGGGCTGCACGCTCTCATAATTTCTCGACCAAATACGTTCGGGTTTGGTACGACCCTAACTCTATTGAGAATTGCTGGATAAAGGTTGGCGCTGAATTTTTGTCGCTTACAATTGTTCCATATTTGAGCAAGAAGTTTGCAGGGTATCGTCTAGAAGAGGTTGTTGATTTTCTTAGCATCACTGGTCAGCAATCTCCGGATTCTAAGCACGATGAATTGATCGATTCGGTTCGGCTTAAAGGTCTACACAATGAGATTATCGATGGGGCCAAAGCTAAGAAGAAAGTAGCGGGGCGCCCTACGTCTAAAGCAGATCACAAAAGTAACAAGCAAAAAAAGCGTAGTACTGAAGTCGCAGTAGAGCGGAATGCTGAAACAGCAGAGCTTGGTCGGTTACACCTAGTTAAATCCCCCAGTGCTCGAAGTATAGAATCAACGAATGCTGTAACAGAACATCTGTCCACGCGAAGCGCAGCGTTTTTGAAACTGGTAGTAAGCGAGTCTCAGGAACCGAACCCATGAAGCCTTCTTATGAGAAAGCCTGCTATAACAAAACCGGAATGCCGCAGTATGATGGCAATCCGCTAATCGAAGCACTGCCGCATATTCTTTCGGATGTTGAAGTGGTACGAGGCATTGGCCACATGCCGCCAAAGCCCGATGCTGCTGAGCTTCAATTGGAGCCTAAGCTGCGCGGACACGGTATCAACAGGCTCAGGGACGTTGTCGTGCCGCTCGAGATACACCTAGAGCTTGAAGACGGCTTCAGCCAGCTGATTCGGTACGGCTATACGGGGCGAAACCCGTTTAGCCCTGAAACTGTACGTTATCGCCATCCAAAAAAGAGTGGTGCTGAGCGAGGTGGTTTCAAGTCTTCGGCTAATATTATGACGCTGATTGGTCTTAGTGGAATGGGGAAGACCACTGCCCTAGACTCGATTGCTAAGCTCTATCCGCAAGTGATTCGACATAGCAAATACGGCAATCGGATATTCATCGAAACACAAGTGGTTTGGCTCAAGATTGAGTCCCCTCATGATGGCTCGCTTGGGGGCTTCTGTGCGGCATTTTTCTCCTCGTTGGACAACGCGCTAGGCATAGCCAAGTATTCTGACTCAGTAGCTAGGCGTCCAAGTATCAGTGTGATGCTGAACAGCATTATTCAGTTGTGCAAGGCATTTTATATCGGTGCAATTATCATCGACGAAATGCAGCACTTGAAGTCTTCTCATAAAGGCAATGACAGAGAAAAGCTTCTGAATTTTTTTGTCACCTTATCAAATGATGCTGGTGTCCCTCTGGTTTATGTGGGCACGAATGCCATGTTGCCACTTTTCTCTGGCGTTCTACGTAACGCTAGGCGGGCCGTCGGCATGGGCGAGATCTCATTCGATCGATTCAGTGAAACGTCTCCGTTCTGGGAGCATCTAGTTCAACGACTCTGGGAGTATGACTGGACGGGTTCGGGCGAGCCGTTAACCGATGAACTCAGCGCTAAGATCTATGATCTTACCCAGGGCAATACCGACTTTCTTGTAAAGCTGCTGATGTTGGCTCAGCGCTATGTCATCACTGAAAATCTTCCTGGGATCACCACGCGTGTTTTGCAGCGTGTCTATGACAATCAAATGCGCATGCTTCATAAGCCGATTGAGGCCCTGCGTAGTGGTGATCCTCAACAGATCGATGACTTTGAGGACATGATGCCCACGAAAGATCAGATCTCTAAAATGATGAACTATGATCTCACCCGCAGGGCAAAGCGTGCCGACCTAAAATTATTTTTGAATGAGCCATTAGTAATAGAGGAGCCGCGGCCAAAACCAAAAAGCAGAACTGTCGTTGCAGTGAACAAACCGAGTGATGCTCACTTGCCGTCGGGGGCTGATTTGGAAGAGGAGCTTTTATCGCGCGGCTGGATTGATGAAGATCCGGTCTGGTAGCCGCGATTGAACTGGAGTAATGGTGATGGAGAGAATTTTAACCTTCCCTGAGCCATTACCAGATGAGACCATGTACAGCTTGGCTGTGAGATATCATCGAATAATCGGAAATTCCAGCTACCGTCGAACCAGTGACGAGCTCTTTGGTTACTATTCTCGAACATGCGGCTCGATGTTCCCGTGCGGGCTAAAGGCGCTGGCTTATCGCTTAGGTGGCATGATTACTGCCAGCGATCTCATTCTGCATCACACGCTTTTACCCTTATACCGCCCATTTCTGAGTGAGCGCGCCTACTCAGCCACGGTACAGAGCATGATGTCTAACAATGGAAGCGGAGTGATGATGAGGCTCGGCCTAACTGCGTCAGGTTTGTTGAAGCACTCGTCATTGCGTTACTGTCCTGCGTGCGTCTTAGACGATTTACGATCCTCCGGAGTACCGTATTGGCACCGTATCCATGTGGCTCCTGGCGTGTTGACCTGTCCGCTCCATGACCAGCTGCTTATATCCTATAAATTCGAATATAGTAACGACTGGCGTTATATGGTGCTTCCTGGCGAAGGGAATTCAAAACCACGATGTACGGATTCTCCTGCCGAGGTTAGCAATACCGTGTCGCACTTGCAAAATTGGGGCCTCCGCAACCCTGATCTTTTATGCGAAATCGTTGAGCGAGGCATACTCCGTTTCTGTCTGGCAGAGCTTGGCTTCATAAATAATGGCCGGTTATGTGAGCGTGCACTATCGCAGTACCTAAAGCATCGGTTATCTATGGGGCCCTCTCACGGTCCATACGAACAGCTAGTTATTGGCCACGATTGGGTCTTGAGGTTGCTTCGCCCCCGCGAAAGGGTTATTCAGCCGTTTCATTTCTTTTTTGCGCTTTCTTTACTTGGCCAAAATGTAGCCTCTCTCAAGGCATTTCAACGCTCTGACTCTCGATATACTCCGCGACCGGATAAATCCGGCAGCTGTGTTGTTCATACATCGCCTTCAATAACAACCAACAGTCACCGGGCGGATTATCAACGGGACAAAGATAAGAAATGCCACGAAAGGGCTGGTTACAACTGGCTCTATCGTTATGACAGAGCATGGCTCGTTGACAATGTACATCCGCTTCCGCCAACGCGGGCACGAACCTGCCGTGCTGATTGGGGAAAGCGTGATGAAGAGTTTTTATCCCGGATGCTCGCTGCCCGCCACCTGATTCTATTGCGGGTAGGTAAACCATCTAAAATAACCAAGTCGGAGCTAGCAAGAACTATTCCCGGCGGATCCGGGTTACTGAGAAATATTGCCAAACTCAAGAAAAGCTCGGAGATGTTGCCTGTACTTATTGAAAACGAGCATGACTTTCAGCTGCGGAAGCTCCAGTGGGCGATTGAAAACTTACCTTACCCAAAGTTTCTCCAGCATTGGCTCGTGATAAAGCTTGCCGGTATCCGTGTAAGCCGCTTTGACAGGTGCGAGCTCCAGGAATTAATCGACGCTCGCCGTTTGGTCAATGGGGTCGTCTGATCTCGGCAGGGCTAGGGGATGAAGCCCAGCTCTCGCCAGGCTTCACCGCACCCTCAGGTAACGATCGCGTTGCGGTTTGCGATCTCCGTCGACACTGCGTTGTACAGGTCTACCTCGTTCTGCTCGGTCTTGATAGACACGACCAGGCTGTATCGCACGTCTTCGTTGTACCGATTTTTCTTCACCAAGGTCTTCCACCAACCTGGTGCAGGGTAGACGCCAAGTAATCCCAGACCTGCGAGCGCGGAAGCTGGGCCGCGCCAGATGTCCGAGTGCAGTGAGCCGCGGTGACGGCCGCGCACGCCGATACACCACCTGTCATCGGAGGCGCTGCCGACGTAGGGGAGACCATCCTCTTCAGCGCGGGCCTTCTTGTTGATGCGCTGTCGGAAGGCCGTCACATCTTCGCTTTCGCGACTAACTTCGAAACGCAGGCCGTGGGACTCGTAGCGGTAGCGCCCGCTCACACCGCGCTCGAGGACACCAGGGTTGGGTTCAATGAAGTAGGAGAGGGTGACCCGCATTTCGACTTCAGCATCCCCCATATCCAGTAGCGACTGCTTGGGCCAAGGCAACTGGTGAAGGTGCATGTCCTTTGCGGTGGCGGGATTTGTACCTTGCCGGCCGAATGGCCTGAGTTTGTCCTCAACGACCAGTGTCAGCGAGTTCGCCGCGCTCCAGATCGCCCGGCCCAGATCAGGTACACCGAAACCACATGCGCGGACCAGTCCCTCATAGTCGGCCTTGGACGCCCCCGCGAGGAAATCCGCTTTCATCTGTGGCGTCCACTCCGCAGAATGGACCATCAGCGCGCGGACGGTTTCGGGCCAGAGCTCGGGATAGGCTGCCGCAATCTGAGCAGCCATTCGAGCGGCGAGAGCGGAGGCGGCACTCGTGGCCCAGGTGGTCGAGAAGAGTCGCGCCGCGGGCTTATGCGATGTCGTCAACAGGGACAGTGAAGTGTGTTCGAAGGCGCCATGCGCATCACGGACGAGGTTGCCCCCTTCGAAGACGACGTCAGGCTTCAGCGGCCAAGGTGTTTTTGTCCAGGTGCGAGATGTCGTGCTGTAGGGACTCAAACCACCGTGTGCGGCCAAGGGATGAGACGTTGCACTCGGTGGGTCCAAACGGTCCTTCAATGTGTAGGCACCCACGCAGATTGCGTTCCAAGATTGCCCAGGATCATGGATACCGTCGGTGAGGTTGCTGTGGGGATACCGGAGGTAATCAGCCGCTTTTGCATTGCCGGCCGAGACAATCATCAAGCGCGGATTGGCGCGTTCACCTAGGTAGTCGGCGGTGAGCATGTCGACTGCGGCGGACCAAGCTGAAGGCCTTCCCCGGTCGCGGTCGTCGATACTGGTGATCGCCATACTGAAGATGCGCTGCTTGTTTGGACCTTTGATCTCAGGGTATGCGACAGCTCGCATGGTGAGAGAGCCGTACGGCTCGCTGGGGGAGCCGTGGGCAGCCTGAAGCAATTTCACCGACTCAACCCGGTGTGAGATGGAGACAGGGCCACCGGAGAGGAGCGGTTCTACTAGATCACCGTACAGCGCGACGCCGGCGAGTCCGGTCCCGTGGCCAACGGTGTCATCGACACCCCATGCTGCATCCACAGAGTGTAAGTCGTCCATCTCGATGTGAGCGGCTAGCAGAGGATGGCCAGGGTTCACACCAGTATCGAGCAGGCATACACGAAGATTGTTGTCTTCGGTCGCTGTCACGCGGCCAGCCAGCTCTTCAGCCCACTCGGCTTGTTCTATCGGCGGAAGGGCATCGAAGAACTCGGCGGTTTCCTTGGCTCGACGAATTTCGGCAACTTCATTGAGCAGTACCATCGAGGCCATGATGGCTGCTTTAGAGCCATATACGTTGATCACGGTTCGTTCGGGGAAAGTCAGCAGGTGTTCGGACGTCAGGAATTGCAGGACATTCGCGACTGCTTTGAAGCGCTGGATGACAGCTGCCTGGTCATCGCGGGCGGGAAGCCAGAACTCCCACCATATGGCCTCATCATCCCTGGCCGGCAGCATCGCTGGATCATCCGTCCACAATGCGTCGAAGGTGGCGATTCGAATTTCTTGGATGGGGTTCAGAACAAGCGTGTTCCTGGGCAGCCCCTTCTTCGAATTGCTCTGAAGGTATTGGTTCACCAGGCTTTCGAAGGCACTCAGTTTGCCGTCTGGCACGAACACCGTAGCGAAATTAGTTTTGGTTGGCTCGTCGTAACGAACGTTCAACAGCTCGATTTTTTGGGGGCCTCGCGCCAGGCTCTCAAATGCCAGTTCAAAGCCTGGCTCACTGATGAACTCGAGCTGCAGTCCAAAGCCCTTTTCTTGTCCTGCTTGGCGCTGGGCAATGACTGCTTGCGTCATTTGCTCTCGGGCTATGCCCAGTTGCGACAGCAGCATTTTTGCGTGACCCTGCCGGTCGCGCTGAGGGTACTTCGGGTCCCGTGTGGCTGATGCTGTGGACTGGAACCTTTCCGGTTTTCCTAATCCCTTGAAGTGAAAGTGTGGCCGCTGTCCTGCGTTATGTTCCGTCATCGATAAGCTCTACTGGCTCATATTCGTTTTCGTTGGTGGAAGGCCTTGCGCTCCTCAAGGTGCCTCACCACGTCCTCAGCCTCTACCAAGGCACGGTCATCAATAATTGCGTCTTTGATGGCGTCGTCCGCTGCCTTTGCCAACTCCGCATAGCTCAAACCATCTGCCGCCAGGGACAAAGGTTTCCAGCTTTTGATCGACTTCGAGAAGTTGGCCAAGCGACTTTTGAGTGCCGCTTCAGTCTGCTTCTGGTTGGGTAGCCCATATTCGATAACATCATCGAAGCGGCGGAACAAGGCGTAGTCGAGAATTTCTGGATGGTTGGTTGCCGCGAGGATGAGGCTGTTGGATTGGTCCTGCTCAATCATTTGCAGGAAACTGTTAAGCACACGGCGAATCTCTCCAACGTCATTGGCGAGCCCCCGTTGAGAACCGATGGAGTCGAACTCATCGAAGAAGTAGATGGCCCGCGTATCACGGATAGCATCAAAGACCTGGCGAAGCTTGGCTGCTGTCTCGCCCATGAACTTGGTGATCAGGCTGTCGAGACGGACGATGTACAGCGGGATCCCCAACTCCCCAGCCAAGGCGGAGGCGGTCATGGTTTTACCGGTACCGGGCGGGCCTACCAGCAGGAGCTTGCGACGAGGGGATAAGCCATGCGCGCGGATTTTCTCGAAGTTGCGCTGCTCACTGATGATCCGGGCGAGCCGCTGCTGGGTGTTTTCGTCTAACACCATCTCCGACAGTCGAGTTCCAGCTGCACCCACCGCCAGCAGGTTGCTGAGCTCGCCACGGGGCAAACCGATCGGTACCGGGTTCGCAGAAGGCATCTGGCTCTTTTTTGAATGAGCAGCGTCAATCAGGGTACGGAGATCCTGGGCAAGCTTTCCGTGTCCCTGCTTTGCCTCGTGCGCGGCCATCTGCATAGCCACAGCCAGGAAGTGGCTGTCATCGCCTTTGATGTGTGAACGCACAAGGGCTTTGAGGTGCTCGCCGCTGGCCATGATATTCCTACCTTCAGATTCGATGATGTAACGTTGTGACCCTGCGTCTTCCCTGACGACGCCTTCTAATTCGAAGCCGCCGGTCACTTTTTCAGAGGTGATCCGCTTATCTCAAGCGGCTTCCCCTGTATTTCCGTAGTGCTCTTGCATCCACTGCAGCAGTTCTGTGCGTTCTACTGGATCCATCTCATCGATCCGTGAGCGTAGGCGAGCTTGGCGACGTTGTATCGTCTGCCGCTCTCTAAACGTTTCGCCACGGTACCGAGAGTCGTGCAATTGGTTTGGTGGGTCAAAATTCAACCAAACCACCTCTTCTCGTACCTCTACGTGAGTTTTGGCCGAGAATTGCACCTTTCGCCACCCCCGAAGCGCCTCGTTGTAGAGGTCATTGTCGTAGCCTGAGAGCATCACCTTGCAGGGCAAGCTGGTCAGGCAACCCAACAGTTTCACGTGGTCGGCTTGGGTGTAATCACACCGGTAGACCTTTGAGCGGCGGCGCGTTTCAGGAACATACGGCGGGTCAACATACACCAGCTCGTCGCCGACGTAGGAAAAACTGCTCAGAAAGGTGACCGCATCGACCTGGTGCAGCTCGCAGACAGCTGAAGTTTCGCTTCGCCAGCGCTCGATGACTACTGGATCGATATCCAATCCGATGCTGCGCTTCGCGGCTTTTTTGTTGCGCATGACTGCACCTCCGCCGAGGTGCGACTCGATGTAGGTCTGATGCGGTGGCATCAGGTTGATCAAGCGCTGATAGCACTTGCCTTTTCCGCCGGGATATTTCATGGACGGAGCATCGTCAGAAATGACGATGATGTCAATTGCGGAATGCCGAACGGTAGAGGAATGGACGAGGGGCGCCGGCTCGTATCGTTTGGCGCCTATAGCGATGACCGAACTGCATCAAACCTAGGCGATCGTGGCGAAGCTCTTTAGTTGTTCGATGCGCTTGTAGGTTTCGTAGATCGCGATCATGTCGCCCTGAGCCATGACCTCCAGAGGACTGCGGCCCTCAAAAAACTCGTTGCCGTTCTTGAAGCCAGGGAATCCTTGGACGTTGTACTGGCTGTCGAAGACGGTTCGCAGCGTTGCGTGGATTTCAAGCACGAACCCGATGCGTTGTAGTTGGTCAAGGTCGAGCCTTTTTCCAGCGGTATGCCCTTGAACTATCCGTCGGTAGGTCGACGGTGAAATGCGCAGGATTCGGCATGCCTGATGCGGCGTTGCCCGCCAAGCGCTGATGATCCGCAAGGCCACTTTCAGAGCCGTTGATGACCGATGCCCGACGTCGTTGCTCATCATCGTGATCCCAGTGCCTCGTGAGGGGGCTCCAATTGTCGCATACAGCCGACGCTCAGCGCGGATGCGCACGTATTACTGGCTCACGCGGGCCCTCGGACGGGCGCTTCAAGATCGACATGAGCGACTCTGCGTCCCTGAACCCTAAAAATGCGAGAGCTAGGCAAAAATCCAGTGAGAGGTAATCACTCATTGTCTCATTGAAATGCATGCCTAGGAATTGACCAATTTCTTGTCTGTAAGAAGTATATCCCGTGAAATGATCGCCGCTATGTAAAACTTGAATATATTTATCTGAAAGCGTGCTATTAACCCAGGGTTGGCTGTAAGTCGAATCTCTAAAGTCTAAAAGTGAATTAACAAAAATTGCATAATCATGATGCTGCGATCCTGCAGCGTTTGAAACGTCAGGGAAATAAACACTACAGTCGATGATAGATGCTAGATCGTGCGAGTGTATGTAGGCTCCACAAGATGGACATTTTTCTGCAAGTCGCACGGCGTGCTTATAGCAGAGCGTCACTGAGCGAGTTAGATGGGCGACATGAATGAACGGCGAGCCGTATGTCTCTGAATCTTCCTCGACACAATGAAAACATATTCTCCAGTTTCGATTAGGCGTGTAATTGCCGTAGTAAACTGTACGTCCCATAACGGAAAATAGCGGGTATAGCGTGTTCTCGTACAAAGCCAGCTTGGCAATGTCGTCATCCTGAAATACTGGCGGCAGTACAATCTGCCAGCGGTCCTTGGATGAGCGTGGACTTACTTTAGTAATTTGGTAATCACTCTGCCTACAGCGTATTCCCAGGATTTCTTTTCCTCGGCGTAAGGCTGAGGCAATAAATTCCCCAGGGAACGGTGCGTAGATCATCGATGTCACCATTGGACGTTTGCGCGCAATCTGTGCGTAGGCGGCTGAAGGGTAAATGGGCTTTTCTAGCCCTCTCCGTGCTGATCAATATGGTCAGGCGAACCGATCAACCGCGTTATCCGCGTGAAGGGTGAGGGACAGGCCGAGCTGGACCATGCCTGTCGGCACCGCGTCCAAGTAGAGGGCCTTGGGGGTGATTCTCTGCATGACTACCTCTACCAGAGAGAGCGATCGAGATTGAACCAGCTCAGTGGGCCAGAGCTTGGGTTGCCCAGGCAAACTGTCTGGCCTAGGTAGGTTTCCCCAGTTGTGGACGTCAGGTGCTTGGAAGCCCGCATTGAGTGCTCTCTGAAGCCAGTAGCCCTCAAAATAAGTTGCATTGCTTTGAGTTCCTTCGGCCCAAGTCAGCACCACAGCCTGAACATCTACCTGCTCGTGCTCCGCCCAGCGGAGCAAAGCGTAGGAGCAATGCCCCTCTCGCTTTTCATTGAAGTGCTCCCTGAAGCGTTTTGCCAGTCGGGCGGCCTGGCCTACGTAGCAGGCTTTTCTCCTGCCGTCTTTGCTATGAGCGATCAGCGCATAGATCCAGAAACCAGTCGTTGGATTGCGTGCTTTCCTCCGCGCTTTCGGCATCTTTTTTTGAGAGCCAACGGCCTTTGCTCCCGCCTTGTGAGGCTGCTCGGGCGTGATCTCATCTGGTCCGTCTACCCGAATGTCGCTCTGCTCAGGTTCGGTAACGTGAGAAGACAACCGGGCTGCTTTCGGCTTCTTGGGAACGTAATCGTTGAAGTCGAAGTGGACACGAAAACGTTTCTCGCTCTTCGTCATGAAGCCGGCATAGTCTCGGCCGTTTCGAGTCACGGTCAGCCCTTGTTCTGCTGCTAAGGCCAGCAACTGACTTCGGTTGCTGATCTCGCCGGCGTCGATAGCCGACTGGATCATCCTCTTCAGATCCGTCATGTGTTCGATAGCTGCCCGATTCACGTCTCTTCCTGCATCCCGTAATCTTCTTCGGAGCGTACGGTTTGACAGGGAAGCAGCGCAATCATGACGGGGCTTTCCTGAAGCGTTCTCAAGGACGGGTGTCGCACAATGTTGCTTTCAGCACCACTACCAGAGCTAGCGACTCGCTGCTCATCCCCTTCATCGCCTTAATGGAGTAGGTTGTTCAGCTCAGGGGCGTGGTCAGGGTGATCTGCTCCAGCTGATACCTCCATCCAGCTCGTTGTTCGTACCAATCGAAAAGGAAGCCAGATGCACATCCGCCTCGCTCAACTCGGTGATGTTCAGGCCATTGCCGAGATCTACAACCAGGGGATCGAAGACCGCAGCTCTACGTTCGAGACCCAGCCGCGCACCTCTATGGATGTGCAGCCCTGGGTGGCCGACATGTCTCGCCATCCGGTGCTGGTCGTTGAGGTCGACGGCGCGGTAGTGGCGTGGGCAAACCTGAGCAGCTACCGCGCGCGTTCGTGCTACGTCGGCATCGCCGACTTCTCGATCTATCTGCACCGTGACGTCCGCGGACGTGGCATCGGCAAGGCGCTGCTCAAAGCATTGCTCGGTGAGGCAGAGGAACGTGGTTTCTGGAAAGTCCTCTCCCGCATTTTTACCTTCAACGAGGCGAGCCTCGCGCTCTGCCAGGCCTGCGGCTTCAGGACGGTTGGCGTCTATGAGAAGCATGCTTGTCTTGAAGGTCGGTGGCTGGATTGCGTGATCGTTGAGCGGGTTTTTCCATCGAACCAACCCGGTCCAGATGACGAAGCAGCCGGGGCATGAGATAGCCTGCGTCAGCCCCTACACCCCTGAGGGTTGCCGAGGCGAAGTTCCTCTGCTTGGGCAGCCCGACGAAATACAGGCCTGGCACCTGATCTGCCACGCCGTTTCGCTGCAGGACACGACCTTGCTGGTCGGCGACTGGAAGCTGTCTCAGAAACGCCAGGTTCGGCCGGAAGCCCGTGGCGAAAATCAGCGCGTCGGCCTGATGGGTGGTTCCATCCACCCAGACAACGCCATCGGGCAACACCTCCTGGAACATCGCTTTACGCTGGAACCGCCCGGTATCCAGGGCCTTTCGATACTTGCCTGTATCCAGCACAGGCGTGCTCTGGTCACTCAGCCATCGCGTGTGCTCCAACCGGGTGAGTTTCAGCCAGGCATGAAAGTCGAGGCCCAGGATTCGTTGGGGGAAGAAGCGGATCTTCTCGCGAGTCGCCAACACTACCTGCGCAACGCTGGCAAGCTCATAGGCAATTTGAACCGCCGAGTTCGCCGCGCCGACCACGACGACACGCTGGCCAGCAAAGGCCTCAGGCGTTCGATATCCCGAGCTGTGCAGACAGGTACCTGAAAAGCTTTCCTGGCCAGGAATGTCTGGCGTGTATGGACGGCTGAAGCCCCCCGATGCCACGACCACCGCACGCGCCGTGAAGGTCGATCCGTTGGCCGCGCGAACCTCGAATGTCTTTTCCTTCTGCATGACTTCCACCACTCGGGTGCCGCCCTCAAAAGGCAGCTGAAACTTGGCGGCGTATGCCTCCAGGTATTGCACTACGTCGTCTCGCAGCGGGTAGCCCTGGGGATTACCGGGAAACACCATCCCCGGTAGCGCTGAATACTCTGCCGGGGAGAACAGTTGCAGGCTGTCGTAGTAGTTGCGCCAATTTCCGCCCGGGCGTGGCTGCTCATCCAGGATCAGAAAGTCCAAGCCGTGTTGCTGCAAATGCCAGCCAAGCGCCAAACCCGCTTGCCCACCACCGATGACGATCACATCCACCGCACGACTCGATTTATTCATGTGTGCGCACTCATGCATATATAAGAGCAAAAAAGGGCACGAGCTACGGGCAGCACAGCGACACCAGACCCTTGGTCCGCTGGAGCAAGCCCTCAAGGCGCTCGACGATCGCCCCACCATTCACTTCGTAGAACACCTGCCGACCCACCTTGGTGGCCTTCACGATCTGGGCGTCGTGCAGCACCTGTAGGTGCCTGGAGACCACCGAGCGCTCCTGCGGCAGCTCTTTGGCGATTTCGCCGACATCCGCCCGGCCCAGCAGGAGCACGCGCTTGAACACCGCGACCCTGGAGGGCTCGCAGAGCGCTTTGAAGAAGGCCTCATCCAGCGACTCGATGGCAGCGTCGATGGCTTGGGTGCGGAGGTTCAGGTTGGTCGTCATGTCGCCAATATATGTGCACAGATATGCACATGTAAAGCCACCCATCCTCAGAGGGGTTGCGATACATTCGAAAAAGCGTATATTCGAAAAATCACATATGCGCAGAGTACCTCGTGATGACTGGCAAGATCCGCGTCCTGTTTGTTTGCACCGCAAACGCTGCTCGCTCCCAGCTCGCTGAAGCATTGCTCCGACATACAGACCCTGTGCGCTTCGAGGCTTTCAGCGCAGGCACTGAGCCTGGCCAGGTCGATCCCCGTACCTTCGCGGCGCTTGAGCACCTCGGTATCGATGCCAGCGGCCTGCGTAGCAAGTCCATCGAGGAGTTCGCCGATGAACACTTCGACTATGTCATCACCCTCTGCGACAAGGCGGCGCTGGAATGCCAGTTACTGCCGGCATTGGGCGAGCGCTTGGCGTGGCACTTCGAAGATCCGATCACCAGCGACAAACACGATGCCTTCCGCCACACGCTTCACGAGATCCATGAGCGCATCAAGATGTTCGTCCTCGTGAAAACCAAACACTGAGAATCGCTATGACTGATCCACTGACCCCTACCAAGGTTTTCAAATGCCTCGCCGACGAGAACCGCATTCGGATGATGCTGCTGATCGCCCGCGAGGAAGAGCTCTGCGTCTGTGAGCTGACCTGTGCGCTGGAAGAAAGCCAGCCCAAGGTTTCCCGCCACCTGGCGCAGCTGCGCACGTGTGACCTGCTGGCAGACCGCCGCCAGGGCCAATGGGTTTACTACCGGCTGCATCCAGAGCTGCCCGCCTGGGTACGCGAGATCCTGCAAACCACGCTGGAGGCCAATAGCGAGTGGCTGAACAGCAGCTCCACTCGATTGGACGCCATGGGTGACCGCCCACAGCGCGTCGCCACCTGCTGCTGATCATTGCCGAGCAAAACCGATGAAAGTTCTGTTCCTCTGCACCGCCAATAGCTGCCGCAGCATCCTGTCAGAAGCCGTGTTTAACCACCTGGCCCCGGCCGGTATGAAGGCCTACAGCGCCGGCAGCCAGCCCAAAGGCGAGGTACATCCGCTGTCCATCTCCGCGCTGCAGCGCGCCGGTATTTCCACCGATGGCCTCAGCAGCAAATCCAGCGATGCACACGCCGAGCTGGCACCGGACTTCGTCATCACCGTCTGCGACAAGGCCGCCGGCGAAGCCTGCCCTGTGTTCTTCGGGCCGGCAGTAAAAGCCCATTGGGGGCTTTCCGATCCGTCGGACCTGCAAGGTAGCGCCGCCGAATTGGACGCGGCTTTCGACCTCACGCTTGAGCAGATCAAACGACGCCTCAAGGCATTCCTCGCACTGCCTTTTGAACAACTGGATGCCGCGCAGCTCAAGGTCGAGCTGGCCCGCATCGGAACGCTCTGACGTTTAGGGAGATCCACCATGAGCAAAAGCCGACTGTCCTTCCTCGACCGTTACCTGACGGTCTGGATCTTTCTGGCCATGGGCCTGGGTATCGCCCTGGGCAGTTTGTTCCAAGGATTGCCCGCGTGGCTGAACAGCCTGTCGGTAGGCTCGACAAACATCCCCATCGCGATTGGCCTCATCGTCATGATGTACCCGCCGCTGGCGAAGGTGAAATACGAGGAACTGCCTCAGGTTTTCAAGGACAAGCGCATCCTCGTGCTGTCGCTGGTTCAGAACTGGGTAATCGGCCCGGTGCTGATGTTCGGGCTGGCAGTAGTGTTCCTTCCCGACAAGCCTGAGTACATGACTGGCCTGATCCTCATCGGCTTGGCGCGCTGCATCGCCATGGTGCTGGTGTGGAACCAGATCGCCGGTGGCAACAACCAGTACGTGGCGGGCCTGGTCGCCTTCAACAGCATTTTCCAGATCCTGTTCTTCAGTGTGTACGCCTGGATCTTCCTGGGCCTGCTGCCGCCGCTGTTTGGTCTTGAAGGCAGCGTCATCGAGACGAGTTTCCTCGACATCGCTCAGTCGGTGCTGATCTACCTGGGCATCCCGTTCCTGGCCGGTTTCCTGACCCGCAAGATCCTGATCAGTAGTAAGGGCGAGACCTGGTACCAGGAACGCTTCATTCCGAAGATCAGTCCGCTGACACTCGTGGCGTTGCTGCTGACCATCGTGGCCATGTTCAGTCTGAAGGGCGACATGGTGCTGCAACTGCCGCTGGATGTGCTGCGCATCGCCATCCCGCTGACCATCTACTTCGTGGTGATGTTCTTCATCAGCTTCTGGATGGGCAAGCTGCTGGAGGCCGACTACCCACGCACCACCGCGCTGGCGTTCACCGCAGCAAGCAACAACTTCGAACTGGCCATTGCCGTGGCCATCGCTACCTTCGGCCTCGCTTCGCCGGTTGCCTTTGCCACCGTCATCGGGCCCTTGGTGGAAGTGCCGGTGCTGATCTCACTGGTGGGTGTGGCCTGGTGGCTCAAACGCCGCTGGTTTGATCAACCCTCTGGTGCCTTGTCTCAGGAGTAAAATCATGACCGAACACCACATCCCCAACATCGACAACGAACTGGTCGACCTGCCGTCCGCCGACAAGCTCGCGATCGAGCAGCAGTCCACCCATAAACCGCGCATCCTGCTGCTGTACGGGTCGACACGCGAACGCTCCTTCAGCCGTCTGCTGACAGAAGAAGCGGCACGCCTGCTGGAACACTTCGGTGCGGAGACGCGGATCTTCAACCCCTCCGGCCTGCCACTGGCGGATGACGTGCCCGATGACCACCCCATGGTCAAGGAACTGCGTGACCTGGTGCTGTGGTCGGAAGGCATGGTCTGGTGCTCGCCAGAGCGCCACGGCGCGATGACTGGCGTGTTCAAGTCGCAGATCGACTGGATTCCACTGAGCATGGGCGCCGTGCGCCCGACGCAAGGGAAGACCCTCGCGGTGATGCAGGTCTGCGGCGGCTCCCAGTCGTTCAACGTGGTCAACCAGCTGCGCGTCCTCGGCCGCTGGATGCGCATGTTCACCATCCCTAACCAGTCGTCCGTACCCAAGGCCTACCTGGAGTTCGACGAGGCCGGCCGCATGAAGCCCTCGGCGTACTACGACCGTGTCGTCGACGTGATGGAGGAGCTGGTGAAGTTCACCCTGCTGCTTCGCGACCGCTCCGACTACCTGGTCGACCGCTACTCCGAACGTAAAGAGTCGGCTGAAGAACTATCCAAGCGTGTCAATCAACGATCCATTTGAGGCTTTGTGAGCATGCAATTGCACCCGTATTCCGTGTTGGCCAATTCCGAACTGGTCGGCCAGCTGATCTTCACTCCGTGCCCAGGTACCAAGGACACCTCGGTATCTCAGGCGCTGGCAACGCTGCGCGAAGCCGGTGCGAGTGCACTGGTCACCCTGATGCCAAGTGAAGAACTGCTGCAGAACGAGATCGATCTGCTTCCCGAGGAGTGCCAACTGCTGGGCCTCGAATGGTTCCACCTGCCGGTGGAAGACGACCAGGCACCCGGCGAGCCCTTTGCTGCCGCCTGGGAGATCCACCGGGAACGCCTGAAAGAGTTGGTGATGACTGGCAAGACGATCGCCATTCACTGCAAAGGCGGCTCCGGCCGCACCGGCCTGTTTGCGGCCCGTCTGATGATCGAGTGCGGCATTCCCGTGCAGGAAGCTGTTACTCAGGTCCGGGCCCTGCGCCCACGTGCAATTCAGAACCCTGCGCACGCCGACTACATCAACCAGTTCGCCAATACCCTCTGACCGTCCCCTGACCGCTACGCGAGAACAACAACATGGCAATCAAAGTAGGCATCAATGGGTTTGGCCGCATCGGTCGCTTGGCGCTGCGCGCGTCTTGGGACTGGCCAGAGTTCGAGTTTGTGCAGATCAATGACCCGGCCGGCGACGCCGAGACCCATGCCCACCTGATCAACTTCGACTCGGTCCACGGCCGCTGGCACCGTGAAGCCCGTGCTGAGGGCAGTATGGTGGTGATCGACGGCAAGCGCATTCAGGTCACCGCGAACAAGACCATCGCAGACACCGACTGGTCGGGCTGCGACCTGGTCATCGAGGCCAGCGGCAAGATGAAGTCGGTAGCCGTGCTCCAGGCCTACCTGGATCAGGGCGTCAAACGTGTGGTGGTCTGCGCTCCAGTGAAGGAGAAAGGCGCACTGAACGTGGTGATGGGCGTCAACCAGCACCTGTTCGACCCGGCGCAGCATCGCATCGTTACCGCCGCCTCCTGCACTACCAACTGCCTGGCCCCGGTGGTCAAGGTGATTCACGAGAACCTGGGCATCCGCCACGGATCGATCACCACCATCCACGACCTCACCAATACCCAGAGCATCCTCGATACGCCGCACAAGGACCTGCGCCGCGCCCGTGCCTCGGGCATGAGTTTGATCCCGACCACCACCGGTTCGGCTACTGCGATCGCCGAGATCTTCCCCGAACTGCGCGGCAAGCTGAATGGTCACGCCGTGCGTGTACCGCTGGCCAACGCCTCGCTGACCGACTGCGTATTCGAAGTGGAACGCGAGACCACGGCTGAAGAGGTCAACACGCTGCTGAAGGTTGCGGCCGAAGGTCCGTTGAAAGAGATCCTGGGCTACGAAGAACGCCCCCTGGTGTCCATCGACTACCGCACCGATCCGCGCTCCTCGATCATCGACGCGCTGTCGACCTTGGTG
>NZ_NIBE01000131.1:0-6767 GCF_002205115.1 Pseudomonas sp. DrBHI1
ACCGCGCCCCCACATCACCTCGCACTTCCCTTGGCCCTGGCAAGCCTTCACGCCTCAGTTCGAAGGCCTGACCCACTACTTCCGCAGTTCACCACGCGTCATCAAGTGCGGTCTGCTGCTGATCTCTCCTGCCTTCCTGATCATCGGAACAGGCCACTGGATGAGCCTCCTGCTGTGCTGGAAGCCTCGATGGCCCAAGATTATCCGTGAAGCCGGCCTGCCGGGAAAACCCGTCCCGGCACTAACCACAGTTGACGATTACCCCCCCCATATCCAGGAAAGGCTGCGGGAAAATGCCTACCTCTGGGCCATACGCCCTGGCAAACGGCCGGAGAGGAAAACCCGTGCCTCTAAACGTCGGCCCAAGAGCCAAAGTCAAACTCCCGATATCGAGAAGGATACGCCCCATGGGGTCGACAGTATCGGTCAGCCGTAGAGCCAGACTGATCTCGTTCGGCATGGAGGGCGTGGCAGCCAGAACACGGCTATTCACCTGATAGTTGCAAGGTACAGCCCTACCTACCATCAATCACAGAAAAGTAAACACCTCCGCCGCCGCCAACCGCGACTTGCTCAGCCCGGCATTGAAATCCTCCTCGCTGCGATAGCCCAGGCTCAGCAGCACCACGCTGGTGAAGCCCTGCTCGCGCAGGCCCAGTTCGGCGTCCAGGGCCTTGGCGTCGAAGCCTTCGATCGGCGTGGCGTCCAGGCCGTGGGCGGCTGCGCCCAGCAGTGCGGTGCCCAGGGCCAGGTAGACCTGCTTCTCCATCCAGTGCTGCAGGTCCTTGAAATCATAGCGGTGCAGGTCGACGTAGCCGCGACGGGTCTGGTCCTGGCCATCACGGGCCTGCTCGGTGCGGAAGCGCCCGTCGGCGGCCTCCTGCGCCAGCACCGCCTGCAGGTGGCCTTCGGTCATGTTGGTGCGGGCGGCGAACACGATCACATGGGAGGCATCGCGCAGCTTCGGGCTGTTGTAGGCGAAACGCTCGTCGGTGGCCTTGGCCAGGCGCGCCTTGCCTTCGGCGCTGTCGGCCACGACGAAGTGCCAAGGCTGCGAGTTGACCGAGGACGGGCTGTGGCGCAGCTGCTCGAGCAAGGCATCGATGGTGGCCTGGGGAATCTTGCGGCTGGCGTCGTAGGCTTTGGTGGTGTAACGGCGTTTGGCGAGGGCAACGGTATCCATCTACGGCAATTCCTAAAAGGGATCGTGAATGAGCCGCATCTTATCTTCCCGGCGGTAAAGAAAAACCAGCACAATGCAGCAACACTTTCATCCCTGGAGTGAAAATGCTGCGCATCAACGACCTCGAACTGTTCGCCCGTGCCAGCGCCCTGGGCAGCTTCACCGCCGCGGCCCACGAGGCCGACCTGCTGCCCGGCCAGGTGGCGGCGGCGATCAAGCGCCTGGAACGCGAACTGGATGTGCGCCTGTTCGCCCGCACCACTCGCAGCCTGCGCCTGACCGCCGAGGGCGAGCTGTACCTGCCCACCGCCCAGCGCGTGCTCGACGCCCTGCGCCAGGGTCGCGAGGACCTGCACGGCAGCCACAGCTGCCTGCGCGGCGTGCTGCAGGTGGCGGCGCCCTCGGACATGGGGCGCAACCTGTTGCGGCCCTGGCTCAGCGCGTTTCGCCGCGAGCATCCGGGGCTCGGACTGCGCTTGTTCCTCTCCGACCAGCTGGCCGACCTCTACCGCGATCCGGTGGATGTCGCCATCCGCTACGGCCAGAACGAGGACGCCAACTACATCGCCCTGCCGCTGGCGCCGTGGAACCGTCGGGTGCTGGTGGCCTCGCCCGACTACCTGGCCCGCCATGGCCGGCCGGGCAGCCCTGACGAGCTGCAGCAGCACGACTGCCTGCTGTACCTGCAGCAAAGCCGGGTCTACGACAAATGGCGGCTCGGCAACCGCACCGTGCAGGTGCGCGGGCCGCTGTTCAGCGACGACGCCGATGTGGTCCGGCGCTGGGCGCTGGAAGGCGAAGGCATCGTCTACAAGTCGTGGCTGGATGTCAGCGCCAATGTCGCCGCCGGCGAGCTGGAGGTCCTGCTGCCCGAACACCCCGGCGAGCTGACCCCGGTGACCCTGGTGTGCCCGCACCGCAAGCAGCTCACCCCGGCGGTGGCCCAGTTGCACCAATGGCTGCGCGAGCGCTTCGCCACGCTGCGCCCGGACGGCATGTTGCAGCCGCTGTCACCGGGCGTATAGTGCATCCACCCCCGACTGCAAGGAGCTGTCATTCATGCCGAGCCTGGAATTTCTCGTTACCGCGCTGATCATCGTGCTGATTCCCGGCAGCGGGGTCATTCTCACCGTTTCCAGCGCCTTGGTGGCCGGGCGCCGCGCCTGCCTGTGGACCGCCACCGGCTGCACCCTGGGTATCGTCCCGCACCTGCTGGCCTCGGTGCTCGGCCTCTCGGCCTTGCTGCACACCAGCGCCCTGGCCTTCCAGGGCTTGAAGTTCGCCGGCGTCGCCTACCTGCTGTACCTGGCCTATGCCACCTGGCGCGATCGCGCGGCCTTCGCCGTGGACACCCAGGCCACTCCAACCGCCGCCGGCCAGCTGGTGCTCAAGGCCTGCCTGCTGAACATCCTCAACCCCAAGCTGACGCTGTTCTTCCTCGCCTTCCTGCCGCAGTTCATCAGCCCCCAGGCCGGTTCCGCGACCGTGCAGATGCTCGGCCTGAGCGCGGTGTTCATGGCCATGACCTTCGTCGTCTTCGTGATCTACGGCCTGCTCGCCCATCTGTTCCGCCGCACCGTGATCGACTCGCCCCAGGTACAGGCCTGGCTGCGCCGCAGCTTCGCCGCCTCGTTCGCCGGGCTTGGCATCAACCTGGCGTTCGCCCAGCGCTGACAGCTGTACAGCAGCGTTTCAGCGCACGGTGGCCGCGCGCAGACGTACCCCAAGCCGCGGCCCGAACACATTGATCAGCAGCCCGAGCATCACCAGCAGCGCGCCCCAGCCCTGGGCCTCGCTCAGGCGCTCGCCCAGCAGCAGGGCCGAGGAGCTCAGGCCGACCACCGGTACCAGCAGCGAGAATGGCGCCACCTTGCCCGCCGGGTGGCGCGACAACAGAGTGCTCCACAGGCTGTAGCCGACCATGGTGGCGACGAAGGCCAGGTAGGCCAGGGCCAGCACCGAGCTTAGGCCGATGTTGGCCAGGGCATGGCCTATGCGCACGGGGCCTTCCAGCCACCAGGACAGTGCCAGGAACGGCAGCGGCGGGATCAACCCGCCCCAGATCACCAGGGCGACCAGGTCGACCTTGCCGAAGCGCCGGGTGATGATGTTGCCCATGCCCCACATGGCGCCGCCGCACAGGGTCAGCAGCAGTGCCAGCAACGGCACGTGGCCACTGTCCTCGCTGCCGATCACCGCCAGGCCGCCGGCGGCCACCAGCAGGCCCAGCACGCTGGCCAGGCGCAGCCGCTCGCCGAGGAACAGCGCGGCAAAGCCCAGGGTGAAGAACGCCTGGGACTGCAGCACCAGCGAGGCCAGCCCCGGCGGCATGCCACTGGCCATGGCCTGGAACAGGAAGGCGAACTGGCCCAGGGAGATGGTCGCGCCGTAGGCGATCAGCCAACGCCAGGGCAAGTTCGGACGCTTGATCAGGAACACCGCCGGAAAGGCCACCAGCAGAAAGCGCAATGCCCCGAGCAGCATCGGCGGCAGGCCGTCGAGGCCCACCTTGATGACCACGAAATTGACGCCCCAGGCGATGATCACCACCAGGGCGATCAGCAGGTCCTTGAGTGGCATGGCACGCATTCCTTCTTCAGGCTTGTTATAGACATATTTGGTTACAGCATAAGGGCATCGCGCTGCCTCGGACCAGCACAGTTGCGCGCCAGCCTTGCGCAACAGTCGGCTGTGATGGCCTCGCGACACCGACAAAAACCTGCGCAAGCTTCACTTGACCAGACTTGTATATACATGCTCATATCGGGCTTCGGCCATCCGCCCTGCGTCCCGCCGATAGCCGCCGCCTTTCACAAAAACAACGAAGCGGAGCCCTCCCCGATGTCCAGCAAACCCGTGATCGAGCGCCGCTCGATCGACTACATCCCCGAGTCTGAACGCCATGGACGCGTCTACAGCCAATTCACCCTGTGGCTGGGAGCCAACCTGCAGATTACCGCGATCGTCACCGGCGCCTTGGCCGTGGTGCTGGGCGGCGATGTGTTCTGGTCGTTGATCGGCCTGCTGCTCGGGCAACTGGTCGGTGGCGCGGTGATGGCCCTGCACGCCGCCCAGGGCCCGCGCCTGGGGCTACCGCAGATGATCTCCAGCCGCGTACAGTTCGGCGTGTACGGCGCGGCCATCCCCATGGCCCTGGTGTGCCTGATGTACCTGGGCTTCACCGCCACCGGCGCGGTGCTGTCCGGCCAGGCCATCGGCCAGTTGCTGAGCATCAGCGACAGCGCCGGTATTCTCATCTTCGCCGGGGTGATCGTGCTGGCGACCCTGGCCGGCTACCGGGTGATCCACTGGATCGGGCGCGTGGCCAGCGTGCTGGGGATCATCGCCTTCGTCTACCTGTTCAGCCGCATCCTGATGCTCGCCGACATCGGCCAGTTGCTCGACAACCGCCACTTCAGCTGGGCCAGCTTCCTGCTGGCGGTGTCGCTGGCGGCGTCCTGGCAGATCGCCTTCGGCCCGTACGTGGCCGACTACTCGCGCTACCTGCCCAGCCATACCTCGCCGCTCAAGACCTTCCTCGCCGCCGGCCTGGGCTCGGTGATCGGCGCCCAGGCCTCGATGATCCTCGGCGTGTTCGCCGCGGCCATCGCCGGTGGCCAGTTCTCCGGGCGCGAAGTGGCCTACATCGTCGGCCTGGGCGGCGCCGGCACCACGGCGGCGCTGCTGTACTTCAGCATTGCCTTTGGCAAGGTGACCATCTCCACCCTCAACAGCTACGGCAGCTTCATGTGCATCGCCACGATCATCAGCGGTTTCCGGGGTCACCTGCAGATCAGTCGGGTCCAGCGCCTGGTGTTCGTGCTTGGTATCGTCGGCGCTGCGACCCTGGTCGCCCTGCTCGGCCAGCATTCGTTCCTCACTGCGTTCAAGTCGTTCATCCTGTTCCTGCTGACCTTCTTCGTGCCATGGAGCGCGGTGAACCTGGTGGACTACTACTTCATCACCAAGGAACGCTACGACATCCCGGCACTGGCCGACCCTGACGGCCGCTACGGGCGCTGGAACTGGCCGGGCATCGGCGTGTACACCTTCGGCGTGCTGGTGCAGATGCCGTTCATCGATACCAAGCTGTACACCGGGCCCATGGTCGCGCACCTGGGTGGCGTGGATGTGTCGTGGCTGATCGGCCTGGTGGTGCCGAGCGTGCTGTATTACTGCGTGGCCCGCCGCCGGGCGGCCGAGGCGCCGGCCGGGATCATCGTGCCTGAGGCGCGCTGAGCCGGGTTGCAAAAAGCTGGCAGCGCTCGCCGGGGCGCTGTCATTTTTTGGTCAAGCAACTGTCGTAATCTGCAGTGCAACTCTGTGCCACAGGTCTCCGGCATGCCCCGCCTGCTACTCCTTCTGCTATGCCTGCTCCCGGGCCTGGCTAGCGCCGGGCCCGCGCAACTGCGTATCCAGGGCTCCAACACCATCGGCGCGGCCCTTGGCCCGGCCTTGGTGCAGGGGCTGCTACAGGCGCAGGGCGCAAGTGCCATCGCGCGTTGGCCCGGTGCCACGGCCAACGAAACCGAGATCCACGCCGTTGATGCGAACGGCCAGCCCGTGCGCATCAAAATCGCCGCCCACGGCACCAGCACCGGATTTGCCGCGCTGGCCCGGGGTGAGGCTGACTTGGCCGCGGCCTCGCGACCGATCAGCGACAGCGAGGCGCAACAGTTACAGGCCTTGGGCAACCTGCGCGGCGCCGGCTCGGAACAGGTGATCGGCCTGGATGGCGTGGCGGTGATCGTTCACCCGGACAACCCGCTCAGCCAACTGACCACCGAGCAACTGGCCCAGGTGTTTTCCGGCCAGTTGCAGCGCTGGGAGCAACTGGGCGTGCCTGGCGGAGCGATCCACCTGTATGCCCGCGATGACCGCTCCGGCACCTTCGAAACGTTCAAGGCCTTGGTACTCGCGCCTCAGAAAGCGACACTGGCCAGCGAGGCACGGCGCTTCGAGTCCGCCGACGAACTGGCGGCCCAAGTCACGGCCGACCGCCAGGCCATCGGCTTCAGCGGCCTGGCCACGGTCCACAGGGCCAAGGCGCTGGCAGTGGCCGAAGGCGACGCACCGGCATTGGCGCCCAGCCGTGCCTTGGTGGCCAGCGAGGACTACCCATTGTCGCGTCGACTGTTCTTCTACCTCCCCGCTCACTCCGCGCCGCAAGCCAGGGCACTCGCCGAGTTCGCCCAGAGCCCCGCCGGCCAGGCCATCGTCGCCGAGCAGGGCTTCGTTTCCCAGCAGATCAAGCCACAGCAGGTCGCGGCCCAGACCGACATGCCGCCGCGTTACCGGGCGTTGGCCGGCGAGGCGCAGCGCCTGAGCGTGAACTTCCGCTTCCAGGAGGGCAGCGCCGGCCTGGACAACAAGGCCTTGCGCGATGTGCAGCGGGTCGGCGATTACCTGCGCCAGGCCGGCAAGTTGCAGGGCAAGGTGGTGCTGGTGGGTTTCGGCGACCCCAAGGAGACGCCGGGCCGCGCCGCGCTGCTGTCACGCCTGCGGGCCATGGCGGTACGCCGGGAGCTGGCCCGGACCGGAGTGCAGGTCAGGGACGTGGCGGGCATGGGCGACGAACTGCCGG
>NZ_NIBE01000131.1:6798-25636 GCF_002205115.1 Pseudomonas sp. DrBHI1
ACGCGATTGCGCAGGGTCAGTTCGCCGCCCTGCTCGCGCACGCTGGCACGGGCGGCCGAAAGGCCGAGGCCGACGCCGCCGGTGTCTCGGTTGCGCGAGCCCTCCAGCCGGTAGAACGGCTCGAACACCTGCTGCAGGGCCTCGTCGGGAATACCTGGGCCACTGTCGCGAACCTCGATGACGATCAGGTGAGCGGCGCGACGCAGCGTTATCTGCGGATCGCGGGCATACTTCATGGCGTTTTCCACCAGGTTGACGATCACCCGCTTGGTCGCCAATGGGCGGCCGTCATGCACCAGGTGTGCCGGGCCCTTGAAGGCGATGTCCAGATGCTGGTCACGGTAGTCGTCGACCAGGGTCTGCAACAGCTCCGACAGGTCGTACGCCGTGCGCTGCTCCAACTGCGTGCCCTCGCGGAAGAACGCCAGGGCCTCGTTGATCATCGTCTGCATCTCGTCGACATCGCGGACCAGCTTGCGCTGGTGGTCCAGATCCTCCATGAACTCGCTGCGCAGGCGCATGCGCGTCAACGGAGCGCGCAGGTCATGGGAGATGGCCGCGAGCATATGGGTGCGCTCACGGATGAAGTGCTGGATCTGTGCCTGCATGGTGTTGAAGGCGATGATCGCCTGGCGGATCTCCTCGGGGCCCTCGATAGCGATAGGCGGTGCCTGCAGGTCGCCGCCAAAGCGCCGCGCCGCACTGGCGAAGCGTTGCAGCGGCGCGGCCAACTGGCGAGTGGCAAGCCAGGCCACCAGCAGGGTCGCCACCAGGCCCAGGCCGATGACCACCGCCAGACGCGCCGTCGCGCTCATGCCCCAGCTGCGTTCCGGCGGCACGAACAGCAGCCAGCTGTCATCGTCCAGCCCGACCAGCGCCACGTAGTGTGCATCGGCACTGCCATCAGGCCAGTCGCCCGGGTTGTACACCGCGATCGGGCGTGACGGTCCCAACAGTTGCGCCATCGCCGGCACCTGTCCGGAATTGAGCGGCACGCCCGGACCAGGCAAACCGAAGTCTGCGCGCCGGGTGCTCCACCTTACCCGCAACGTCGGCGTACTCGCCGCCGCGGCCAGTTGCCCACGCAGCGCTGGCGGCGCGGTCTCGATCATATGGGTAGTCACGGCGATCTGATCGAGCAGGCCGGTACGGTCGATGGGCGGGCGTGCCCAGCTGCCGGCTAGCTGGACGAACAGGGCATTGAACGCCAAGGACGCGAGCAACGCGGTGAAGATGGTCAGGGCGATGCGCTTGCGCAAGGTATCGCGGCCCAGCAGGCGGCGGATCACGAACGGCTCACCGTGGCGCTGAACAGGTAGCCGCCATTGCGCACCGTGCGGATCAGGTCCGGTCGCTTGCTGTCGGGCTCGATCTTGCGCCGCAGGCGGCTGACCTGCACGTCGATGCTGCGGTCGAAGGCGTCATGGCCGTGACCACGGGTCAGGTCGATCAACTGCTCGCGGGTGAGAATACGCTGCGGGTGTTCGAGAAACACCACCAGCAGGTCGAACTCGGCGCCGGACAGCGGCACCATCACCTGCTCGGGCGAGCGCAACTCGCGGCAGGTGATGTCCAGGCGCCAGCCGGCAAAGCCGATCACCGGCCGCGCCGTCTCGCCGCGCGGCAGTTGCTCGCCGACACGGCGTTGCACGGCACGCAGGCGGGCCAGCAGTTCGCGGGGGTCGAAGGGTTTGGTCAGGTAGTCGTCGGCGCCCAGTTCCAGGCCGATGATGCGGTCGCTCAGCTCGGCCATGGCAGTGAGCATGATGACCGGCACCCCAAGCTGCGCGCGCAGTTTCTGGCACAGGTCCAGGCCCCCTTCGCCGGGCAGCATCAGGTCGAGGATGATCGCATCCGGGCGTTGCCGCGCGATGGCCGCCCACATCGCCTGCCCCTCGGCGGCCAGGTCCACCTCGTAGCCGTGCTGGACGAAGAACTGCTTCAGCAAGGCGAGGATTTCCACGTCGTCATCGACGATCAACAGTCTGCTCACGGTCATACCGGTCCGAAAAAAGGCGTATCTAAAACCATTGCGCCACGCGGGTCATTTATTTCAATCGCGCAACATTTCGTCATACCCGACACAAAGCAGACATCATCTGGCAACGATGGCCCTTCACCCTGCCGGCCTTCCACTACCGAGGGTTCCCCATGAAGATAGTCGACAGCCGCAACAGCACCGATGGGCATGAGGGCCGCGCATCCCTGATCCTCAGTCAGCGCAACACCCAGCGCGGACAAACGGGTTCCCTGATCGTGCAGCAGGAAAGCTTGGAGCTGGCAAGCGAACAGGGCTATGTCACCCTGCGCCGGTATTTCGAACACTATGAGCCGACTTTTGGCGAATGGGTCGAGTACAGCCACACCGTTCCCGTCCGTGACCTCGTGCACTGGCTGATGGCGCGCGGGCAGTTGCGCATCCAGATATCGCAGGATGTACCCCACCTGCAAGCGGCCCACCCGGCCCGGCGCGAGGTTCGCCACCCATGAGTCGGCGTCACCTTCTGGTACTGGTGCTGACGACCAGCTTGGGACTGTCCGCGTGTGGCAGCAACAAGCCGGCCCCCACCGGTTATCTAAAGGACTACGGCCTGCTCACCCCGCACCAGGCACCTTCAGGCGGGACGGTGCTCAGCTGGGCCGACCCGAAATGGCCACGGGGCCGCTATATCGAGGTGTACCTGGCACCCAGCCAGTTCTACCCGACACCCGAGCCAAGCACGCGCATTCCCCAGACCACCCTCGCCAGCATCACCCACTACTACGACGCGGTACTGCGCAACGAACTGGGCAAGGTCATGACCGTGGTCGACAGGCCCGGCCCGAACACCCTGGTGGTCAGGCCGGCCATCACCCGCATCAGCGCCGACACCCAAGGCCTGCGGCTCTACGAGTGGCTGCCGATCACACTGGTCGCGGCCGGGGTGAGCAGCGCCGCGGGGATTCGCGACCGGGACAGCGCGATCACCAGCGAGCTGTCGTTCGAGGCCGGCACCAGCGGCAAGGTGGTGGGCGAAGCGATGCTCGCGGGTACTGGCGTGCCGCTGGCTAACGACCGACAGGTGATGACCGCCGACAACGTCAAGGCCGTACTCGATGGCTGGGCCATGGACCTGCGCCAGGGATATGCTGCGCCGCTCAGGTAGCGCAAGGCATCGAAGGGTAAGCTTGCTCCACGGCAGGATCAGGCCTTGAGCGTGGCCATGTCGATGACGAAGCGGTACTTCACGTCGCCGGCAATCATCCGCTCGTACGCCTGGTTGATGTTGCGGATGTCGAGCATTTCGATATCGCAGCTGATTCCATGCTCGGCGCAGAAGTCGAGCACCTCTTGGGTTTCGGCAATACCACCGATCAGGGAGCCGGCGAGTATCCGACGCTGCATCACCAGGTTGGCCGCATGCACCGGCGGGTCAATCGGTTCGATCAGCCCGACCAGGATATGCACGCCATCGAACTTCAGGGTTTGCAGGTAGGGGTTGAGGTCGTGCTGTACCGGTATGGTGTCGAGCAGGAAATCGAAGCGGCCCGCCGCGCTGCGCATCTGTTCGGCATCAGTGGAGACGATCACATGATCGGCGCCCTGACGACGGGCTTCCTCGGCCTTGGATGCGGAGCGGGTGAACAGGGTCACTTCCGCGCCCAGGGCCTTGGCCAGCTTGATGCCCACGTGGCCCAGGCCGCCCATGCCCAGCACGCCCACCTTGTGCCCAGGGCCTACGCCGTGATGCTTGAGGGGCGAATAGGTGGTGATGCCGGCGCAAAGAATCGGCGCCGCGCTGGCCAGGTCCATGCCCTCGGGTATGCGCAGGACGAAATGCTCGCTGACCACGATGCTGTTGGAATAGCCGCCCATCGTATTGCTGCCGTCGACCCGGTCGGGGGTGGCATAGGTCATGGTCGGGCCTTCCAGGCAATACTGCTCGACGTCCTGGCGACAGGCCTCGCAATGGCGGCAGGAGTCGACCATGCAACCGACGCCGACCAGATCGCCGACCTGGTAACGGCTGACCTGCGCGCCCACCGCGCTGACCCGACCGACGATCTCGTGGCCCGGCATCAGCGGGTACACGGCGATGCCCCATTCGTTACGGGCCTGGTGGATATCGGAGTGGCACACACCACAGTAGAGGATCTCGATGACCACATCGTCGGGCCGCGGACTGCGGCGCTGGAAGGTCATGGGAGCCAGGGGGCTGGAGGAGGATTGGGCGGCGTAACCGATGGCGGTGTACATGGGGTACCTCGTGCGAGTGAAACGATTCAGGCGGCGCATTCTGCGCGCCGCTACCAGACTCGCCCACAGCCGATTCTCCGGCATGCATGCCTGATTCTCCGGACCTTGTCGCCTACCTCTGGCATGCCCCCGCTAATCTGCGAAGATGCCAGTGTCTGATTCTCTGCCCGGGTTCACCATGCACCTGACTCGCCATGTGGATGCCAATGCCACGCTCTGCTCGCTGATCCGCGCCCTCGCCACAGGCCCGGGGTTCGTGCCCACCGCCCTGCCCCAGGTCCAGATCCTCACCTGGGACCACTATGTGGCCAGCAGCCCGCAGATCTACGAACCCAGCCTGATCATCCTCGCTCAGGGCAGCAAACTGGCGCGCCTGGGCCCACGCACCCTGGAGTACGGTGCCGGGCATTACCTGGTACAGGCGCTGTCGGTGCCGTTCATGTGCGAGACCTTCGCCACGCCACAGGCACCGCTGCTCGGCGTGGCGGTGGACATCGACCGTGCCCAGCTCGGCGAGCTGGTGCAAAGCATGGAGCTGGGGCCGGATGCCGCGGTGCAGGCACAGACGCCACAATCGATGACTTCGGCAGCGCTGGACACAGCCATGCGCGACAGCGTCGAGCGCCTGCTGCAGTGCCTACAGGACCCGCTGGATGCCAAGGTGCTGGGGCCGGCGCGGGTACGCGAAGTGCTCTATACCGCCTTGCGCGGGCCACAGGCCAGCGTGCTGCGGGCACTGGTCGAGCAGCAGGGGCATTTCGCCCGGATCGGCTCGGCCCTGGCCTACCTGCGCGAGCACTACGCCGAGCCGCTAGGGGTGGATGAGCTGGCCAGCCGGGCGAACATGAGCGTGTCGACCTTCCACGAACACTTCAAGCGCTGCACTGACCTGGCACCGATGCAGTACCTCAAGCGCCTGCGCCTGCTCAAGGCGCAGCAGATGCTGATCGGCGAAGGGCTGGGCGTGGCCCAGGTGGCGCACCGGGTCGGCTACCAAAGCACCTCGCAGTTCAGCCGCGAGTACAAGCGCCAGTTCGCCCGCAGTCCGGGCGAGGAACAGCCATACCAGAGCCTGCCGGCCTGACTGGAGCCCGGCAATCTTGAACTGGAGCTCCCCCAAATTACTGCCGCAGAACCATCGCCACGATAGTCGCCTGCAGTTCGCGCTTGGCCGCTTCAGCCGTCAGTTCTTCGGCCGCCGCCGCCAGGGACAACGCGTCCGCCGCTCCCACCAGCACCCACAACCCGGCCACGCCGATATCGCCACCCGGCGCGAATGGCATTAGCGCCTCGCGGCACTTGTCCATGAACGGCCCATCATAGCCGCGCTTTAACGCCTCCAGCTCTGGCGAGCCGGCCAGCGCGGCGCTGACCCCGGGGATCTCCCGGCCCTGGGTGGCAACGCAGTCCACATAGGCCTCGGCAATCACCCAGGCCCGCTCCGGCAGGCCGGCCGGGCAGCCGGCCAGGGCCTTGTCGAGCATGGCCGTCTGGCGGGCGTCGTATTCCTGGTACAGCGCCAGCAACAAGCCGTTGCGGGTCTCGAAATGGTCGTACACCACCGGCTTGGTCACCCCGGCCTGCTCGGCCAGGCGCCCCAGGCTCAGGGCATCGGTGCCCTCCTCGCGTACCAACCGCCAGGCCACGTCCAGCAATTGACGCCGACGCTCCTCGCGGGACAGGCGTTTGCGCGGCGCGGACTTTTCCTCGCTTGACATCGATTACCTACCAAAAGTAACTTACTGAACGTAACTTACCTCGAGTATATAACGCTCCCGGTGTCCCTGCATCCTGATTCTGGAGATTCCACCATGCATGCCTTGATTGTCATCGGTCACCACGATCCCGACTCCCTCACCCACGCCCTTGCCCAGCAAGTGGCCGAGGGCCTGCACGCCGCCGGCCATACCAGCGAGTTCGCCGACCTGGCCCGTGAAGGTTTCGACCCACGCTTCGGCCTGGCCGACCACGCCGTGCATCGGCGCCTGGGCAAGCCTCCCGCCGATGTGCTGGCAGAACAAGCCCGCATTGAACGTGCCGACACCGTGGTCATGGTCTTCCCCATCTACTGGTGGTCGCTGCCGGCCCTGCTCAAGGGCTGGGTCGAGCGGGTGTTCAGCAACGGCTGGGCCTTCGACCAGGCCGCCGACGGCGCCACTACCAAGCTGCTGCACGGTATGACCGCGCACCTGGTCGGCGTGGCCGGCGCCGATGCCGGCACCTTCGAGCGCCATGGCTATGGCGAGGCCATGCGCGTGCAGATCGAGCACGGCATTTTCGACTACTGCGGTGCCCGGGTCATTAGTTCGACCCTGTTCACCGACAGTGAAGGCGCAGCCCCCGCTAGCCTTCTGCCGCAAGCCCGCCAACTGGGATCGACCCTGTTCGAAGGCCAGGAAGCTGCGGCCTGATATGCCACCGGGCAGGCTTCAACCAGCTCAACGGCAGCAACAACCACGGCGAGCCGCGCACCGTGATGTTCTCGGTCAAGTACACGCCTGAGTTGTGATCGCCGCTCACGCGCTCAACGGCCATTGCGCCAAGGGCCAGTAACGGCCCTTGCGCGATTCGTAGAGCGTGAAGTGCCGCGCGGCAAGGAAGAATTCCGGCGCCGTGCCGGCCTCCGGCGGCTGGCCGCGAAAGTCCCTGGCCAGGGTCAGGTGCGGGCGGTACTCACGGTTTGCCGCCTCCACGCCCAGGGGCAACAGCGCCTGTTGCAGGCCATACACCAGTTGCAGCAGCGCTGCGGGTGCCTGCTGCGCCTCCAGCACCAGCGCGCTGGCCCGTGGCCAGACCTGCAGACGGTCGAGCAGCAAGCGTGGCGGTGCGACCGGCCGCCTGAGCTGATCGACCGCCGTGCAGATCGCCGGCACCTGCTCGGCGTCCACATCACCGAGAAACAGCAAGGTGACGTGGAAATTCTCCGCTGGCACCGGTTTGCCGCTGCGCAGGTTCAGGCTTCGACGCCACTGCGCCAGGGCGCGGCATTGTTCGTCGCTGACCGGCAAGGCGAAGAACAACCGTTTGAACGGCGCGCCGCTGGGGCGCTGATCCTGGACCATTGGAGTCTCCCTGGTAACGGTTCGCGTCATCGAGTGTAGCGTTCTGCCCACGCAAAACAGCTACATAAACTGTTGAATCGTTTGCGCAACCTGTCAGCCATTGCACCTAAGTCGGCCAGACAAGACGTAACAATAAGTACAAACCCACGCCACGATTGTTTATGCTGGCGGGCTTACGCCATGGCGCATGGCCATTTTTCGACAAGTAATCGTCCATGAAAATTGCACTCGTACTGATCTTCGTCCTCTCGATCGCCTATGTTCACCTGCGCGGTCGGGTTCGTCACAAGCTGACACGCCAGCTGGGCGACCACTCCAGCTTCCTGGCCCCGGTCAACGCCTTCCTCTACCTGTTCTCCAAGCATCCGGCCAAGCCGTACCTGCCGGTCAGCGCCTTCCCCGAGTTGCAGGTGCTGCAGGACCACTGGCAGGAAATCCGCAAGGAAGGCCAGCAGCTGCTGCAGGCCGGCGAGATCAAAAAGTCCGACAATTATGACGACGTCGGTTTCAACTCGTTCTTCAAGACCGGCTGGAAGCGCTTCTACCTGAAGTGGTACGGCGAGAGCCACCCCTCGGCGATGACCCTGTGCCCACGCACCACCGAGCTGCTCGCCGGCATCGGCACGGTCAAGGCGGCGATGTTCGCCACCCTGCCGCCGGGCGCCAAGCTGGTGCGCCACCGCGACCCGTACGCCGGCTCCTACCGCTACCACCTGGGCCTGGACACGCCCAACGACGATGGCTGCTACATCGACGTGGACGGCGAGAAGTACTCTTGGCGTGACGGCGAGGGCGTGGTGTTCGACGAGACCTACATCCACTACGCGGCCAACACCACCGAGCACAACCGCATCATCCTGTTCTGCGACGTCGAGCGCCCGCTCAAGTACCGCTGGGCCGCAGCGTTCAACCGCTGGTTCAGCCGCAACGTCATGGCCGCCGCCGCCGCGCCCAACGATGCCAGCGACAAGACCGGCGGCATCAACCGCCTGTTCACCCGCATCTACAAGATCCGCGAGCGCGGCAAGGCGATGAAGAAACGCAACCGCACCCGCTATTACCTGGAGAAGTGGGCGGTGGTCGCGGCGCTGGTGCTGGTGTTCATCTATATCTGACCTGCCACTGTCTATCGGCCGCCCCACGCCCCTGTGGGAGCGGCCGTGTGTCGCGAAAGGGCCGCAAGGCGGCTTCTACCAAGATCACCTACGCCTCATCCCCCCGCCAAACATCGACTAGCCTGATAGCTCCTGTTGCCAACCTGACAAGGTGAAGACGATGAGCATGATGGACTGGGACGCCTACCGTAAGCAGTTGATGGCCGGCATCGGCGATCTCAAGCAACTCTCTCCCGATACCGTGGCCGGCTACATGACCGCCAGCGGCGCCGGGGCCAAGACCAACCACCTGGACGCCAAGACCCGCGAGCTGATCTCCCTGGCCGTGGCGGTCACCACGCGCTGCGACGGCTGCATCGCCGTGCATTCGCAACAGGCGGTCAAGCACGGCGCCACCCGCGAAGAGATTGCCGAGGCCCTGGGCGTGGCGGTGGCGATGAATGCCGGCGCCGCGCTGGTCTACTCGGCCAGGGCGCTAGACGCCGTGGGCAAGGCCGACGCCTGAGCAGGTTGCGGCGTGGGCGCCCTTGCGCGCGGGCGCCGCGACACCCAGACTTGGCGCCTCAGCCCGTGCAGGAACCACCATGATCCAGATCCGCCCCATGACCCCGGAAGACTTCGAGCGCTTCTGGCCGACCTTCCAGGCCATCGTCCAGGCCCGCCAGACCTACGCCTTCGACCCCGCCCTGGATTTCGACCAGGCGCGCCGGCTGTGGCTGGAAACCCCGCTGCGCACACTGGTGGCCGATGAAGACGGCGTGCTGCTTGGCTCCTACTTCCTCAAGGCCAATGCCGCCGGCCCCGGGGGACATGTCGGCAACTGCGGCTACATGGTCTGCGAACAGGCACGCGGCCGGGGCGTGGCCAGGCTGATGTGCGAGCACTCGCAGAAGCTGGCGCGCCAGGAGGGCTTCCTGGCCCTGCAATTCAACTCGGTGGTAGCGAGCAACGAGGTGGCCGTGGCGCTTTGGCACAAGCTCGGTTTCGAGACCGTCGGGCGACTGCCCAAGGCATACCGCCATGCCGAATTGGGCCTGGTGGACTGCCTGGTGATGTACAAGTGGCTGGCCGATGAGCCGGTCGTGGAAAAACCGGCGCTGCTGATCGGGCGCAAGAACATCGAGGCGCGGGTGTCGCGCCGACGCGGGCGATAAGAGGCAGCTGAATCCATCGCGGGCCTGCCCCGCGACGGAATCAGCGCAGGCTCAACCGATCAGAACGCCAACCCCACCTTCACCCCAAACTCGTCGCGCTTGAGCTTGGTGTTGTCGGCCACCGGCGTATCCTCGTCCAGCTTGTATTCGGTACGGGTGTAGTACGCCCCCACCTGCACCGGCATGCCGCCCTGCTGGTTCATCAGCAGCGTGACCTCCGCATACGGGTTGGTGCGGTCCTTCATGTCGACGCTGTCGCTGCCGAAATCATCGACTTTGAGCCGCGCGCGGCCATCAATGGTGTGGCGCGCGCCCACCTCCACGCGCAGGGTCGACGCGTCGAACTGGTGGTTGTAGCCCAGCGCTGCCTTGGCGAACGGCGACTTGTAGGTCAGCCGTGTATCAAGATCGTTGATCTCGGGCTCGAAGCGGGTCCAGCTGTACCCGCCGCCCACCGTCAGGTCGACGAAGTTGCGCGCATCCAGTGCGGCGCGCCAGCCCAGGTCGAGGTCGGCCTGGGCTTCCTTGAGCTTGTTGTCGTTCTTCTTGCCATACTTGGCCTCGGCACCGATCTGGTAGATGAACCCGGATTCGGCGGTCATCTTGTTGCCGAACGTGGCGAACACACCGCCCTGGCCCATGTGTTCCTTGTCCGATTCGCTTCCTCCCTCGAACTTGAACTTGTCGTAGGACCCCAGCAAGCCGAGGGTGAACAGCGGGTCGGTACTCGGTGCCGCCGTGGCAGCCAGAGGGGCACCGAGCAGGGCAAGCAGGCAGGCGTGGCGCAGCAGGTTACGGGTAAACATTCGCAAAAGTCTCCATGACGTGAATGAATGGCGAACGACCGGTTCGAGACAACGGGCTTGGCAAAAGTTCGAAAAAATTTGGCAAACCGCTCTAAACCGCCCTGTCCGTCACAGTTTCCCCACCCACTCGAACGATTGACTCACTGCCCGTTCAATGGTCAGATGCGCGCCAGTTTCAGGTGTCCTGCGCCGCCGTGCGCAGGGTGAAACGGGAAGCCGGTGCGTCGTTGTCACGACAAGTCCGGCGCTGCCCCCGCAACGGTAAGCGAGTGAATCCTTCGACAGACCACTGTGCGCACGCATGGGAAGGTGAAGGCTTCATGCCCCTCGCAAGCCCGGAGACCGGCCTGAGGCGCTACTTGGCAACCCGCGGTGGGCGGGCGCAGGCCGGTATCCGCGTGCGCGCCTGCGTGCGCTTGACCGTTGCGTGTTTTCCACCGGGATCCATCTCTTCCTGCAGCAGTGGAACGACATGTCCCGAATCAACAAGCTTCACACCCTGGCGGCCTGCCTGGCCGTGTCCCTGCCGGCGCTGGCCGACGATCATGAAGTAACGCCCTTCACCCTGCCCTCCACGGCAATCACCGACACCCGCGAGCCACAGGCCATCGACCTGGCCACCCCGTCCCCGACCGGTTCGCGCCTGAACCTCAGCGCCCTGGACACCCCGGCCAGCACCAGCAGCCTGACCGAGGCGCAGATCCAGCAGCGCAACAACCTCACCGTGCAGGACGCCGTGACCCGCTCGCCGGGCCTTACCTTCATCGGCACGCCGGGCGACGGCGGCACCGGCCTGTCGGCCCGCGGCTTCACCGGGCAGAGTTCGGTGATGACCCTGTTCGACGGCTCGCGCCTGTACGCCGGTGCCGGCACCCTGACCTTCCCGGTCGATCCGTGGATGGTCGAGCGCATCGACGTGATCCGCGGCCCCGCCTCGGTGCTGTACGGCGAAGGCGCTACCGGCGCGGTGGTCAACGTGGTGCCGAAGCAGCCGTTCGCTGGCGAGATCCGCAACCACCTGCGTCTGGGCTACGGCTCCTGGGACCGCCAGCAGCTGGGCCTGGACAGCGGCGGCAGCCTGAGCGAGCGCCTGAGCTACCGCGTGACCCTCAACCAGCAGGCCGGCAACGGCTGGGTCGACCGCACCGACTCGCGCAGCCTGGCCCTGAGCGCCGCCCTGCGCTTCGATGCCAGCGACGACCTGAGTTTTACCCTCGCCCACGAACGCGGCGATGCGCAACCGGCCAACTACTACGGCACCCCGCTGATCGATGGGCACCTGCGCAGCAGCGTGCGGCGCAAGAACTACAACGTCAGCAACGACGAGCAGCGCTACCACGACGAGTGGACGCGCCTGACCACCGACTGGACCCTCAGCGACCGCGTCAGTGCCAGCAACCAGCTGTACTACATCAAGAGCCGCCGCCAGTGGCGCAATGCCGAGTCCTACACCTGGGACGCCGCCAACGGCGTGATCCAGCGCGGCAGCTTCCTCGAGATTCGCCATAACCAGGAGCAGCTCGGCGATCGCCAGAGCTTCACCTTCGACCATGGCCTGTTCGGCCTGGACAGCAAGACCGTGGTCGGCGCCGAGTACAACCGCATCCGCTTCAACGTCGACAGCAACTCGCCCTACCGCGATGGCGGCAGCGACCCGCTCGACCCGTGGCATCCGGCTCCGGGCGGCTTCCATAGCCTCAGCCCAACCCGCGCACAAACGCTGTCCAAGGTCGACACCTTCGCCCTGTTCGCCGAAAACCGCACCCAGCTGACCGACCGCCTCGCACTGGTCACCGGCATTCGCCGCGACCAGAATCACATCGACCGCGACGACCTGGCCAACAACAGCCGCAGCGACCGCAGCCTGCAGGGCGGCAACTGGCGCGCCGGCCTGGTGTTCGCTGTCACCGACGACCTGTCGCTGTATGGGCAGTTTTCGACCAGCGAGGACGGCGTCGGCGACCTGCTCACCCAGCGCCCGGACAAGCGCCTGGAACTGACCGAAGCGAAGCAGGCCGAGGTAGGCCTCAAGCAACGTTTCTGGGATACCCGTGGCGAGTGGACGCTGGCGGCCTATCACATCGTCAAGAAGAAGCTGCCGGTGTACAACCCGCTCACCCACGACAGCCAGCAGGCCGGCCAGCAGACCTCCGACGGCCTGGAGGCCAGCCTGGAACTGGCGCTGGGCAACCAGTGGCAACTCTCGGCCAATGCCGCTTTGGTGCGGGCCAAGTACGATGATTTTCTCGAGAAAGGCGACAACGGCACGGTCCACGACCGCGCCGGCAACCGTCCGCAGGACGTGCCGCGACGCACCGCCAACCTGTGGCTGAGCAAAGGTTTCGGCCAGACCGTGGATGCCGGCATCGGCCTGCGCTACGTGGATGAGCGCTGCGCCAGCGCGGCCAACGACCAGCGCGTGCCGGGCTATACCGTGGTCGATGCCAACCTGGGCTGGCAGGTGCTGCCCGACGTGCGCCTGGGCCTGCAGTTGAACAACCTGTTCGACCGCCAGTACGCCCAGTCCAGCTACAGCGGCGAGCAATGGCTGCTGGGCACGCCGCGCTCGTATTTCGCCACGGTCGACTACCGCTTCTGAGGCGGACTCCAGCGTTCGTCGCACGGTGCTTGATCAGCACCGTGCCACCTGCTCGACTAGGGCCTACGCCTTCATCACAAGCAGCGTGCCATGACCGACATCCCGCCGATCCCCACCCCACCCGTGCACGCCCTGGATCAGCCGCGCACCTTGCTGTTCCTCGCCTACCCGCAGATGGGCCTGCTCGACCTCACCGGCGCGCAGACGGTCTTCTGGGCCGCGACCAAGGCCCGCGCCGCCCGCGGCCTGCCAGGTTACCGCCTGGTCACCGCCAGCCTGGAGGGCGGCCTGGTGCCGACCGCCGAGGGCCTGGCGGTAGGTACCGAGCCACTGGCGCCCTGATTGCGCGAACCCTTAGACACCCTGGTGGTGCCCGGCGCGCCGGAGATCGTCCGCACCCTCCCCGATCATGCCGAGCTGGTTGCCTGGCTGGCCCAGGCCGCCCAACGCGCCCGACGCACCGCCTCGGTGTGCAGCGGCACCTTCCTGCTGGCCGCCGCCGGGCTGCTCGACGGACGCCGGGCCGCTACCCACTGGGCGATGTGCGATGCGCTGCACCGGCGCTTCCCGGCCATCGAAGTGGACGCCGAGTCGATCTTCGTGCAACAGGACCAAGTGTGGACCTCGGCCGGGGTCAGTGCCGGCATCGACCTGGCGCTGGCCCTGGTCGAGGCCGACTATGGCCGCGAGGTGGCCATGCAGGTGGTCCGCGAGCTGGTGGTGTTCCTCAAGCGCCCCGGCGGCCAGGCGCAGTTCAGCGAACTGCTCAAGGCCCAGGGCGAGGACAGCGCCGCCTTCGAGGCCCTGCACCTGTGGCTCAACGAGCACCTGGGCGACCCGCGCCTGACGGTCGAGCGGCTGGCCGAGCAGGCCTTCGACGAGGTTGGCAACTTTGCCGTGATGTCCTGCCAGCACGCCATCCCCCTGGGCCGCTACGCCGGCAACAACGCCGCCGCCGAGCTGGTCGGCATGGCGCCGATGATCTACAGCCAGCCCAAGTATGTTACCTGCCTCGACCTCGGTGCCTGGGGCGCGGTGTACACCGAGGGTTGGGAGCGCACCGTCTCGCCACCGACGGACAAGGCCGAGGCCAAGCAGCTCAAGCAGCTCAAGCAGCAGATCAACTCGGTGTGGATCTATCCGCCGGCCGCGGATCGGGCGACGGCGCTGACGGCGGCCGATCCACTGATTCCAGTGGCCTGACAGCCCCCCTGTTGCCTCGGCGGGTGCCGACGATGATGCCCTGCCCGCGCAACTGGCGCAGCAGCTCCAGGCCCGCCTGCTGGTGCTGCTCGCCCAACGCGCGCAGGCGCTCGCGCCCGCTGCCCGGCAGGCCCACCAACAATTGCCAGGCCAGCGGCGCCAGGCGGGCGAAACGCACCTGCAGGTCGGCGTCGCGGTACACCAGCAACAGGGTGGGTTGCGCTGGCGCCTCGCCTGGCTGGTACTCCGGGCCGATGCGTTCCACCGGCCAACGGTAGGCCAGCACCCGCGCCACGCACGACAACAGTGGCTCGCCGTCGAGCAGGTCGCCGTCCGGGTCGTGCGGCGGGTCCTCGGCGTCGCTCAGGTACAGCTGCGCCTCGATCCATTCATAGTGCGCCAGTTCCAGCTGCCAAGGGGCATCGGGCTCGATGCCCTGCAGGTAGTCGATGAACGCCGCGGCAACCTCGGTGAACAGCGGTGTCTGACTGCGGTAATGGGCGTAGAAATCGCGCACGCGCGCATGCCAGCGCTGATCGCCCAAGGTACGGCGCAGCACTGGGAAGCTGCCGGCCAGCAGTCCTTCGATGGCGCCATGGAACAGCTCGCGATAGACCTTCAGGCGCCGTGCCTCGATGCCGGGCGGCGGCGGATTGGCGGCCGGGTCGCGCAGGTGGCGCGCCAAGGTGAATTGCTGGGTGCGCAGGGTCTCAGCCATGGCCGGGCACTCCGTGGGCATATTGCAGGCTGCGGATACGCGCCGTCTCGGCCAGCAGTTCGGCCAGCGGCGGGTAGTTGAAGTCGCGCTCGAGCACGGTTGGCTGCGCCCCAAAGCGCCGACAGGCGTCGGCGAACAGCGCCCAGACGTCCTCCTTGACCGGCGCGCCGTGGGTGTCGACCTTCAGGTCCGGGGCCTCGTCGTAATGACCGGCCACATGCATGCCCACCACCCGTTCACGGGGTATGCCAGCGAGGAAGGCACGGGCATCGTAGCGATGGTTGCAGGCATTGACGAAAACGTTGTTCACGTCCAGCAGCAGGTCGCAGTCGGCCTCGTCGAGCACGGCGCGGACGAAGTCCAGCTCGGGCATCGCCTGGTACGGCGCGGCGTAGTAGCTGATGTTCTCCACCGCGATGCGCCGACCAAGCATGTCCTGGGCCTGGCGGATGCGTGCGGACACATGGTGGACGGCCTCTTCGGTGAACGGGATCGGCATCAGGTCGTAGAGGTGGCCATCGTCGCTGCAGTAGCTCAGGTGCTCGCTGTACATCCGTACCTGGTGGTGGTCGAGGAACTGTCGGGTGCGCTCGAGAAAGCCGCGATCCAGCGGCGCGGTGCCGCCCAGTGACAGCGACAGGCCGTGGCAGGCGATGGGAAAACGCTCGGCCAGGCGCGCCAGGCCCTGGCCGAAGGCGCCGCCGACGCCGATCCAGTTTTCCGGGGCGCACTCTAGGAAGTCCACCGCGCCCGCCTCCATCGTCAGCAAGTCGGGCAGCAGGCCACGGCGCAGGCCGAGGCCGGTGTGCAATTTGGGTTGGGGCATGATTGCAGGCGCTCTGGGGCGTTGAACGGCAGCGCGGGGCCAGCCCGCTCCCACACATGACATCGTGGAAGCGGGCTGGCCCCGCGAGGCGCTTCAGGACTGGCCGGTCAGATGGCTGAACAGCCCGTCGGGCATGGCCTTGCCGTTGGCCTTGTAGATCGCCGCCAGGTGATCGTGGGCCTCCTGCTCGGAGATGAAGCCGTCGTGATTGCGGTCGATCTTGTCGAAGTCTGCCGCCCTGTCCTTGGCCACGGCCAGGAACTCCTCGCGGGAGACCTTGCCGTCGCGGTTGCTGTCAGTGCGGGCGAACGAGGCGTCGCCACACTTGCCCTCACCGCACTTGCCCTCGGCTCCGGCCTTGGCGCTGGCGCCACACTTGCCTTCGCCGCATTTGCCCTCGCTCTGCGTGGCCTTGCCACCGGCACCGCACTTGCCTTCGCCCGGGGTCTTGGCCGAGGCCAGCTGGTAGCCTTGGGCCAGGGGTTCTACGGCGAAGGCACTGTTGCCCAGAACCATGCCGCCTAGCAAGGTGGCGCCGAGCAGGCCGAGGGTTTGACGGGTCGTTTTCATGGTGTCGCTCCACTGTGGTTGGAAAGTGGAGCCATTGAGCCGCAGCGGTGTGTCGCTGATGTATCGAGGCAGGCGATATTTTGTATGCCAATGGGTCGCGGCGAAGCGCAGATACACAGTGATACATGAACGGCCCTCTGGTTGCGCAGAGGGCCGTGACAGAGCGGTCAGTCCTCCAGCGGCTTGGGCGGCGCTGCAGGTTTGGCGGGCTTGGCCTTGGCATCCTTGGTCTTGCTGTCCTTGGCCTTGGGCTCGGCAGGTACGGCTGCGACGGGTTCGGGAGCGGTGACCGCCTTTTCGCTGGCCGGCAGCTCGTCGACCGCCTTGAAGATCACCTGCGGGTCGAGCTTCTCGCCGCTGTCGTCGTCCTTGAGCATGTGGCGCTCGCCGTCCTTGCCCACCAGGATCACCTTGGTGCCCTTGCTCGCGCCCAGCTTGAGCTCACGGATCAGGGCCATTGTGGTCTGCTGCTCGAGGTTCTTGTCCTCGCGCTTGCCCATCATGTTGGCGACGCTGTACAGCACCAGGCTGCGCTCCTTGAATCCGGCCTGGGTGGCGGAGTCTTTCAACGCCTCTTCCAGGCCGCGCAGGGTCGGGTCGGCCGAACTCGGGGCAATGACCACCAGTGGCCGTGCCTTGCCCAGTTCCTTGGCCAACGGTGCATCGCTGTCTGCGGCAAACAGCGGGCTAGCCAAGGCGAACAGGGTAGCGAGGGTCAGTGACCGAACGAGCATGCGCATCTCCTTGTTTTCTCTATAAACCTAAAGACTGCGGATCAGGGAGAAAGATCCGGCGTGGAGCCTAAACCAACTGGCCAGGCGCCTGCTCGCGGCAAAAGTAACCGGGCATGTCCCACACCTGACCAGAGCATAGTCCAAGGATACTGCACACACTCAGGGCCGTGCCGTGGCGTTGCCATCTCGCCGGCTTCCAGCGCCAAGCGCGAGCGATGATGGCGTCCTGGAACGTTTCGTGCTCGATTACTGTTGGCGCGCGAAGCACTTGCGGCTCGTTGTTGTCCATGACTCGTCTCTGCTGAAATTAGAGACACGAGCGCATGAACTTCGGTGCATCCTCGATAGATAGCACCCGCCCCGACCTGTTCAGAAGTCGAAGGCGAGTTGATCCAGGTGCCCCAGGTCGATCGTGTGCCCCAGCACGAATGGCAGGATGGCATCCGCCACGGGTTGCAGCTGTCGGGCGACATAGTGCTCGTAATCGACCGACGATTGCAGAATCTCCAGGGGCTCTGGCCCCGAGGTGGTGATGATGTAGCTGATCCAGCCGCCGTTCTGGTACTGAGTGGGGCGCCCCACCCGTCGATTATGCTCGTCGGCCAGGCGCGCCGCGCGCACATGCGGCGGCACATTGCGCTGGTAGTCAGCCAACGGGCGACGCAGGCGCTTGCGGTAGACCAGCAATTCATCCTGCTCGCCCGCCAGGGTACGGCGCACGTATGCCTGCAGGTAGTCGCGGTAAGGCTGGCCACGGAACACCCGGCCATAGAGTTCCTGCTGGAACTGCCTGGCCAGCGGCGACCAGTCGGTGCGCACCGACTCCAGCCCCTTGAAGACCATTTCGTCCTGGCCGTCGCTGCGCCGTACCATGCCGGCGTAGCGCTTTTTGCTGCCTTCGTCGGTGCCTCGGATGGTCGGCATCAGGAAGCGTCGGTAGTGGGTTTCGAACTGCAGCTCCAGCGCGCTCTCAAGGCCCATGGAATGACGCAGGTTCTCGCGCCACCACTGGTTGACCTGCGCCACCAGCGCCTGGCCGATACTTGCGGCAGCCGCTTCGTCGTGGGCCCCCTTGAGCCAGACAAAGGTGGAGTCGGTGTCGCCGTAGATCACGTCATAGCCCCGCGCCTCGATCAGCGCCCGGGTCTGACGCATGATCTGGTGCCCGCGCATCGTGATCGACGAGGCCAGGCGCGGGTCGAAGAAGCGGCAGCCACTGGAGCCGAGCACGCCGTAGAAGGCGTTCATGATGATCTTCAGTGCCTGCGAAAGCGGGGCGTTGCCCGCGCGCTTGGCCGCCTCGCGCCCCTGCCAGACACGCTCGACGATGGCCGGCAGGCAATGCTGGCGGCGCGAGAAACGGCCACCGCGAAAGCCCTCCACCGAGTGCGCGTCGTCCGGCTGGCGCAAGCCCTCGACTAGCCCCACCGGGTCGATGAGGAAGGTGCGGATGATCGAGGGGTACAGGCTCTTGTAGTCGAGCACCAGCACCGAATCGTACAGCCCGGGCCGCGACTCCATGACGAAACCGCCCGGGCTGGCCTCGCCCTCGCCACCGACGAGGTTCGGCGCGACATAGCCCAGGCGGTGCATGTGCGGGATGTACAGGTGGCAGAACGCGGCCACCGATCCGCCGCTGCGGTCCACGGCCAGTCCGGTGACCGAGGCGCGTTCGAGGAGGAACTCCAGCAAGTGGGTATGGGCGAAGATCCGCGTCACCAGCTCACAGTCCCTGAGGTTGTAGCGGGCCAGGGCCAGCTTGTCCTCGGCGAAGCGGCGGTTGATCTCGTCCATGCGCTGGTACGGCGTGTCGA
>NZ_NIBE01000131.1:25698-32164 GCF_002205115.1 Pseudomonas sp. DrBHI1
CGCAAGGCCTCGATGCCGTCGATCAGCAGCCGGCCCGGCGCCTCGGCGAAGAAGTGGCTGCGGGCGCCGTGCTCGCGCAGGTGCATCGGCGCGCCGTCGCGGCCCAGGCACAGCGGCACGTTCAGGCGCTGGGCATGCTCGTGCAGCAGGCGCAGGTCGAACTGCACCAGGTTCCAACCGATGATCGCGTCGGGGTCGTGGCGGGCCAACCACTGGTTGAGGCAGACGATCAGTTCAGCGCGATCGGCGCAATAGTGCAGGTCGAAGTCCAGCTCGCCCGCCTCGCCGTTGGCCGGGCCGAGCATATAGACCTGGCGCTGGCCGCAGCCTTCCAGGGCGATGCTGTACAGCTCGCCGCGTTCGCTGGTCTCGATATCCAGTGACACCAGGCGCAGCGGCGGGCGGTAGTCCGGGTCGGGCTTGAGCTGGGCATCGTGCAGCACGCCCTGGCTGTCGGGGCGACCATCGAAACGCACCGGGGCGGTGATGAAGCGCTCCATCAGGTAGCGTTCCGGCGGGCGGATGTCGGCTTCGAACACCTCGACACCGGCAGCGCGCAGGCGCTTTTCCAGGGCGATCAGCTGGCGGTGCTGGCGGCAGTACAGGCCCATCACCGGACGCAGGTCGAAGTCGCGCAACTGCAGGGGCTTGAGTTCGACGCCCTGTTCACCGGCCAGCAGCGCCCGGGCGTGGGCAGCCTGGGCGGCGGGAATGAAGGCCACCGAGGGCTGGGCGGCCAGGCGCAGGCGCCGTGGGCCCTGGTCGGTGGCCAGCCAGAACTCCACGCAGGTGCCTTCGGGCGTGTCATGCCAGTGGCGGGTCAAGACGAAGCCTTGTTGCAACGGCACTGCGGGGACCTCGGATCGCTACGTTCTCACATGGGCGGATTGTACCGTTCCTCTTGGCATAAAGGGGTGTTTCCAGGCCCCGCGATTGCGTCCGATCAGGCTAGCGTGCGCCCGCGACGAACCCGGCCCGTCGTCCGCTGACCACCAGCAGCCACGCCAGCGCCAGCAGCCCCAGCACCACCGCGCCAAACGACTCGACCCCGGCGCCGACCAGCAACAACCCGCCAATGATCCCGCCCAAGGCGATCGCGCTGTTCCACACCGTCACCAGCATCGACTGCGCCACATCGCCGCCCTCGCCCGCCGCATCGGCGCAGGCGGTCTGCAACAGGGTCGGCGCACCGCCGTAGGTCATCCCCCACAGCGCCACGCTGACATGCACCAGCCAGGCGGCGCCCTGGGCCTGCCCCAAGGCCAGCGTCGCCAGGGCGAACCCGGCCAGGCACAACAACACCAGCCCACGCAGATGGCGGTCGACACCCAGGCCCACCAGCACGATGCCGCCCAGCGAGGCCAGGCCGAAGGTCATCAGCACCTGGCCCACCTCGGCCGTCATACCCGCCGCCGCCAGCAGCGGCACGATGTAGGTGTAGAGGATGTTGTGCCCGAGAATCCACGCCAGGATCACCAGCAACACCCGCGCCACGCCCGGGGTGCGCAACACCGTAAGCGCTGCGGGGCGCTTGCCGGCGGCTTGGCCGGGGAAGTCCGGCACCGCCCGCACCACCCAGACGGTCAGCAGCAACGCCGCGACCGTGACCACCACGAAGGCCGCGCGCCAGCCCAGCCAGGCGCCGAGCCAGGTGCCGATTGGCAGACCTAGCGACAGCGCAATGGGCTGGCCCAGCATCGCCACCGCCATGGCCCTGCCCTGCTGGGCCGGCGCCACCATGCGCCGCGCATGGCCGGCGATCAGGCCCCAGGCCAGGCCGGCGGCGGCGCCGGTAAGAAAGCGCAGACACAGGGTGAGGGTATTGTCCGGCGACACGGCAGTCAGCCCGTTGAACAGCACGAACCCGGCGATCGCCAGCAGCAGTGCGCGGCGACGCCACCAGCCCTGGGTCAGGGTCACCAATGGAATGGCGGTGAGCAGCGACCCCAGGGCATAGGCCGTGACCCATTGCCCGGCCATGGCCTGGCTGATCTGCATACCATCGGCGATCTGGTCGAGCAGGCCGGCCGGCAGGGTTTCGCTGAGGATGGCGATGAAGCCGGTCAGGGCCAGGGCCAGCAGCCCGCTCAGGGGAAGGCGCGTGGCGCTGGCAGGGGATGCGGCGACACACGCCGCCGGGGAAGGTGAATGCATGGTTGTCTCCGGCTATCGATTTAGGCAGGCATGGTGCGCTGCTGAGGAATTGCGGAAAAAGCCGGGTACAATTCCACTCAGTCAGGACATCAGTGTCCGCAATCGGAGCGCAGCATGGACAGCCTCAGCGGCTTCATGGTCTTCAACCGGGTCGCCGAGACCCGCAGTTTCGTCGCCGCCGGCCAGTCGCTGGGGATCAGCGCCTCCGCCGTGGGCAAGCGCGTGGCACGGCTGGAGGAACGCCTGGGCGTGCGCCTGTTTCACCGCAGCACGCGCAGCATCACCCTGACCGCCGAGGGCACGCTGTTCCTGGAACGCAGCCGACGCATCCTTGCCGAGATCGAAGCCACCGAGCAGGAGCTGTCCCAGGCCAGCGGAGCGCCCCGCGGGCGCCTGCGGGTGAGCCTGCCGCAGGTGACTGGGTTGGTGATGCCGGCTTTGGCCGAGTTCATGGCGCGTTATCCCGACATCGAGCTCGACCTGGACTTCAGCGACCGCATGGTGGATATCGTCGGCGAGGGCTTCGACGTGGTGATGCGCGGTGGCCAGCCGCTGGATTCGCGCCTCAACGCCAAGTTCCTTGGGCACTTCCAGCATCGCCTGGTGGCGTCCCCCGCCTACCTGCGCGAACGCGGCACGCCGCAGCATCCCCGTGAGCTCACCGGGCACAGCTGCCTGCACTACCGCTTCCCCAGCAGCGGCAAGCTGGAAACCTGGCCGCTGCGCCGGGAACACCCCGAGCAGGACTACGCGATTCCCATCTCGATGGTCTGCAATCACGTCGAGACGCGCATCTGCTTCGCCCTCAACCATCGCGGCATCACCTGCCTGCCGGACTTCAGCGTGCGCAAGGAACTGGCGGCCGGCAGCCTGGTGAGCGTGCTCGACAGCTTCATGGAGCGACGTGGCAGCTTCTACCTGCTGTGGCCATCAGGACGGCAGATGCCGCCCAAGCTGAGGGTGTTCATCGACTTCATGCTCGAACGGGTACTGCCTGCCACCGACCTCAGCCGTACAGGTAGCTGATGTCCTTGTGCGACAGCGGCGGCACCTGCGCCACCAGGTAGTCGCGCAACTTGTGCATCTGGTGGGCCTTGGGGCTGGCCTTGAGCCAGGTCATGTAGTAGCCGTCGCCGGTGGCCACCGCGTGGGGGAATGGCGTGACCAGGTTGCCCGCCGCCAGGTCGGCACTGGCCAGCACCAGGTCGACCACCGAGATGCCCAGCCCCTGCTGGGCAGCCGAGATGCCCTGGTCGAGGGTGTCGAACACCTGGCCCTGGTCGATGCTGACGTCCAGCGCGTCCATGCGCGCCAGCCAGCGTCGCCAGTCACGCCGGTCCGGCGAGGGGTGGAGGAACTCGCAGCTGGAGAGCACCGACAGCTCCGGCCGGGCCTGCTCGAGGTAGCTTGGGTGACACACCGGGATCAGCCATTCATCGAACAGCTTCAGGCTCTCCACATCCGCCGGGAAGCGTCCGTTGCCGAGCAGGATGGCGCAGTCATAGGGTTCGGAATAAAAGTCCACCGCGTCGATGTCCATCCATACGCTCGACAGTTGCACCGAACAGCTGTTGTCGACCCGCTTGAAGCCGTCCAGGGCCCTGAGCAGCCAGCGCACGGTGAGCGTGGACGGCGCCTTGAGGCGCACGCCGTAGCGATCCTGGCGCAACAGCGCGCAGGCGTTCTCGATGATCTTGAAACCGACCTTGAGTTCCTGGGCCAGCAGCCGACCGTGCTCGGTCAGGCGCAGCTTGGGGCCGCGACGCTCGAACAGGTCGCAGCCGAACAGGGCTTCGAGGGTCTTGATGTGGTGGCTGACCGCGCCCTGGGTCAGGGCCAATTCCTGGGCCGCGCGGGTGAAGGAGCCATAGCGCGACGCCACTTCGAAGGCGCGCAGGGCGTGCAAGGCTTGAATCCGTTCCGACATGGCGCCTTCCAGAGCATGAGTGAAGCTAATAGTAGGTCATAGAACCAGGCGTTTTACAACGCGGGATCCATCTCGGAAAATGCCGGTAAATAACAATTATATATAGCAAAGCTGCCGTTATATGTCGAAAACGTTCTATTAAACGAGAAACTCTATTAAATACTGCATACGGATATGCCTGGGGAAATCATGTTTACGGGTTATGGAAACTGCTACCGCCTGGATGCGCTGGAGCTCGCCGATGAACATGTCCAGAACCGTCACCACTGGACGTACAAGACCATAGAACACTTCAAGGAAACCCTCGCCAACCCTGACTTCCCGTGCCTGTTCGGGCGCAAGGCGGTCAATGCGCGCACGTGCCACATCGTCTTCGCCCGCGCCGAACGCCTGGCAGACGATATTGCCCAAGGCCTTGGCGACTACATCAGCACCATCGAGCCGATCCCGCTCAAGCAGCGCATCGGCAACCCGCTGCTGGTGTTCCTCGAGACGGCGCCCGGCACCACGCTGCAGGCACAGCAGGCACTGGCCTGGGACGTGCTGAATCAGGTCCATGCGCGCGACCCGCAGCCCTGGCCCGAAGAAGTACCGCAGGATCCGCACGACACGCGCTGGTCGTTCTGTTTCGCCGGCATGCCGCTGTTCATCAACATGAGCTTCCCCGCCCACCGCTTGATGAAAAGCCGCAACCTGGGCCGACACATTGCCTTCGTCATCAACCCGCGGGAGAGCTTCGACGAGGTCGCCAGCGCCAGCACTGAAAGCGGCCAGCGCATTCGCGCACGCATCCGCGAGCGGGTGCGCCACTACAACGACGGGGTGATGCCCGAGACCCTGGGCTTCTTCGGCCAGGACGACAACTTCGAATGGAAGCAGTACCAATTGCAGGAGCCCGGTTCGCCGAGCCCGGCGCGCTGCCCGTTCCATGCCCACGCAACCGCTGCAACCCTCACCGAGAGCTGATCGTGAATACCGCACTGACCGCCACCTACGCCCTTACCGTCCTGCTGCTGATCGCCACGCCCGGCCCGGTGGTGGCCCTGATCGTCAACACCGCCGCCGCCTCGGGCTCGCGCAAGGCCCTGTTCACCGCGGTCGGCACCAACTGGGCCTCGCTGGTGCTGATCGGCGCGGCCGCCTGGATCATCCTTACCAGCGCGGCCATCGACAAGACCTGGCTCAGCGCCATGAGCCTGCTGGGCTGCCTGTTCATCGGCTACATCGCCCTGGGCACCCTGCGCGAAGCGCTGCAGGCCCCGGTCGACAGCGCACCGCAGGCCACGACCAGCACGCAAGCGGGCCGCGGGGGCCTGCTGCAGGGCTTCATGGTCGGTATCTCCAACCCCAAGGACATCATCTTCTTCATCGCCTTCTTCCCACAGTTCATCCAGATCACCGAGTCGTTCGGCAAGAGCATGGTGGTGCTGTCGCTGCTGTGGATCGCCATCGATTTCGCCGTGCTCAGCCTGTACATCTTCGCCATCGGCAAGATCGCCTCGCCGCGCAGCAACCGCCTGATCAGCCTGGCCTCCGGCGTTGCCCTGCTGCTGATCGCCGCCGTCGGCCTGGCCTACAACCTCAGGGAGCTGGCCGCCTGAGCCAACCCCTAACAGAAGGAGCGCCCATGACCCCGATCCCCCCCGCCACTACCGGCAGCATGGGCACGCCCGACCCCTTGGCGCAGGACTATCAGCGCTTCCTGCAACTGGGTAGCCGCCGCGCACCGCACACGCTGTATGTGCACGAGCGCGGCTACCGCTGCGCAACCATCAACACCGACGCCCTGGGCATGCGTTACAGCCATTGCGCCGGCAAGCGTTTCTCGGTGGCCGAGCGCGCCGGCGCGGCGCGGGTCAACCTGCTGGTGGGCGGTTCCACCGCCATGGGCATCGGCGCCAGCTCCGACGAACACACCGTGGCCTCGTACCTGTCGGTGCTGACCGGCGAGATCTGGTTGAGCCTCGCAGGTTGCGGCCTGAACGCAACCCAGGAACTGCTGATGTTCCTCACTCACCAGCACCGCTTTGGCCAGATCGGCCACGTGGTGGTGCTCAGTGGCCTGAACACACTGGCCCAGGAGGCCCTCGCCGAAGTCCTGGCCGGTGCGCAGGACCCGCATCGGGCACAGGCCTACCAGGATTTTCTCAACCGTTTCAACGAAGGCGTGCATGCCGGCGGCGAAGCGCGCCGCGAGTCGTTCTGGCAACGCCTTGGCCAGCTGCTGGCGCCAGCCCGGGAAACCCGCTGGCCGCCAGTGGAACCGCTGTCGAGCCCGGACAAGCGCCTGATCCGCGCCGCCGATGCCGTGGGCCGCACCCTGCGCCAGTGGGACCGGCTGCTGGCGGACGGCCACACCACCCTCACCTTCATCCTGCAACCGCT
>NZ_NIBE01000131.1:32179-33076 GCF_002205115.1 Pseudomonas sp. DrBHI1
CACCTTCGACAGCCAGCTGCACATGGCCTTCTTCCGCCGCATCAAGAGCCAGGCCGACCCGGTCCCCTGCTACGACATGAACAGCATGCTCAGCAGCTCGCCGGTGTTCGCCGAGCACCTGTTCGTCGATCGCCTGCATTTCAACGACCTGGGCAACAATGCGCTGGCCAAGGTGATCACTGCCAAGCTGGGGCTGGCCCAGGAAAGACAGGCCCTGCGCAAGGTCGCACCGATCAAGCTGGTCTGATGAGCGGACGCCGGGCTTTCGGGAAAGGCACGCGAATGGATAGAATAGGCCGTCGTCGCTCCTGATTCGCCCGAGGCACCGTGTGACTGCCATGACCATTCCTGCCTTCCCCTCTCTCCTGGCCCGCCCCCGAGCTCGCCTGGCCGCGACGCTGCCGTTGCTGCTGGCCGCCACAGGCGCCCAGGCCCTGGACGTGAGCATCGACCCCCATGCCGACCTGCTCTATCGCCAGGCGCTGCCGCTGCTGGAACAGGCCGACAACCAGGACGACAACGCCGGTCCGCTGCGCACCGCCAGTGGCGACCCCGAGCTCAGCCGCCAGGGCCAGGCGATGGCTCACACGCTGCCCACGGCGGTGGCCCTGCTGAAAAAGTCGGTGGAACTCGGCCACCCGGTAGCCCAGTACCGCCTGGCGCTGTACTACACCACCTATCTGCCGGCAGGACAGATCGCCGAGGCCGCCTGCCCGTTGCTGGAAGCCAGCCTCAAGCAAGGCTTCGCCCCACCCGCGCTGGCCATCGCCCACTGGTGCTCACCGTACAATGCCAGCCCCGCCTACCGCGAGGCGCTGGAGGCGGTTCCCAGCATGGCCACCTTGTATGCCGCCTACTACCCGCAGCCGGCCACCCGCCTGGTGTGCAACCGTACCC
>NZ_NIBE01000018.1:0-25279 GCF_002205115.1 Pseudomonas sp. DrBHI1
GACACGCGCTGCCGTTGCTGATGGCGGTGGGGGCGGCGGGGTTGGTGGTGCTGACCCGGCGGCGGGATGCCTTCGAGCCGGCGTCGGCCTGACCGATAGCAATTGCGGGGCAAGCCCGCTCCCACGACCGGCGTGGGAGCGGGCTTGCCCCGCAATGCGTTCTACAACATCTTCTCCAGTCCGACCGCCTTGCTGATCCAGGCATTGAAGCGTCGCCATATCCCCCCGGGCTCGGTCACCAGCATATGCCCCTGGCCATTGTCCTCGGTCGCCCAGGCCAGTTTCCCGTCCACCAGCTTCACCTCGTAGCTCAGCGCGGGCGCCATGCCCTGCACGGCCAGATCGCGGGTGTATTCGGCCAGCTCCGGGCTGTCCACCAGCACCCCGACTTCGGTGTTCCACAGCACCGAGCGTGGGTCGAAGTTGAACGAACCGATGAAGGTCTTGCGGCGGTCGAACACCATGGCCTTGCTGTGCAGGCTGGAATCGGAGCTGCCATGCAAGCCCAGGCGCGGCCGTGGGGCGCCGGGCTGGCGGCGCAGCTCGTACAGTTGCACGCCATGTTCGAGCAGGGCGCGACGGTAGGGCGCGTAGCCACCGTGCACGGCCGGTACGTCGGTGGCTTCAAGGGAGTTGGTCAGCAGCTTGACCGAGGTGCCGGCGTCGGCGCGGCTGGTCAGGTACAGCAGCCCCGGTTCGCCGGGCACGAAATAGGCCGAGACCAGGATCAGCTCCTTGTGCACGCCGTTCAGCTCCGGGGCCAGCTGCCGGCTCATCAGCAATCGGGGATCTGGTTCGTTGTCCGCAAGCACCTTGCTCGGTGCATCCCACAAGGCCTGGCTGTGGGCCCAGATCAGTTCGTTGCGCCACACGTCCAGGCGCGGCTGCGACTGATAGGCCATCAGGCGGTCGTACAGTGCCTTGCGCTTGATTCGTGCCTCGGCCAGCGATACTTCCAGGCGCTGGCGGCTGGCGAACAGGTCGTCGGCATCAGGCTGGCGCCAGAGGAAATCGCCGATGGGGCGGCTCAGGGCGCTGTTCCAGTACTGGTCAAAGCTGTGGCCGAGCTGCTCGGCCACCGGGCCCACGCCCAGCAGGTCGATGTCGGTGAAGTTGAGGTTGGGCTCGGCGTCGAAGTACTCGTCGCCCAGGTTACGACCGCCGACGATGGCCATGCTGTTGTCCACCAGGAACAGCTTGTTGTGCATCCGCCGGTGCTGGCGCGACAGGTTGAACAGCCGCCCCACGGCGCGGGTAGCCCCAGTGCTGCGGCCCAGGTGCAATGGGTTGAACACGCGGATGTGAATGTTCGGATGGGCGGCGAGGGTACCCATCAGGTTGTCCAGGCCGTCGCTGGTGGTGTCGTCCAGCAGTATGCGCACGCGCACGCCGCGGTCGGCGGCGCGCAGCAGTTCGTGGACCAGGGCGCGGGTGCTGAGGCCGTCGTGGACGATGTAGTACTGCAGGTCGATGCTTGTCCGGGCGTTGCGGATCAGTTCGGCGCGGGCGCGGAACGCTTCGTTGCTGTTGGGCAGCAGGCGAAAGCCCGAACGCCCCTCGTAGGGGGCGGCCTGGCGCTGTACCGAGCGGCCGAACGCCGAATCGCCGGCCGGCAGGGCCTGGCTGACTTCACGGGGCGTACCGACGCTGGCACAGCCCGTCAGGCCGAGCTGCAGCACCAACAGCAGAGGCAAAGCTCGCTGGAGTCTCAAGGGTGGATCGTCCTGTGCAGCAAGGGCTTATGGGGTTGGACAATGCCAGGCGGCGCAACGTTACCCGTCGCCGTGCTCGGCCTCCAGTAGACGAAGGGCGGTTTCACCGACCTTGCGCACGGCGGCTTCAATCTGCGCCGTGGGTCGGGCGGCGAAGTTCATGCGCAGGCAGTTCCGGTACTTGCCCGAGGCCGAGAAGATGCTGCCTACGGCAATCTGCACACCCTGCTCCAGTAAAGCGCGGTTCAGGCGCAGCGTATCGAAACTTTCCGGCAATTCAACCCACAGCATGAAGCCACCTTGCGGGCGGCTGGCGCGGGTGCCCGGGGGAAAGTAGCGGGTCACCCAGTCGCACATCTGGTCGCGGCCGCGCTGGTACTGGCTGCGCATGCGTCGCAGGTGTGGCTGGTAGTGGCCTTCGGCGATGAAGTCGGCAATCGCCAGCTGCGGCTGGCAGGCGGTGCTGCCGGTGCTGATGTACTTCATGTGCAGCACCCGCTCCAGGTAGCGCCCGGGGGCTACCCAGCCGACCCGCAGGCCCGGGGCCAGGGTCTTGGAGAACGAACTGCAGAGCAGCACGCGGCCATCGTCGTCGAACGACTTGATCGTGCGCGGGCGTGGGTAGGTGTACGCCAGATCGCCATACACATCGTCTTCGAGGATCGCCACGTCATAGCGCTGGGCGAGGGTCAGCAGGGCCTTCTTGCGCGCTTCGGGCATGATGTAGCCCATCGGGTTGTTGCAGCTGGGGGTGATCTGGATGAGCTTGATCGGCCACTGTTCAAGGGCCAGTTCCAGGGCCTCCAGGCTGATGCCGGTGATTGGGTCGGTGGGGATCTCCAGGGCTTTCATGCCTAGGCCCTTCAACGTCTGCATGGCGCCGTGGAAGCTGGGCGAATCGACCGCGACGATGTCGCCGGGCTGGCACACCGCGCGAATGCTGCACGACAGTGCTTCGTGGCAGCCGGTGGTCACCACCAGGTCGGCCGGGCCCAGGCGGCAGCCGGAGTCGAGCATCAGGCGGGCGATCTGCTCGCGCAGCTGGGCGTTGCCGTGGATGTTGTCGTAGTACAGGCCGGGCATGTCCATGCGCCGGCTGATCTGCGCCAGGCTGCGCAGCAGTGGCTTGAGCGTGGGACTGTCGACGTCGGGCATGCCGCGACCGAGCTGGATCACGTCCGGGCGCGGGGTGGCGCGGACCAGCTCCAACACCTGTTCCCACTGGGAGATATCCACAGGCCGCTGGGCGGGGCGGCTGATGTCGGGCAGGGCGGGGAGCTGGCGATCCTCGGCGACGAAATAGCCGGACTTGGGCCGAGGCGATACCAGGCCGTTGTCCTCCAGCAGGCGGTAGGCCTGCTGTACGGTGCTCAGGCTGACCCCGTGCTCGACGCTCAGGGCGCGCACCGAGGGCAGGCGTTGGCCAGGGCGGTAGAGGCCTTGCTCGATACGCGAGCCGAGCAGTTCGGCGAGGTTGAGGTAGAGCGTCACGGCATACTCCTACGCGTTTGCGGGTCGATGACCGATACAGATTGTTGGAAAATACTTCATTCAACTGACTTCTCGCCAATTCTGTATGGGAATAATAATCCGCCGTTGAGTCTGTATTGTCGAGGGCACGAGGGTGCATGCTTTCCCCACGGTATCAACTGATGGGAGAACGCAGTGATGGGTGGCTTGAGCGATGTGCGCTTGCAACTGTTGCCTGGTGAACTCGAGGCCGGGCAGCGGCCCAAGGTCTTCAATGCGCCGGCCGGCCTGAGTCGTTGGGGCCTGATGCTGCATCGCTGGCGGACCCGCAGGGCGCTGCTGCAGTTGGATGATCGGCAGTTGCGCGATATCGGGCTGACCTGGGAGCAGGCGAGACGGGAAGGGCGCAAGCCCTTCTGGAAGGACTGAGCCGGATTGCTGATTACTGTTGAAATCGCTGGAGCCGCTTTGCGGCCCCAGCGCGACACAAGGCCGTTCCCACGGAGGGCCTGGTTCAGGCCGGTATCAGACCAGCTCCTTGAGCCGGTACCAGAGCATCCCCAGCGCCAGCAGCGGCGAGCGTAGCAGCTGGCCGCCGGGGAACGTGGTGTGCGGCACCTTGGCGAACAGATCGAAACGACCACCCTGCTGGCCGCTAATGGCCTCGCCGAGCAAGCGTCCGGCCAGGTGGGTGGCGTTGACCCCATGGCCGGAATAGGCCTGGGCGTAGTAGACGTTGGGCTGGCTGGCCAGACGGCCGATCTGTGGCAGGCGGTTGGCGCCGATGCCGATCATGCCGCCCCACTGGTAGTCGATGCGCACATCGGCCAACTGTGGGAACACCTTGAGCATCTTCGGCCGCATGTAGGCGGCGATGTCCTGCGGGTCGCGTCCGGAGTAGTGGCAGGCGCCGCCGAACAGCAGGCGCTGGTCGGCGGACAGGCGGTAGTAGTCCAGTGCCACGCGCTGGTCGCACACCGCCATGTTCTGCGGCAGCAACTGGCGGGCGCGTTCTTCACCCAAGGGTTCGGTGGCGATGATGTAGCTGCCGGCGGGTAGCACCTTGCCGCCCAGCTCGCGGTTGAGGTCGTTGTGGTAGGCGTTGCAGCACAGCACCAGGGTCTTGGCGCGCACCCGGCCCTGGGCGGTGTGTACCTTCACCTCGGGGCCATAGTCGATGCGTGTGACTTCAGACTGCTCGTACAGGCCGACACCCAGGCGGCTGGCCACTGCGGCTTCGCCGAGTGCCAGGTTGAGCGGGTGCAGGTGGCCCGAACCCATGTCGACCAGGCCGCCGACATAGCGGCCCGAACCCACCACCGAGTGCATGTCGCCGGGCTGTACCAGTCGCAGTTCGTGGCGATAGCCCAGGTTGCGCAGCTCCTCGGCGTCTTCGGCGAAGCCCTCCAGTTCGGCGGGCTTGTTGGCCAGGTCGCAGTAGCCCCAGGTCAAATCGCAGTCGATGCCATGGTGCTCGACGCGGTCGCGGACGATCTCCACGGCCTCCAGGCCCATGAGCTTCATGCTGCGAACCCCTTCTTCACCGATCACCGGGAGAAACTGCTCCAGGCCGTGGCCGACGCCGCGGATAAGCTGGCCGCCGTTGCGGCCGCTGGCGCCCCAGCCGAGCTTGCGTGCCTCCAGGAGGATCACCGACAAGCCGCGCTCGGCCAGTTCGATGGCGGTGTTCAGGCCTGAATAGCCACCGCCGACGATGCACACGTCGGCGCTGTGTTCGCCTTGCAGGAACGGATGGTCAGGGTGGGGCGCGCTGCTGGCGGCGTAGTAGGAGGCGGCGTGCTGCGCGCTGTGGACCATGGGGCGATTCCTGGGTTGAGACGAAAGGGGGAGGATAGGCAACTGCCCAATCGCGGGGCAAGTCGCATCGGCGCACCGCGACTGGGCTTATAATTCAACCTCATTCATCGCACTGTCCTTGGTCATGTCCTGCAACCGCCACAAGATCCACTTCCTGCGCGAACTCATTCCCTCGTTCGAGTGCGAGCCCGGCTGCCATGACTGCTGCGGCCCGGTCACCACGTCCGCCGAGGAAATGGCCCGTCTGCCGCGCAAGACCCAGGCCGAGCAGGACGCCGCCCTGGAGCGGCTGGACTGCGTGCACCTGGGCCCGAACGGCTGTACGGTCTATGCAGAGCGCCCGATGATCTGCCGCCTGTTCGGTACCACCCCGCGCCTGGCCTGCCCCCGTGGCCGAGGACCGGCGCAACCCATCGAGCCTGCGGCCGAGCAACTGGTCCATCAGTTCATCGCCACGACCCGTCAGGTGCTGGTCTGAGACCTCAGTCCGGGATCGGCAGGCACAGGCTCTCTTTCACCTCTTCCATCACGATGTAACTCTTCGACTCGCGCACATGGGGCAGTTTGAGCAGGATGTCGCCGAGCAGCTTGCGGTACGAGGCCATCTCCGAGATCCGCGCCTTCACCAGGTAGTCGAAGTCGCCCGACACCAGGTGGCACTCCAGCACGTGCGGCAGCTTGAGCACGGCGCGGCGGAATTCCTCGAAGGTGTCGCCGGACTTATAGTCCAGGCTGATCTCGACGAATACCAGCAGGCTGCCCTTCAGGTGCTGCGGATTGAGCCGGGCGTTGTAGCCCATGATGATCCCCTCGCGCTCCAGGCGCCGCACGCGTTCGGTGCAGGGGGTGGTGGACAGTCCGACCTTTTCGCCCAGTTCTGTGAAGGAAATACGCCCGTCATTCTGCAGGATCCGCAGGATGTTGCGGTCGATCTTGTCCAGTTCACGTTTGCTCTGGTGCTGGGTTCTCATAGGGGATGCCCCTCCGTGAAAGGCGATTTTGCCGAGAATTCTCGCCAAATATAGCTGCTTATATAGTGAATAGCACTGGTCGGAGATTCATATACTGCGCGCATCCATGCCATTTCAACAAAAGACTGCGGCGAGCCGCGTGCGAGGGATACAACAATGCGAGTTCTGGTACTTGGTAGCGGTGTGATCGGTACCGCCAGTGCCTACTATCTGGCCCGGCAAGGTTTCGAGGTCACGGTGGTCGATCGCCAGCCGGCGGTGGCCATGGAAACCAGTTTCGCCAACGCAGGCCAGATCTCGCCCGGCTATGCCTCGCCCTGGGCCGCCCCGGGCGTGCCGCTCAAGGCCATCAAGTGGCTGCTGGAGCGCCACGCGCCCCTGGCCATCAAGCTGACCGGCGACGTCGACCAGTACCTGTGGATGGCGCAGATGCTGCGCAACTGCACCGCCAGCCGCTACGCGGTGAACAAGGAGCGCATGGTGCGCCTGTCCGAGTACAGCCGCGACTGCCTCGACGAGCTGCGCGCTGAGACCGGCATCGCCTACGAAAACCGCAGCCTGGGCACCACCCAGCTGTTCCGCACCCAGGCCCAGGTGGACGCCGCGGCCAAGGATATCGCCGTGCTGGAACAGTCCGGCGTTCCCTACGAGCTGCTCGACCGCGACGGCATCGCCCGTGTCGAGCCGGCCCTGGCCGGGGTGAAGGACATCCTCGCCGGTGCCCTGCGCCTGCCCAACGACCAGACCGGCGATTGCCAGCTGTTCACCACCAAGCTCGCCGAAATGGCCATCAAGCTGGGCGTCGAGTTCCGTTTTGGTCAGGATATCCAACGCCTGGACTTCGCCGGTGACCGCATCAACGGCGTATGGATCGACGGCAAGCTGGAAACCGCCGACCGCTACGTGCTGGCCCTGGGAAGCTATTCGCCGCAACTGCTCAAACCACTGGGCATCAAGGCCCCGGTCTATCCGCTCAAGGGCTACTCGCTGACCGTGCCGATCACCAATGGCGACATGGCGCCGACTTCGACCATCCTGGACGAGACCTACAAGGTCGCCATAACCCGTTTCGACAACCGCATCCGCGTTGGCGGCATGGCCGAGATTGCCGGTTTTGACCTGTCGCTGAACCCGCGTCGACGCGAAACGCTGGAGATGATCGTCAACGACCTTTATCCTCGCGGCGGCGACCTGAGCCAGGCGAGCTTCTGGACCGGCCTGCGCCCGGCCACCCCGGACGGTACCCCGATCGTCGGGGCGACCAAGTTCCGTAACCTGTTCCTCAACACCGGTCACGGCACCCTGGGCTGGACCATGGCCTGCGGTTCCGGTCGCCTGCTGGCAGACCTGATCGCGCGCAAGAAGCCGCAGATCAGTGCCGAAGGCCTGGACATCTCGCGTTATGGCAACAGCCGCGAGATCGCCAAGCACGGGCAGCCGGCGCCTGCGCATCAGTAAGCATTGATACTGCTGGCCTTATCGCGGGGCAAGCCTGCTCCCACGAACACCGTAGAGGCTGGTGGGAGCGGGCTTGTTCCGCGATAAGGCCGAAAACCGATTGACCCGTTCCCTCACCCCGGCGCGGTGGGTACCTACCCCCATCTGCCGTGTCGGGGCTTTATCGATAACCAGAATTGCCAGAAGGCTGCCGCCATGCGTCCCGCCCGTGCCCTGATCGACCTCCAAGCCCTCCGTCACAACTACCGCCTGGCCCGTGAGCTGACCGGCGCCAAGGCCCTGGCAGTGGTCAAGGCCGACGCCTACGGTCATGGCGCTGTGCGTTGCGCCCTGGCGCTCGAGCCCGAGGCCGACGGTTTTGCCGTGGCCTGCATCGAGGAGGCCTTGGAGCTGCGCGCGGCGGGCATCAAGGCGCCGGTGCTGCTGCTCGAAGGTTTCTTCGAGGCCAGCGAGCTGGCGCTGATCGCCGAGCATGACCTGTGGTGCGTGGTGCATTCGCTGTGGCAGCTGGAAGCGATCGAGCAGACTGCGGTGCGCAAGCCGCTGACCATCTGGCTGAAGATGGACACCGGCATGCACCGCGTCGGCGTGCACCCCAAGGATTATCACGACGCCTACCAGCGCCTGCTGGCCAGCGGCAAGGTGTCGCGTATCGTGCTGATGAGCCACTTCGCCCGCGCCGACGAACTCGATGCCGCCGCCACCGAGCAACAGGTCGCCGTGTTCGAGGCCGCGCGCCAGGGCCTGGCCGCCGAGTGCAGCCTGCGCAACTCCCCGGCGGTGCTGGGCTGGCCGCGCATCAAGAGCGACTGGGTGCGCCCGGGCATCATGCTCTATGGCGCCACGCCGTTCGAGGTGGCGCAGGCCGAAGCGGCCCGCCTGCAACCGGTGATGACCCTGCAATCGCGGATCATCAGCGTGCGCGAGCTGCCGGCCGGCGAGCCGGTGGGCTACGGCGCCAAATTCGTCAGCCCGCGCCCGACCCGCGTGGGCGTGGTCGCCATGGGCTATGCCGACGGCTACCCACGCCAGGCGCCCACCGGCACCCCGGTGGTGGTGGCCGGCAAGCGCACCCAGCTGATCGGCCGGGTGTCGATGGACATGCTCTGCGTCGACCTCACCGAGGTGCCCGAGGCCACTGTCGGCAGCCCGGTGGAGCTGTGGGGCAAGCAAGTCCTGGCCAGTGACGTGGCGCTGCAGGCCGGGACCATTCCGTACCAGATCTTCTGCAATCTCAAACGCGTGCCACTGGACTATATCGGCGAATAAGACGCTGAAGCGGACAGGCTGCGGGGCTGTGTGTTGTAAATACTGAACGGCATTGCCATCATATCGTTCACACTACCCCCATCTCGACCGATTCAGGAGGCTCCAGCTTTGGACGTCGGTGAACGACTGCAAGCCATCCGCAAGCTCAAGGGCCTGTCCCAGCGCGAACTCGCCAAGCGCGCGGGGGTGACCAACAGCACCATCTCGATGATCGAGAAGAACAGCGTCAGCCCGTCGATCAGCTCCCTGCGCAAGGTGCTCAGCGGCATCCCCATGTCCATGGTCGAGTTCTTCTCGGTGGAGCTGGCGCCTGAGAGCCCGACCCAGATCGTCTACAAGGCCCACGAGCTGATCGACATCTCCGACGGCGCGGTGACCATGAAGCTGGTCGGCAAGTCGCACCCCAATCGCGCCATCGCCTTCCTCACCGAGGTCTACCCGCCGGGTGCCGACACCGGCGCGGAAATGCTCACCCACGACGGCGAAGAGACCGGCATCCTGCTCGAAGGCCGCCTGGAACTGGTGGTCGGCACTGAAATATTCATTCTCGAGGCCGGCGACAGCTACTACTTCGAAAGCACCCGTCCGCACCGCTTTCGCAACCCGTTCGAGGAGCCGGCGCGGCTGATCAGTGCGGCGACCCCGTCGAACTTTTGATCCAGCGCAGTGCATTGATTCGCCAATACCCTTTCCCTCAGTGTGGTCGTTTCACGCCTTCCGGGTTCCCGCTATACTTTTCAACGCTCGCAATTCCGTGGCCGCGGGCGTGATTAGCCACCATGAGGGTGTTCGCGTGAACCAAATCAAGAAGATGCTGGCCGTACCAGCAGCCGTATTCGCCCTTTGGGCAATGAGCGCAACCGCTGCAACCAACGACGACATCGCCAAGCGCCTCGAGCCGGTTGGCCAGGTGTGCGTCCAGGGCCAGGAATGCAAGGGCATGGAAGTGGCCGCCGCTGCCGGCGGGGGCGGCGCCAAGACCCCGGACGAGATCATCGCCAAGCACTGCAACGCCTGCCATGGCACTGGCCTGCTGAACGCGCCGAAAATTGGCGACACGGCGGCCTGGAAAGAACGCGCCGACCACCAGGGCGGCCTCGATGGCATCCTGGCCAAGGCCATCACCGGCATCAACGCCATGCCACCGAAAGGGACGTGCGCCGATTGCTCGGATGAAGACCTGAAAGGTGCGATCAAGAAGATGTCGGGGCTGTGAACCTGATCTGATTCGAGTAAAGCCCGCCATTGATGGCGGGCTTTTGTTTTTTCGGACTCTGATGGCCCTATTGCGGTGCCGGAACAGGCAACCAACCCGCTGCGACTTGTGTCCAACCCCTGAACCCACGGATGACTCAGGAGGCCCAGATGTATCGCTGCTCCATCGACCAGGCTGTCGAACAAGCCCTGGCCCGCCTGCCTAGCCATATCCACATGGGCCTGCCGCTCGGCCTGGGCAAACCCAATGCCTTCGTCAACGCGTTGTATGCGCGAGTTCGCGATCTCCCCGAGCGCCGGCTGACGATCTACACCGCCCTGTCCCTTGGTCGTCCCGCGCTGGGCGATGGTTTGCAGCGTCGTTTCCTCGAGCCCTTCGTCGAGCGTGTGTTCGCCGACTATGAAGAACTCACCTACCTGGCCGACCTGCGTGCCGACCGACTCCCGGCAAACATACGCGTCGAGCAGTTCTTCATGCAGCCCGGCAGCCTGTTGCACAGCGACGCGGCGCAGCAGGATTACGTCAGCAGCAACTACAGCCACGCGGCCCGCGACATCAACGCCAAAGGCCTGAACCTGGTCGCGCAACTGGTGGCGGCCACGCCTGAAAGGCCCGACCACCTAAGTCTGGCATGCAATCCCGACATCACCCTCGACCTGCTGCCGATGATCACCCGGCGTCGCGCCGCTGGCGAGACCATTCTGGTGCTGGGTCAAGTCCACGACGAACTGCCCTACATGCCCGGGGACGCGGAGCTGGAACTGACGCAGTTCGACCTGCTGATCGACCAGCCCGAGCGACGCCGGCTGTTCTCCACCCCGAACATGCCGGTGAACACCCAGGACCATTGCATCGGCCTGCATGCCAGCGCCTTGGTACGCGACGGCGGCACCCTGCAGATCGGCATCGGCGCCATGGGTGATGCGATCACCGCGGCGCTGCTGGCGCGCCAGGGCGACAACGAGGGCTATCGTGCGCTGCTCGATGAGCTGGATATCGGACCATGGCAGGCGCTGATCGAGCGGGAAGGGGGGCTGGATACCTTCGCCCAGGGGCTGTACGGCTGCAGCGAGATGTTCGTCAATGGCCTGCTGGCACTGGCCGACGCCGGGGTGGTGCGCCGTCCTGCCGACGAGCAGGGGGTGCTGATCCATGGCGGGTTCTTCCTTGGGCCTCGGGCGTTCTACCAGCGCCTGCGCGAGATGCCGTTGCAACAGCGCGCACGTTTCGCCATGAGCGCCATCAGCTTCATCAACGAGCTCTACGGCCAGGAGGCGCGCAAGCGTCGCCAGCGTCGGGATGCGCGCTTCGTCAACACGGTGTTCGGCATGACCCTGCTCGGCGCGGGGGTTGCCGACCAGCTCGAGGATGGCCGGGTACTCAGCGGCGTGGGCGGGCAATACAACTTCGTCGCTCAGGGGCACGCGCTGGAGGGCGGTCGCTCGATCCTGTTGCTGCGCAGCTGGCGTGAGGCCGGTGGCGAAGTGACCTCGAACCTTTACTGGACCTACGGCCATTGCACCATCCCCCGGCACCTGCGGGACATCGTGATCACCGAGTACGGCATTGCCGACCTGCGCGGGCAGACCGACAGTGAGGTCATTGCGCGGTTGCTGGCGATCAGTGACTCACGTTTTCAGCGCGAGCTGATGGAGCAGGCCAAGGCGGCGGGCAAGCTGGCCAAGGACTTCGAGCTGGAGGCGCGGTTCATGGATAATACGCCTGAGCGGCTTGAGACTATTCGGGCGCGGCATGCACGGCTGTTCCCTGAGTATCCGCTGGGGACTGATTTCACGGCAGAGGAGCGGGATCTGTTGCGGGCGCTGAACTGGTTGAAGAGCAAGTTCAAGCTGAGCGAGGTTTTGGAGTTGGGCAAGGCGGCGTTGGATGCACCGGGGCCCGAGGGGTATGGAGCACAGTTGGCGCGGATGCGGCTGGATGACCCGCAGGGTTTGAAGGCGGAGTTGTATCAGCGGTTGCTGCTGGCGGCGCTTCAGGCGACGCGGCAATGATGCAGCGTGGGAGCGGGGCAAGCACGCTCCCACGAGTCCATCACTCGATGAACGTGACTACGCCGCCTTCAAGCGACTTCACACGAGCCAGCGATTCGACGCGATAGCCTTGGCTATCCAGTTCGGCACGGCCGCCCTGGAACGACTTCTCGATGACGATGCCCAGGCCGGCCACGGTGGCGCCGGCCTGCTTGATGATCGAGATCAGTGCCTGGGACGCCTTGCCGTTGGCCAGGAAGTCGTCGATCACCAGCACGCGGTCGCTGCTGTTGAGATGGCGCGGCGAGATGGCCACGGTGTTCTCGGTCTGCTTGGTGAAGGAGTACACCGAGGCAGTCAGCAGGTTCTCGGTCAGGGTCAGCGACTGGTGTTTGCGGGCGAAGATCACCGGCACGCCGAGCTTCAGGCCGGTCATCACCGCCGGGGCGATGCCGGAGGCTTCGATGGTGACGATCTTGGTCACGCCCGAATCGGCGAACAGGCGGGCGAACTCGTCACCGATCAGCTGCATCAGCGCAGGGTCGATCTGGTGGTTGAGAAACGCGTCGACTTTGAGAACCTGATCGGAAAGCACGATGCCTTCTTCGCGAATCTTCTGATGCAGTGCTTCCACTGTTTATTCCTCGATGTAGATAGTGGCCTGTATGGCCGATTTGTAAGCTCAAATCGGCCATACAGGCCACCGTGGCCGCCAGAAGCGGCAAAGTTAAAGAGTAATGGTTGATCAGCGCTTGAGCATCGCCCGGATATCGGCCAGGGCGTTGTTGCCGCGCGCGGCTTTCACTTCCACGGGTGCATCGTCCAGGCCTTCCCAGGCCAGGTCGTCCGGCGGCAGTTCGTCGAGGAACCGGCTCGGGGTACAGTCAATGATCTCGCCGTACTGCTTGCGCTTGGCGGCGAAGGTGAAGGCCAGGGTCTGGCGCGCGCGGGTGATGCCCACGTAGGCCAGGCGGCGTTCCTCTTCGATGGTGTCGGCCTCGATGCTCGAGCGGTGGGGGAGGATCTCCTCCTCCATGCCCATGATGAACACGTAGGGGAACTCCAGGCCCTTGGAGGCGTGCAGGGTCATCATCTGCACGCCCTCGGCGTTCTCTTCCTCTTCCTGCTGGCGCTCGAGCATGTCGCGCAGCACCAGCTTGCCGATGGCGTCCTCGATGGTCATGTCACCTTCTTCGTCCTTCTCGAGGGTGTTCTTCAGCGCTTCGACGAGGAACCAGACGTTGCTGATGCGGAACTCCGCGGCCTTGTCGCTGGCGGTCTGCTGGCGGATCCAGTTCTCGTAATCGATGTCGCGGATCATCTCGTGCAGCGCGGCGATCGGGTCTTCCAGGGCGACCTTGTGGCGCACCCCGTCAAGCCAGTGCTTGAAGCGCTGCAGGCGCTCGGTGTAGCGGGCGTCCAGGTGTTCGCCCAGGCCCAGCTCCTCGCTGGCGGCGTACATCGAGATGCCGCGTTCGGTGGCGTAGTTGCCGAGCTTTTCCAGGGTGGTCGAGCCGATCTCGCGGCGCGGCACGTTGATCACCCGCAGGTAGGCGTTGTCGTCGTCCGGGTTGACCAGCAGGCGCAGGTAGGCCATCAGGTCCTTGACCTCCTGGCGGCCGAAGAAGCTGTTGCCGCCGGACAGGCGGTACGGCACCTGGTGGTGCTGCAGCTTCAGTTCGATCAGCTTGGCCTGGTAGTTGCCCCGGTAGAGGATGGCGAAGTCGCTGTACGGGCGGTTGGTGCGCAGGTGCAGGGTGAGGATTTCCATGGCCACGCGTTCGGCCTCGGCTTCCTCGTTCTTGCAGCGGATCACGCGGATCTCGTCACCGACGCCCATCTCGCTCCACAGCTCTTTCTCGAAGGCGTGGGGGTTGTTGGCGATCAGCACGTTGGCGCAGCGCAGGATGCGGCTGGTGGAGCGGTAGTTCTGCTCGAGCATGACGATCTTCAGGGAGGGGTAGTCCTCCTTGAGCAGCATCAGGTTCTCGGGGCGGGCGCCACGCCAGGCGTAGATCGACTGGTCATCGTCGCCGACCACGGTGAACTGGTTGCGCATGCCGATCAGCATCTTCACCAGCAGGTACTGGCTGGCGTTGGTGTCCTGGTACTCGTCCACCAGCAGGTAGCGCACGCGGTTCTGCCAGCGTTCGAGCACGTCGGGGTGCTCCTGGAACAGCTTGACCGGCTGCAGGATCAGGTCGTCGAAATCCACCGCGTTGAACGCCTTGAGCGTGCGCTGGTAGTGGGTGTAGACGATGGCCGCGGTCTGCTCGCGCGGGTTGCGCGCCTTTTCCAGGGCCTCGGGCGGCAGGATCAGGTCGTTCTTCCAGGCACCGATCATGTTCTTGATCTCGTCGATGCCGTCGTCGCCGGAGTATTCCTTCTGCATGATGTCCGACAGCAACGCCTTGATGTCGGATTCGTCGAAGATCGAGAAGCCCGGCTTGTAGCCCAGGCGCTCGTGCTCCTTGCGAATGATGTTCAGGCCCAGGTTGTGGAAGGTGCACACCGTCAGGCCCCGGCCTTCTCCCGGACGCAGCAGGGTGCCGACCCGCTCCTTCATCTCGCGCGCGGCCTTGTTGGTGAAGGTCATCGCCACGATGTACTGGGCGCGGATGCCGCAGTTCTGGATGAGGTGGGCAATCTTGCGCGTGATCACGCTGGTCTTGCCGGAGCCTGCACCGGCGAGCACCAAAAGAGGGCCGCCGACGTAGTCTCGGGCTTCCTGTTGCCGGGGATTGAGTCGGGACATGCTAGAAACCGGGGGTAACCAGAAAATAGCCGCGCATTCTAGCAGGCATGGGGCTGTTAATGCGCGACCGTCTGACGTTGTGATGGAGGGCGCGAATCGGATTTGCCGCATCTGCTACTTTCGCGCAGGATGCACGTCAGATTGCGTCGGGATGGCGGCCAGGGAAGGGCAACGACTAAAAGTGAAAATCATTTCCAATTAATCGGGTAGGATTGCCCGCGCTCGCCGTTCCACCGCCCATGTCTAAGGAGCCCGCTTGTCCACGCCTGTCGAACCCCTGCGTTTGCTGCTGTTGGCTGATGAGTCGGAATGGGCCGTGCACCTGCGCGAATGCCTGCAGCCGATGGGTGGCAGTGTCGTGCTGCTGACCGCGCCGACCTGGGCGGCGGTGGACAGCCTGTTCGCCAACGACCGCCAGGCCGTGGTGCTGGCCACGCCCGAGCTGCAGCCGGCCCCGGGGCGTTGCGAGCTGCCGACCATCCTGCTGCTGGAGCAGGAGCCGGCCAGCGCGCCGCTGGGTGTCAGCGACTGGCTGGTGCTGGCGCAGCTGACCACTGATACCCTGCGTCGCTCCCTGCGCCATGTGCGTGAGCGCGGTGTACTGGTGGCCACCCTGCAGCGGCTGGCCGAACAGGATCCGCTGACCGGCATCGCCAACCGCCAGGGCTTCCAGGCCCTGCTGACCGCACGCCTGGCCGAGAACGAAGGTCGCGGCCTGGCCCTCGGCCACCTCGACCTGGACAACTTCCGTCACGTCAACGATGCCCTCGGCCACCAGGGGGGGGACCGCCTGATCCTGCAGGTGGTCGCCCGGCTGAAGCACCAACTGGAGGCGAGCGATCAACTGGCGCGCCTGGGCAGCGACGAGTTTGCCCTGCTGATCGACACCCGGCGCGACCCCAACCGCGCCGAGTGGATGGCCGAGCGCATTACCGAGGCGCTGACCGAGCCCTACTGGATCGACGGCGAGAGCCTGCTGCTCGGCTGCAGCCTGGGGATCGCCCATGCCCGCGCCCAGGCCGGCGCCGACCCGCTGATGTGGCACGCGCATATCGCCATGCGCCAGGCCAAGAGCAGCCAGGGCTGCACCTTCCATGTGTTCAACGAGCGCATCAACCGCAACGCCCGCAGCCTGGCCGACCTCGAAAGCGAGCTGCGCCGCGCCCTGCGCCGCGACGAGTTGGAGCTGCACTACCAGCCGCGGCTCAACCTCGCCGATGGCTGCATCGTCGGGCTCGAGGCACTGGTGCGCTGGAACCATCCCGAGCGCGGCCTGCTGGCGCCCAGCGAGTTCGTGCCGCTGGCCGAACAGAGCGGGTTGATCGTGCCGTTGGGCTACTGGGTGATCTCCCGGGCGTTGAGCGACATGCAGGCCCTGCGCGAGCGCGGCCTGGCGCCGCTGCACATGGCGGTGAACCTGAGCTTCCGCCAGTTTCAGGACAGCCAGTTGCTGGCCACTCTGAGCCGGCTGATCGTCGAGCACGGCGTCGATGCCCGCTGGCTGGAGTTCGAACTGACCGAGACCGCCGTGATGCGGCGCAACGAGCTGGTGCGCCAGACCATGGACGCCCTGGGGCGCCTGGGGGTGCGTTTCTCGCTGGATGACTTCGGGACCGGCTTCTCGTCGTTCGTGCACCTGAACAGCCTGCCGATCACGCTGCTCAAGGTCGATCGTAGCTTCGTCGGTGGCATGGAGCAGCGCGAGGAGAATGCCAAGCTGGTGCACGCGATGATCAACCTGGCGCACAACCTGAACCTGGAGGTGGTGGCCGAAGGGGTGGAGAGCGAGGAGCAGCTGGCGCTGCTGCGGGCATTCGGTTGCGACCAGGTGCAGGGCTTCCTGGTAAGCCGGCCGTTGCCGGTGGAGGCGTTGATCGAGTACCTGTTGCAGGTGCCGAGCCCGGGTCTGGTGCAGACCTTATAGATCTCATGCAGCCTTGTGCCGCGAAAAGGGGCGCAAAGCGCCCCCGGCAATTTCAAGCCGTAAAGATGATCAACCGACCAACATGCGCCCGGTCTCTTCCAGGTTTTCATGCCAGCTCAAGGCTTCGCGCAGGATATGCGGGGTATGCCCGCCACGCTGGCAGGCGCGCTCGAAGTAATCGTTGAGCGCTGCGCGGTAGTCCGGGTGCACGCAGTTGTCGATGATCACCCGGGCACGCTCGCGCGGCGCCAGGCCGCGCAGGTCGGCCAGGCCCACCTCGGTCACCAGGATGTCCACGTCATGCTCGGTATGGTCGACGTGGCTGACCATCGGCACCACGCTGGAAATCGCGCCGCCCTTGGCGATCGACTTGGTGACGAAGATCGCCAGGTGCGCGTTGCGGGCGAAGTCGCCCGAGCCACCGATGCCGTTCATCATCTTGGTGCCGCAGACATGGGTGGAGTTGACGTTGCCGTAGATGTCGAACTCCAGCGCCGTGTTGATGCCGATGATCCCCAGGCGACGGACCACTTCCGGGTGGTTGGAGATTTCCTGCGGACGCAGCACCAGCTTGTCCTTGTAACGCTCCAGGTTACCGAACACGTCGGCGTTGCGGCGGCTCGACAGGGTGATCGAGCTGCCCGAGGCAAAGCTCAGCTTGCCGGCGTCAATCAGGTCGAAGGTCGAGTCCTGCAGCACTTCGGAGTACATGGTCAGGTTGTCGAACGGCGACTCGATCAGGCCGCACATCACCGCGTTGGCGATGCTGCCGATGCCGGCCTGCAGTGGGCCGAGGTTGTTGCTCATGCGCCCGGCGTCCACCTCGCCCTTGAGGAAGGCGATCAGGTGGTCGGCAATGCCCTGGGTCTCGTGGTCAGGCGGCAGCACGGTGGACGGCGAGTCCGGCTGATCACTGATGACGATGCCGACGATCTTGGCCGGGTCGATCGGGATCGCGGTGCTGCCGATGCGGTCGTCGACCTTCACTAGCGGGATCGGCGTGCGGGTCGGGCGGTAGGTCGGGATGTAGATGTCGTGCAGGCCTTCGAGGTTGGCATGGTGCGACAGGTTGATCTCGACGATGACCTGCTTGGCGAAGATCGCGAAGCTGGCCGAGTTGCCGACGGAGGTGGTCGGCACGATATGGCCTTGCTCGGTGATCGCCACCGCTTCGATGACCGCGATGTCCGGCAGGGTGAGCTGTTTGTTGCGCAGCTGCTCGACGGTTTCCGACAGGTGCTGGTCGATGAACATCACCTTGCCGTCGTTGATGGCCTTGCGCAGGGTGCTGTCGACCTGGAACGGCATGCGCCGGGCCAGCACGCCGGCCTCGGTCAGTTGCTTGTCCAGGTCGTTGCCCAGGCTGGCGCCGGTCATCAGGCTGATCTTCAGCGGCGACTGTTTTGCACGCTCGGCCAGTGCGTGGGGCACGGCCTTGGCTTCGCCGGCGCGGGTGAAACCGCTCATGCCGACGGTCATGCCGTCCTGGATCAGGCCAGCGGCGTCAGCCGCACTCATAACCTTGCTGTGCAGGGAGGACAAGCGGATACGATCACGGTACATGGATTGTTATCTCAGGCTACTGAAGCTACTGGAAGCGCAGTCTAGAGATTTCACCCGGAACCGTCCCGCGACCATGGTCGTAGGCGAAGGCCGGAAGTAGAGCCGTTGATCTGGATCAAGCCGATGAAAAGGCCCCTGGGAATATCTCCCCAGGGGCCTTATGCACTTCTTATAGGTGCAAGGTCGGGTCAGTCCACGGCCTTGACCATGTCCTCGATGACTTTCTTGGCGTCACCGAACACCATCATGGTCTTGTCCAGGTAGAACAGTTCGTTGTCCAGGCCCGCGTAGCCGCTGGCCATTGAGCGCTTGTTGACGATGATGGTCTTGGCCTTGAAGGCCTCGAGGATCGGCATGCCGGCAATCGGCGACTTCGGATCGTTCTTCGCCGCCGGGTTGACCACGTCGTTGGCGCCCAGCACCAGTACCACGTCGGCCTGGCCGAACTCGGCGTTGATGTCTTCCATCTCGAACACCTGGTCGTACGGCACCTCGGCTTCGGCCAGCAGCACGTTCATGTGGCCTGGCATACGGCCTGCAACCGGGTGGATCGCGTATTTCACGGTCACGCCGTTGTGCACCAGCTTCTCGGTCAGTTCCTTGAGCGCGTGCTGGGCGCGCGCCACCGCCAGGCCGTAGCCGGGAACGATGATCACGCTGTCGGCGTTGCTCAGCAGGAAGGTGGCGTCGTCGGCCGAGCCGGACTTCACCGGGCGCTGCTCCTTCGAACCCTGCGCCGCGCCGATATCGGTATCGCCGCCGAAGCCGCCGAGGATGACGTTGAAGAACGAACGGTTCATCGCCTTGCACATGATGTACGAGAGGATCGCACCGCTGGAGCCCACCAGGGAGCCGGCGATGATCAGCATCGAGTTGTTCAGCGAGAAGCCGATACCCGCCGCCGCCCAGCCCGAATAGCTGTTGAGCATCGACACCACCACCGGCATGTCGGCGCCGCCGATCGGGATGATGATCAGCACGCCCATGACGAAGGCCAGGGCCAGCATCAGGGTGAACGCGCTGTAGTGGCCGGTGAAGGTGAACAGCAGTCCCAGGGCGATGGTCGCCAGGCCCAGGATCAGGTTCAGCTTGTGCTGGCCGGCGAACTGTACCGGTGCGCCCTGGAACAGGCGGAACTTGTACTTGCCCGACAGCTTGCCGAAGGCGATCACCGAGCCCGAGAAGGTAATCGCACCGATGGCCGCGCCGAGGAACAGCTCCAGGCGGTTGCCGGTGGGGATCGGGTCGCTGATGCTGGCGACGATGCCCATCGATTGCGGCTCGAGCACGGCGGCGATGGCGATGAACACCGCGGCCAGGCCGATCATGCTGTGCATGAAGGCGACCAGTTCGGGCATCTTGGTCATCTCGACGCGCTTGGCCATGATCGAGCCAGCGCTGCCGCCGACCAGCAGACCGACGATGACGTAACCGATGCCAGCGGTCGCCAGCTCCGCGCCAAGCTTGTAGATCAGGCCGACCGTGGTGAGGATGGCGATGCCCATGCCGATCATGCCGAACAGGTTGCCCCGGCGTGAGGTGGTCGGGTGCGAGAGGCCCTTGAGCGCCTGGATGAAGCAGACCGAGGCGACCAGGTACAGAAGCGTTACCAGATTCATGCTCATGCTTACTTCTGCCCCTCGTTCTTGGTTTTCTTCTTGAACATTTCCAGCATGCGGCGGGTGACCAGGAAGCCACCGAACACGTTGACCGCGGCCAGCGCGACGGCCAGGGTGCCCATGACCTTGCCGGCCGGGGTGACGGTCAGCGCGGCGGCCAGCATGGCGCCGACGATGACGATCGCGGAAATGGCGTTGGTGACCGCCATCAGCGGCGTGTGCAGGGCCGGGGTGACGTTCCACACCACGTGGTAGCCCACGTAGATGGCCAGCACGAAGATGATCAGGTTGTAGATGCCGTGGGAAATCAGCATGTCTTCCATTGTCGTGCTCCTCAGCCGTTCTTGCGCACGACCTGGCCGTCGCGGCACATCAGGCACGCGGCGACGATGTCGTCTTCGAGGTTGATGACCAGGCTGCCGTCCTTGTCGAACAGCAGCTTCATGAAGTCCAGCAGGTTGCGCGCGTACAGCGCCGAGGCATCGGCGCCGACCTGGGCCGGCAGGTTGGTCGGGCCGACGAGGGTCACGCCGTTGTGCATGACGACCTGATCGGCCACGGTCAGCGGACAGTTGCCACCCTGGGCCGCGGCGAGGTCGATGACCACCGAGCCGGGTTTCATCTGCGCCACGGTCTCGGCGCTGAGCAGGGTCGGCGCCTTGCGCCCGGGAATCAGCGCGGTGGTGATGACGATATCGGCCTGCTTGGCGCGTTCGTGCACGGCCTGGGCCTGGCGCTGCATCCAGCTGGCCGGCATCGGTCGGGCATAGCCGCCGACGCCTTCGGCGCATTCGCGTTCTTCATCGGTCTCGTAGGGCACGTCGATGAACTTGGCCCCCAGCGACTCGATCTGCTCCTTCACCGCCGGGCGCACGTCCGACGCTTCGATCACCGCGCCCAGGCGCTTGGCCGTCGCGATCGCCTGCAGGCCGGCGACGCCGGCGCCGAGGATCAGCACGCGGGCGGCTTTCACCGTGCCGGCGGCGGTCATCAACATGGGCATGAAGCGTGGGTAGTGGTGGGCCGCCAGCAGCACGGCCTTGTAGCCGGCGATGTTGGCCTGGGACGACAGCACGTCGAGGCTCTGGGCCCGCGAGGTGCGCGGCGCGGCTTCCAGGGCGAAGGCGGTGATGCCGCGTTCGGCCATCTTGCCGATCAGTTCGTTGTTGAAGGGGTTGAGCATGCCCGCCAGCAGGCTGCCGCTGTTGATCAGCGCCAGTTCCTGGTCATTGGGCGCGACCACCTTGAGCACCAGCTGCGCGCCAAAGGCGTCAGTGGCTTCGCCCAGGGTGGCGCCCACGGCTTCATAGGCACTGTCCGGAATGCTGGCGTTGAGCCCTGCCCCCCGTTGCACGGTGACCTGATGGCCCTGGCCTACCAGTTTCTTGATGGTTTCCGGGGTCGCGGCGACCCTTGTCTCACCCGTCTGCGTCTCGAGAGGAACACCAATATGCACGACTATGTCTCCTGCGGTGACCTTTATTGTCTTTATGGAAACCAGCGCACTTCGGGTGGTGCGGCTGGGCGGCCGTAGAGCACGACTCCGCCTGGTTCGAGGCGGGAGAGGCATTTTGCAGACGAACCCAGGGGCCTTCAACAGGTTCTGAAGCGAAACGAACTTAAAACTACAAGTCACCCTGTGACCGTATGTCGCAACGATTCCGAGCCAGCCCGTCAAGTACGCGCTATTCGCAGCTTAGGGGAAAAAAAGAAAAAATTTCGGCCGTTTTCGTTCACGGCGTTGTGAATGTCGCAAAATAAGCCGCAAACCCGCGTAGTCACTAGGGTTGCTACGGTTTTTCCGCTCTACGGAACAGATTACGAATTTGCGACAAATCCATATATCTGTAGGTGTTAAAAATAATTGACTACGGAGTCAGTTATTTGATTTTTGCCTTCAGTTGGCGGCGGTGTACTGCTGTGCCTGCACCACCAGCCAGTCGCGAAACGCCCGCAGCGAAGCGGATTCCACCTTTCGCTCGGGGATCATCAGATGGTAGGCCTTGTCGCTGGAGAGGGCATGCCTGTTAGCGACCAGCAGTCGGCCTTCTTGCAACTCGCGCTGGATCAGGAAGGGTGGGATCAGCGCGATGCCCATGTCGTGCATGGCGGCCTGGGCCAGCATGGAGAACAGTTCGTAGCGCGGGCCGGTCATGTCGCGTTCGACGCTCAGGCCCAGGCCGTCGAACCACTGCCGCCAGGCATAGGGGCGCGTGGTCTGCTGCAGCAGGGGCAACTCGGCGATGCGCCGGGCGTCGAGGCTGGCTTGCCCTTCCAGCAGCGCGGGGCTGCACACCGGCATGGGGTTCTCGCCCATCAGGCGGTGGGACTGGGTGCCGGACCAGTCGGCGTCGCCGAAGTAGATGGCGGCGTCGAAGGGCGTGTCGGCGAACAGGAAGGGGCGGGTGCGGTTGGTCAGGTTGACCGTGACCTCGGGGTGGCGCTGCTGGAAGTCCTTCAGGCGCGGTAGCAGCCATTGTGTGCCGAAGGTCGGCACCACCGCCAGTTCGATCACGTTGGCGCCTTGCTGGCGCATCACCGAAAGCGTGTCGCGCTCCACCGCATCAAGCTGCGCAGCCACCTGGCGGCTGTAGGAGAGCCCGGCTTCGGTCAGCTTCACGCCCCGTCGCGAGCGACGGAACAGTTCCACGTTAAGGAAGGCCTCAAGGCCACCAATCTGCCGACAGACGGCGCCCTGGGTCAGGGCCAGCTCCTGGGCGGCCTTGGTAAAACTCTCGTGACGCGCGGCTGCCTCGAAACATACCAATGCGGTGGTGCTGGGGATCTTGCGGCGCATGTACGTCAACCTCACTTGTCTGGCTTTGAACAGGGCATTTCGGTGATTACGAAGTGAGAAAATATCACTAAACCGTGCGCAATCCTCGTTTGTACCGCCGGCCGATCAGGCCTAGGATCAATCCAGCACAACAATTCGTTCCCATCTTTCGAGGAATCCGCACATGGCTGGCAAGGCAAGCTTCAACTGGATCGACCCGCTGCTGCTGGATCAGCAGCTCACTGAAGAAGAGCGCATGGTTCGCGACAGCGCCTATCAGTTCGCCCAGGACAAGCTGGCACCCCGTGTGCTGGAGGCGTTCCGCCACGAGCAGACAGACCCGGCGATCTTCCGCGAGATGGGTGAAGTCGGTCTGCTCGGCGCGACCATCCCTGAACAGTACGGCGGCAGCGGCCTGAACTACGTGTGCTACGGCCTGATCGCCCGCGAGGTGGAACGCATCGACTCTGGCTACCGCTCGATGATGAGCGTGCAGTCGTCACTGGTGATGGTGCCGATCAACGAGTTCGGCACCGAGGCGCAGAAGCAGAAGTACCTGCCGAAACTGGCCAGTGGCGAGTGGATCGGCTGCTTCGGCCTGACCGAGCCCAACCATGGTTCCGACCCGGGCTCGATGATCACCCGCGCCCGCAAGGTCGACGGTGGCTATCGCCTGACCGGCAGCAAGATGTGGATCACCAACAGCCCGATCGCCGATGTATTCGTGGTCTGGGCCAAGGACGATGCCGGCGATATCCGCGGCTTCGTGCTGGAGAAAGGTTGGGACGGCCTCAGCGCCCCGGCCATCCACGGCAAGGTTGGCCTGCGCGCTTCGATCACCGGCGAGATCGTCATGGACAACGTGTTCGTGCCGGAGGAGAACATCTTCCCGGACGTGCGTGGCCTCAAGGGCCCGTTCACCTGCCTGAACTCTGCCCGCTATGGCATCTCCTGGGGCGCCCTGGGCGCCGCCGAGGCCTGCTGGCACACCGCGCGCCAGTACACCCTGGACCGCCAGCAGTTCGGCCGCCCACTGGCTGCCAACCAGCTGATCCAGAAGAAACTGGCCGACATGCAGACCGAGATCACCCTGGCCCTGCAAGGCTGCCTGCGCCTGGGGCGGATGAAGGATGAAGGTACCGCGGCGGTCGAGATCACCTCGATCATGAAGCGCAACTCCTGCGGCAAGGCCCTGGACATCGCCCGTTTGGCCCGCGACATGCTGGGCGGCAATGGCATCTCCGACGAGTTCGGCGTGGCCCGCCACCTGGTCAACCTCGAGGTGGTCAACACCTATGAAGGGACCCATGACGTGCACGCGCTGATCCTCGGGCGCGCGCAGACCGGCATCCAGGCGTTCTATTAATAGAGGACCAGGCCATGGGCGCGCTTTCCCATCTGCGGGTGCTGGATCTTTCCCGGGTGCTGGCCGGCCCTTGGTCCGGCCAGATCCTGGCTGACCTTGGCGCCGATGTGATCAAGGTCGAGCGTCCGGGAGCGGGTGACGACACCCGTTCCTGGGGGCCGCCTTTCCTGCGCGATGTTCAGGGCGAGAACACCAGCGAGGCGGCCTACTACCTGTCGGCCAACCGCAACAAGCGCTCGGTGACCATCGACTTTACCCAGCCGGAAGGCCAGCGTCTGGTGCGCGAGCTGGCGGCGAAGTCGGATATCGTCATCGAGAACTTCAAGGTTGGCGGGCTGGCGGCCTATGGGCTGGACTATCAAAGCCTGAAGGCGGTCAATCCGACGCTCATATACTGCTCGATCACCGGCTTCGGCCAGACCGGGCCATATGCCAAGCGTGCCGGCTACGACTTCATGATCCAGGGGCTGGGTGGGCTGATGAGCCTGACCGGTCGCCCGGAGGGGGAGGAGGGGGCCGGGCCGATGAAGGTCGGGGTGGCGCTGACCGACATCCTCACCGGGCTGTATTCCACCGTGGCGATCCTGGCGGCCCTGGCGCATCGTGACCAGTCTGGTATCGGCCAGCACATCGACATGGCGCTGCTGGATGTACAGGTGGCCTGCCTGGCCAACCAGGCAATGAACTACCTCACCACGGGTACTGCGCCTCGTCGGCTGGGCAATGCGCACCCGAATATCGTGCCATACCAGGATTTCCCGACGGCCGATGGCAACTTCATTCTTACCGTGGGCAATGACGGGCAGTTCCGCAAGTTCGCGGAAGTGGCCGGGCAGGCGCACTGGGCGGATGACCCACGCTTCGCCACCAATAAACAGCGGGTGGCCAATCGCGCCGAGCTGATTCCGCTGATTCGCCAGGCCACGGTGTTCAAGACCACGGCCGAGTGGGTGAGCGAGCTGGAGAAGGCAGGCGTGCCGTGCGGACCGATCAACGACCTGGCGCAGATGTTCCAGGATCCGCAGGTGCTGGCCCGTGGGTTGGCAGTGGATGTTCCTCATCCGTTGGCGGGGAGCGTGCCGCAGGTGGCCAGCCCGATCCGGTTGTCGGAGACGCCGGTGGAGTATCGGCAGGCGCCACCGTTGCTGGGGGAGCATACCGAGGCGGTGCTTGGCGATGTGCTGGGGTTGGATGGGGAGGCGGTGCAGCGACTCCGGGCTGCCGGGGTGCTGTGACGCGCTACCTATATAGGAAGGGGCAGGGAGGCCGATAGGCCTCCCTGCTTTTGTTTTGGGGCTGCTTATATAGGTACCAGGGCTTCTGAGGCGATCTTTTTGATTTTTATGAAATTAACGGTTGACGCCCTGTCAG
>NZ_NIBE01000132.1:0-991 GCF_002205115.1 Pseudomonas sp. DrBHI1
GCCATCAGCAACGGCAGCGCGTGTCCACTGATCCACTGGCTCCCCGCCCCGGCCAGCAACGGCCCGAGCAGGCAACCAATGCCCCACAGCTGCGCCACATGGGCGTTGGCCCGCACCAGTTCGTCATCCCGGTAGCGCTCGCCGATGAGCACCAGCGACAGGGTGAACAAGCCTCCCGCACTGGCACCGAACAACACCCACAGCGGCCAGATGACCGGTGTGTGCAACAGCAAGGGGATCGCCAAGCTGGAAACCAGCAAGGCCAGCGCGCAGCCACTGAACAGCGTGCGCCGCGACATGCGATCGGCCAGAGCGCCAATCGGCAATTGCAGCACCGCGTCGCCCACCACCACGGTGCTGACCATGAACAACGCCACCTCCGTGGTGAACCCTTGCTGCAGGCAGTACACCGGCAGCAGCGTCAGGATCATCGCCTCGAACGCCGCGAACAGCGCGATGGCCCAGGCGATCACCGGCAATCGTCGGCAGAAGCCGAACAGGTCACTGAAGGTCACGCTGCACGCCTCGGTGGTTGGCGCCCCTCCCCGACCCAGCAAAATCAAAGGCGCAACCAGCAGCAGGCCGGTCGCTGCCCAGAAACCGAAGTCGTCGTCCGAGCCGAGGAAACCCAGCACCAGCGGCCCGGCCAGCTGGCTCAGGGCATAGCTGCTGCCATACAGCGCCACCAGCCGTCCGCGCCATTGCTCGACCACCAGTTGGTTGATCCAGCTTTCGCCGAGGATGAACACCACGGTCAGCGACATGCCGATCATCAGGCGCAGCAGCAGCCACAAGGGGTAGCTGGGCAGCAGCGCGACCAGGGCAATGGACGCCGCGCCGCCCCACAAACACAGGCGCATCGCTGCAGGCACACCGACCCAACCGGCCAGGCGGCTGGCCACCGCGGCCCCCACCAGCACGCCCAGCGCCGGCATCGCTGCCATCACACCGATGGCGAACCCGCCGTAGCCCCAGCCCTCCAGGCGCAAGG
>NZ_NIBE01000132.1:1043-27224 GCF_002205115.1 Pseudomonas sp. DrBHI1
TGAGCACCGACGCCAGGACCGCAAAGTAGGTTCCCCAACGCATCACAGCCTCCTTTGAGCGCAAATCGTATATGACAGAGACGACAAAGCCGGGACGGCGTGAACCGGCCCGGCTGTCTGCGGCTCATCGCGAGGCAAGCCCGCCCCCACGAGCCCCACGATGAGACGTTACTGGATTACAGCTTGATCCAGGTCGCCTTCAACTCGGTGTATTTCTCCAACGCGTGCAGCGACTTGTCACGGCCGTTGCCCGACTGCTTGAAGCCGCCGAACGGCGCGGTCATGTCGCCGCCGTCGTACTGATTGACCCAGACGCTGCCGGCGCGCACGGCGCGGGCGGTCTTGTGGGCCTTGGAGATGTCCGCGGTCCAGATGCCGGCGGCCAGGCCATACGGCGTGTCGTTGGCAATGGCGATGGCTTCCTCGGCGGTGTCGAAGGTGATCACCGACAGCACCGGTCCGAAGATCTCTTCCTTGGCGATCTTCATGGCGTTGGTCACGCCGTCGAAGATGGTCGGCTCGACATAGGTGCCACCGGTCTCTTCGAGGATGCGCTTGCCACCGGCCAGCAGCTTGGCGCCATCCTGATGACCGGCATCGATGTACGACAGCACGGTGTTCATCTGCTGGGTATCGACCAGCGCGCCGACGGTGGTCGCCGGGTCCAGCGGGTTGCCCGGCTTCCAGGCCTTGAGGGCCTCGACCACCATGGGCAGGAACTTGTCCTTGATCGAACGCTCGACCAGCAGGCGCGAACCCGCGGTGCAGACTTCGCCCTGGTTGAAGGCGATGGCGCTGGCGGCGGCCTCGGCGGCAGCCTGCAGGTCAGGGGCGTCGGCGAAGACGATGTTCGGGCTCTTGCCGCCGGCTTCCAGCCAGACGCGCTTCATGTTCGACTCGCCCGCGTAGACCATCAGCTGCTTGGCGATCTTGGTGGAGCCGGTGAACACCAGGGTGTCCACGTCCATGTGCAGGGCCAGGGCCTTGCCCACGGTGTGGCCGTAGCCTGGCAGCACGTTCAGCACGCCTGCCGGGATACCGGCCTCGATGGCCAGCTGGGCGATGCGAATGGCGGTCAGCGGCGACTTTTCCGATGGTTTCAGGACGATGGAGTTACCGGTAGCCAGGGCCGGGCCCAGCTTCCAGCAGGCCATCAGCAGCGGGAAGTTCCACGGTACGATGGCACCGACCACACCCACTGGCTCACGGGTCACCAAGCCCAATTGATCATGCGGGGTCGGGGCGACTTCGTCGTAGACTTTGTCGATGGCTTCGGCAGTCCAGTGGATGGCTTGGGCCGCGCCCGGAATGTCGATGGAGGAGGAGTCACTGATCGGCTTGCCCATGTCGAGGGTTTCGAGCAGGGCCAACTCCTCGACGTGCTTGCGCAGCAGGTCGGCGAAGCGGATCAGCTTGGCCTTGCGCTTGGCCGGGGCCAGGCGCGACCAGACACCGGATTCGAACACGGCGCGGGCGTTGTCGACGGCGCGGTTGGCGTCGGCCAGGTCGCAGCTGGCGACCTTGGCCAGGAAGCGTCCGTCCACCGGGCTCAGGCAGTCGAAGGTTTCACCGGAGGCGGCATCGGTGTATTCGCCGTTGATGAAGGCTCGGCCTTCGATCTTCAGTTGCTGGGCACGCTGTTCCCAGTCCGCACGAGTCAGGGTGGTCATAGGAAACTCCTCTCTTGTTAAGGTGCAACGCCGCACTGAGGACTCACGGGCGCTGTCAGAAATTCTGGCCGGGCGACGAACGCACACCGGCATCCGACACCCTAAACCAGGGCGGACAAACTATCAATATATTTGACACGAATGGCCTAAAAGCCTACTGATGTGCATTTTATTAAACAACAACAGGGTAACAACCATGAGCATCGCCAGTATCGTCGACTTCGCCCAAGTTCTCACCGAGGCCGAACGCTACCGCCCGGCGGCGGAGAAAATCCTTAAGGGCGAGCCTGACCAGGCTGTCTACAACCATTATTCCAGCCCTTGCGGCCAGTTCGCCGCCGGGGTCTGGGAGGGCGAGGTGGGCCAGTGGACAGTGAACTACACCGAACACGAGTACTGCGAAATCGTCCAGGGTGTTTCGGTGCTGCGCGACCAGGAAGGCAACGCCAAGACCCTGCGTACCGGTGATCGGTTCGTTATCCCGGCCGGCTTCAAGGGCACCTGGGAAGTGCTGGAGCCGTGCCGCAAGATCTATGTGCTGTTCGAGCAGAAGTAAGCCCGATCGCGGGGCAAGCCGCTTTCAAACAGGCATAAAAAAACCCGCCACCTTACGGTAGCGGGTTTTTCAGGTCGCAGATCAATTACTTGATCTTGGCTTCCTTGTACACCACGTGCTTGCGGACGACCGGATCGTATTTCTTGATCTCGATCTTGTCCGGGGTGGTGCGCTTGTTCTTGTCGGTGGTGTAGAAGTGGCCGGTGCCGGCACTCGAAACCAGACGGATCAATTCACGCATGACGTTCTCCTTAGAACTTTTCGCCGCGAGCGCGCAGCTCGGCCAGCACTACGTCGATACCACGCTTGTCAATGACGCGCATGCCTTTGGCGGATACGCGCAGACGCACGAAACGCTTCTCGGACTCAACCCAGAAACGGTGGTGCTGCAGGTTCGGCAGGAAACGACGACGGGTTTTGTTGTTTGCGTGGGAAATGTTGTTCCCGGTTACTGGACCCTTACCAGTAACTTGACAGACTCTCGACATGACTCAGCCCTCTAAAACCACATGCCCAACCCGGCATGGGTTGGCCGCTTAATCTCTCAGTCTTTGGCGCCAGGCGCCGTGATTCTGGAGGTCTTATCGACCGTATTCGCTGACGCGACAGGCCGAGCCCCTAGAAAAGAGCGCTGCTTTATACCAGAAAGACTCTGCCACAACAACAGAAGATGAGTATTCCGGTCAGGCCGAGCGCGCCCGGGCAGCATAACGACTGGGGCGGGAAGCTGTCGACCGCCCGTCGCCGAATTAATGCGAAAGGGTGTGGTCATTTGCCCATGTCCGCACTAGGGTAGGACATTTCCTGAATTTTCCAGACTGCACCGGCAGATGGGCCACCGACCAGCCAAGGAGTCACCATGCGTGCCGCCGCCCTTTCCCTCCTGTTCACCACCCTGTGCGCCGCCGGCCTGGCCCAGGCAGCGCCGTTGTCGGTGTGCACCGAAGCCAGCCCGGAGGGCTTCGACGTGGTGCAGTACAACTCGCTGACCACCACCAATGCTTCGGCCGATGTGCTGATGAACCGTCTGGTCGAGTTCGATGCCGGCCTCGGCAAGGTGGTGCCGAGCCTGGCCGAAAGCTGGACGGCGTCAGCCGATGGCCTGATCTACGACTTCAAGCTGCGCCAGGGCGTGCGGTTCCACACCACGCCGTTCTTCAAGCCGAGCCGCGACCTGGACGCCGACGACGTGCTGTTCAGCTTCCAGCGCATGCTCTATCCGGCCCACGCCTGGCACAAGACCGCCCCGGGCGGCTACCCGCATGCCCAGTCGCTGCAGCTGGGGAGCCTGATCAAGGCGATCGACGCACCCGACCCGCAAACCGTGCGCTTCACCCTGACCCACGCCGACGCCACCTTCCTGGCCACCCTGAGCATGGGCTTCGCCTCGATCTATTCGGCCGAGTACGCCGACAAGCTGCTCAAGGCCGGCACACCGGACAAGCTCAACAGCCAGCCGGTGGGTACCGGGCCGTTTGTCTTCCAACGCTTCCAGAAGGACGCCGTGGTGCGCTACCGCGCCAACCCCGACTACTTCGCCGGCAAGCCGTCCGTCGATCCGCTGATCTACGCCATCACCCCGGACGCCAACGTGCGCCTGCAGAAGCTCAAGCGCGGCGAGTGCCAAGTGGCCCTGTCGCCCAAACCACTGGACATTGCCGAAGCCGGCAAGGACGGCAACCTGAAGGTGGTGACCACCCCGGCGTTCATGACCGCCTTCGTCGCCATCAACAGCCAGCACCCGCCGCTGGACAAGCCCGAGGTGCGCCAGGCGATCAATCTGGCCTTCGACAAGCCCGCCTACCTGAAAGCGGTGTTCGAAGACACCGCCACCGCCGCCAACGGCCCCTACCCGCCAAATACCTGGAGCTACGCCAAGGACCTGCCCGGCTATGCCATGGACCAGAAGAAGGCCAAGGCGTTGCTGGCCAAGGCCGGCCTGGCCAAGGGCTTCGAGACCACGATCTGGACCCGCCCGGCAGGCAGCCTGCTCAACCCCAACCCCAGCCTCGGCGCACAGATGCTCCAGGCGGACCTGGCCAAGGTCGGCATCAAGGCCGAGATCCGCACCATCGAATGGGGCGAGTTGATCCGCCGCGCCAAGGCCGGCGAACACGACCTGCTGTTCATGGGCTGGGCCGGCGACAACGGCGACCCGGACAACTTCCTCAGCCCGCAGTTTGCCTGCGCGGCGGTCAAGTCCGGGACCAACTTCGCGCGCTTCTGCGACAGCCGCCTGGACCAGTTGATCAATGCCGGGCGCACCACCAACGACCAGAGCGTGCGCAGCCGCCTGTACCAGCAGGCGCAGACGCTGATCCAGCAGCAGGCGCTGTGGCTGCCGCTGGCGCATCCCACGGCGGCCGCACTGCTCCACAAAGGGGTCGAGGGTTATCAGGTAAGCCCGTTCGGGCGGCAGGACTTCAGCAAGGTCTCCGTCGACCGTTGAGGCCTAATCACAGGGCAAGTCGCACTGCCGCTCCCACGCACACATCGTGAGAGCGGGCTTGCCCCATGAGGATCAGCCCCCCAACCACCCATGTTCAAGCATCGAAAACGGTTCACCATCGCCGACGATGACATGATCCGTCACCCGCACATCGATCAGCGCCAGCGAGCGCTTGAGCATCAGCGTCAGATGCACGTCATCCTGGCTTGGCTCGCAATTGCCCGACGGATGGTTGTGGCAGAGGATCAGCGCCGCCGCGTTGTGCAGCAAGGACCGGCGCACGACCTCGCGTGGATAGATGCTCGCGCGGTCGATAGTGCCGCGGAACAGTATCTCGAACGCCAGCGGTCGGTGCTTGGTGTCCAGGAACAGGCAGCCAAACACCTCGCTGGACTCGTGCCGCAGCATGGATTTCAGATAACGCCTCACCGACGCCGGGCTCTCCAGGGCCGACGCACGCTCGATGTGTTCGTCCAGATAGCGCCTGCCGATCTCAAGCAATGCCTGCAATTGTGCATACTTAACCGGTCCCAGGCCTGGCTCACGCAGCACCTTGGCTCGTTCCGCCTCGAGGAGCTGCCTGAGCCCGCCGAACTTCGCCAGCAGGCCACGGGCGAGGTCGAGCACATTGCGCCCGGCAACCCCCGAGCCCAGCAGCACGGCCAGCAATTCCGCGTCCGAAAGGATCGACGCCCCACGCTGCAACAGTTTTTCCCTCGGCCGTTCCTCAGCCGGCCACTCCCTGATGTTCATTTCCCCTCCTCGCCTGCCACTACGGCCCATTTGGGCGCTGTGTTAATCTAGTTCGCTTCGAAAATGCGACGATCTGCCGCAGGCAGCTATCGTCGCCGCCCGCTTTCACTGGAATAAGGCAAGGCCTATGCAGCGGTTGTATCGCAAGCGCATCGTTCTCGGCGTGGGTGGCGGCATCGCCGCCTACAAGAGCGCCGAGCTGATTCGCCGACTCCTGGAACACGGCGCGCAGGTGCGCGTGGTCATGACCCGTGGTGGCGCCGAGTTCATCACCCCGCTCACGCTGCAAGCACTGTCCGGCCACCCGGTGCACATGGACCTGCTCGACCCCGCCGCCGAAGCGGCCATGGGCCATATCGAGCTGGCCAAGTGGGCCGACCTGGTGCTGATCGCCCCGGCCACCGCCGACCTGATGGCGCGCATGGCCCAGGGCATGGCCGACGACCTGCTGACCACCCTGGTGCTGGCCACCGATGCAACCGTGGCCGTCGCCCCGGCGATGAACCAGGCCATGTGGCGCGACCCGGCCACGCAGGCCAACCTCGAGCTGCTCAAAAGTCGCGGCATCCAGGTGTTCGGCCCGGCCTCCGGCAGCCAGGCCTGTGGCGACGTCGGCCTGGGCCGCATGCTTGAGGCCACAGACCTGGCCTGGTGCGCCGCCGAGAGCTTCAAGCGCCAGGCCCTGACCGGCAAGCACGTGCTGATCACCGCTGGGCCGACGCAAGAGAACATCGACCCGGTGCGCTACATCACCAATCATAGTTCAGGGAAGATGGGCTTCGCCCTGGCCGAGGCCGCCGCCGAAGCCGGGGGCCGGGTGACCCTCGTCACCGGCCCCGTACACCTGCAGACGCCCGACCGGGTCACCCGCATCGACGTGGTGAGCGCGCGGGACATGCTCGCGGCCTGCGAGGCGGCCATGCCCTGCGACCTGTTCATCGCCTCGGCTGCGGTCGCGGACTACCGTCCGGAAGTCGTCGCCCCACAGAAGCTCAAGAAGGATCCCACCACGGGCGACGGCATGCTGCTGCAGATGGTGCGCAATCCCGATATCCTTGCGACCATTGCCGGCCGGCCTGATCGCCCGTTCAGCGTGGGCTTCGCCGCCGAGACCGAGCACCTGCTCGACTACGCCACGCGCAAGCTCAAGGACAAGAACCTCGACCTGATTGTCGCGAATGATGTGGCCAACCCCAGCATCGGCTTCAACAGCGAGGAGAACGCCCTGACCGTGATCGACCGCCAGCAGCACCAGACCCTCTTCGCGCAGACCAGCAAGGGCAAGATCGCCCGCCAGCTGGTTGCCTTCATCGCCGAACGGCTCAACCAGGTTCAATAAGTTACATGCACGCTCTTCAAGCCAAGATCCTCGACCCACGCCTGGGCACCGAATTCCCCCTGCCGCAGTACGCCACCCCCGGCTCCGCCGGCCTGGACCTGCGCGCCCTGCTCAAGGAGGACACCGTCCTCGAGCCGGGCCAGACCCTGCTGATCCCCACCGGCCTGTCGGTGTACATCGGCGACCCGGGCCTGGCGGCCATGATCCTGCCACGCTCGGGCCTGGGCCATAAGCACGGCATCGTGCTGGGCAACCTGGTCGGCCTGATCGACTCGGACTACCAGGGCGAGCTGATGGTCTCCTGCTGGAACCGCGGCAACACGCCGTTCACCCTCACCGTCGGCGAACGCATCGCCCAGCTGATCCTGGTGCCGGTGGTGCAGGCGCACTTCGACATCGTCGAGCAGTTCGACGAGACCCAGCGCGGTACCGGCGGCTTCGGCCACTCCGGCACCCGCTGAGCCGACAGCAGACCGCTCGGGCCATGGATGGCGAACTCTCTGGCGAAACCGCCGTCCAAGCGTTCAGTTTGCGCTTGCCCAGAAGCCTTTGACTTATGGAGTCCCCAGAGATGAACGACATGGCCCAGCTGGTCCCCGCACTGCCCGACAGCATCTTCCGCGCCTATGACATCCGGGGCGTGGTCGGCAAGACCTTGCATGCCGAGACCGCCTACTGGATCGGTCGCGCCATCGGCGCCCAGACCCTCGCCCAGGGCGAGCCACAGATTTCGGTCGGCCGTGATGGCCGCCTGTCCGGCCCGATGCTGGTCGAGCAACTGATCAAGGGCCTGGCTGACGCCGGTTGCCAGGTCAGCGATGTCGGCCTGGTGCCGACCCCAGCGCTGTACTTCGCCGCCAACGTGCTGGCCGGCAAGTCGGGGGTGATGCTCACCGGCAGTCACAACCCGTCGGACTACAACGGTTTCAAGATCGTCATCGCCGGCGACACCCTGGCCAACGAACAGATCCAGGCCTTGCTGACGCGCCTGAAGACCAACGACCTGACCCGCGGCGAAGGCCGTGTGGAAAAGGTCGAGATCCTCGACCGCTACTTCCAGCAGATCACCGCCGACGTGAAGCTGGCCAAGCGCCTGAAAGTGGTGGTCGACTGCGGCAACGGTGCCGCCGGCGTGGTCGCCCCGCAACTGATCGAGGCCCTGGGCTGCGATGTCATCCCGCTGTTCTGCGAGGTCGACGGCCACTTCCCCAACCACCACCCTGACCCGGGCAAGCCCGAAAACCTGGAAGACCTGATCGCCAAGGTCAAGGAAACCGGTGCCGACATCGGCCTGGCCTTCGACGGTGACGGCGACCGCGTCGGCGTGGTGACCAACACCGGCAGCATCGTCTACCCCGACCGCCTGCTGATGCTGTTCGCCCAGGACGTGCTGTCGCGCAACCCGGGCGCCGAGATCATCTTCGACGTCAAATGCACCCGCCGCCTGACCCCGCTGATCGAGCAGCACGGTGGCCGTGCGCTGATGTGGAAGACCGGCCACTCGCTGATCAAGAAGAAGATGAAACAGACCGGCTCGCTGCTGGCCGGCGAGATGAGCGGACACATCTTCATCAAGGAACGCTGGTACGGTTTCGACGACGGCATCTACAGCGCCGCGCGCCTGCTGGAGATTCTCAGCAAGGCCGGGCAGGACGCCGAAAGCCTGTTCGCCGCGTTCCCCAATGATATTTCCACGCCGGAGATCAACATTGATGTGACCGACGAGGGTAAATTCAGCATCATTGATGCACTGCAACGCGACGCCGACTGGGGCGAAGCCAACCTGACCACCATCGACGGTGTGCGGGTCGACTATCCCCACGGCTGGGGCCTGGTCCGCGCCTCCAACACCACGCCGGTGCTGGTGCTGCGCTTCGAGGCCGACAGCGCGGCAGAGCTCGACCGAATCAAGGCTGTATTCCGCACGCAGTTGCTGCGGGTCCAACCCGGCCTGCAACTGCCGTTCTGACGACTTTACGTTCCTTACCTGGAGCCCTGCATGACCCTCGATCGCGATGCCGCTTCCCATGTAGCCGAGGTTTTGTCCGAAGCACTGCCTTACATCCGCCGCTTCGTCGGCAAGACCCTGGTGATCAAGTACGGCGGCAACGCGATGGAAAGCGAGGAGCTCAAGACCGGCTTCGCCCGTGACATCGTGCTGATGAAGGCCGTGGGCATCAACCCGGTGGTGGTGCACGGTGGCGGGCCGCAGATCGGCGACCTGCTCAAGCGCCTGTCGATCGACAGCCACTTCATCGATGGCATGCGCGTCACCGACGCGGCGACCATGGATGTGGTGGAGATGGTCCTGGGCGGCCAGGTGAACAAGGACATCGTCAACCTGATCAACCGCCACGGTGGCAGCGCCATCGGCCTGACCGGCAAGGACGCGGAGCTGATCCGCGCCAAGAAGCTGACCGTCACCCGCCAGACGCCGGAAATGACCACCCCGGAAATCATCGACATCGGCCATGTCGGCGAGGTCGTGAGCGTCAACACCGACCTGCTGAACATGCTGGTCAAGGGCGACTTCATTCCGGTGATCGCACCAATCGGCGTGGGCGCCAACGGCGAGTCCTATAACATCAACGCCGACCTGGTGGCGGGCAAGGTGGCCGAGGCATTGAAGGCCGAGAAGCTGATGCTGCTGACCAACATCGCCGGCCTGATGGACAAGCAGGGCGAGGTCCTCACCGGGCTGACCACCGAGCAGGTCAACGAGCTGATTGCCGACGGCACCATCTACGGCGGCATGCTGCCGAAGATCAAATGCGCGCTGGACGCGGTCCAGGGCGGCGTCAACAGCTCGCACATCATCGACGGCCGCGTGCCGAATGCGGTGCTGCTGGAGATCTTCACCGACAGCGGCGTGGGCACCCTGATCACCAACCGCAAACCACGCTGATCCCGCTGTAATCCTATCGCGGGGCAGGCCCGCTCCCTGGAGGGAGCAGGCCTGCCCCGCGATGCTTTCACCCCCGCCCACGCAAATAGGTGGCTTATAGCCATCAACCTTTGTGTTTGACCATAAAGATTCCCGGTAGACTGCCGAAACAACGTGACAGTATGCTCGTTCGTTGCGAATAGTTTCTATTTACCTGGAGATCACGCGTGAAATACGCATCACAAGGACTCGTGCTGGCAGCCGCCCTGGCTGTCGGGTCCATCGCCGGCTGTGCCACCGAAACCTCCACCGCTGTTGCCGTGCAACAGGTCGAAAGCGTCAACCGCCCCTACAGTGGCGTGCGCACGCCGATCGCCGTGGGCAAGTTCGACAACCGCTCCAGCTATATGCGCGGCATCTTCTCCGACGGCGTCGACCGCCTCGGCGGCCAGGCCAAGACCATCCTGATCACCCACCTGCAGCAGACCAACCGTTTCAACGTGCTGGACCGCGACAACATGGGCGAGATCCAGCAGGAGGCGGCCATCAAGGGCCAGGCCCAGCGCCTGAAGGGCGCCGACTTCGTGGTGACCGGCGACGTTACCGAGTTCGGCCGCAAGGAAGTCGGCGATCACCAGCTGTTCGGCATCCTCGGCCGCGGCAAGACCCAGATCGCCTACGCCAAGGTCGCCCTGAATATCGTCAACATCAGCACCTCCGAAGTGGTCTATTCGAGCCAGGGCGCCGGTGAATATGCCCTGTCCAACCGTGAAGTCATCGGCTTCGGCGGCACCGCCAGCTACGACTCGACCCTCAACGGCAAAGTGCTCGACCTGGCCATGCGCGAAGCCGTCAACAAGCTGGTGGGCGCAGTCGAAAGCGGCCAGTGGAAACCACAAGCGCAATAACAAGCACAACACGACAAGGAAGACCGTTCGATGAGCATCACCTACCCGGCCTGGCGCACTGTCGCCGGGCTGCTGCTGGGCAGCGTCCTGCTGGCCGGCTGCAATTCGCCCAAGACCCTGTACCAGTGGGAAAGCTACCAGCCCCAGGTGTACGGCTACCTCAAGGGTGACGCCAAGGAAGAGCAAGTCACAGCCCTGGAGCGCGACCTGGAGAAGATCAAGGCCAAGAACGGCGCCGTGCCGCCGGGCTACCACGCGCAGTTGGGCCTGCTGTACTCCAGCCTGGGCAAAGATGACCAGATGATCCAGCAGTTCCGTACCGAAAAAGCGCTGTTCCCCGAGTCGGCGGCCTACATGGACTTCCTGATGAGCAACGCCAGCAAGGGAGCCAAGCAATGATCAAGCGCCTGACCCAACTGATCGTCGGCGCCTGCGTGCTGGCCCTGTTCGCCGGCTGCGCCGAACGCAAGAGCATCGACTATTCGGCCTACAAGCAGAGCCGACCGAAGTCGATCCTGATCCTGCCGCCGCTGAACGAGTCGCCCGACGTCAAGGCCACCTACAGCATGCTGTCCCAGGTCACCTATCCGCTGGCCGAGGCCGGCTACTACGTGATGCCGGTGGCACTGGTGGATGAAACCTTCCGCCAGAACGGCCTGACCACGCCGGCCGATATCCACCAGCTGCCCACGGCCAAGCTGAACGAGATCTTCGGCGCCGACGCCGGTCTGTACGTGACCGTCAGCGACTACGGCACCCGCTATATGGTGCTGAGCAGCGCGACCATCGTCACCGCCAGCGCCAAACTGGTCGACCTGAAGACCGGTGCCACCTTGTGGACCGGCAGCGCCACGGCCTCCAGCGAGGAAGGCAAGCAGAACCAGGGCGGCCTGATCGGCATGCTGGTGGCGGCGGCCATCAACCAGATCATCAGCAGCGTGCAGGATGACGCCGGCTACCCGATCGCCGGGATGACCAGCGCACGCCTGCTTACACCCTATCCGAATGGCGGGATCCTCTACGGGCCACGCTCGCCGAAGTACGGCACAGACTGACACGAGATACAGGCGGCCCAAGGGCCGCCTTTCCTTCGCCGCTCGGAAATCTCCTTGATGCCGTGCAGGCCAGTTACCCGAACCGCCGCTGAATAACAGGCATGAAAAAGGCGACCCTAAGGTCGCCATTTTCATGAGCCGCGAGCCGGTCAGATGCCGTACTGGGCGCGGTAGGCCTCGACCGCCGGCAGGTGCTGCTTGAGCTGCGGGTCGTCAGCCAGGAACTCCAGCACCTGGGTCAGCGAGACGATGCTCACGACCGGAATGCCGAAGTCGCGTTCGACTTCCTGGATCGCCGACAGCTCGCCATTGCCGCGCTCTTCACGGTTCAGCGCGATCAGCACGCCGGCGGCCTTGGCCTGCTGGGCGTTGATGATCTGCATGACCTCGCGGATCGCGGTGCCGGCGGTAATTACATCGTCGATGATCAGCACGTCACCGGCCAGCGGGGCACCGACCAGGCTGCCGCCCTCGCCGTGATCCTTGGCCTCTTTGCGGTTGAAGCACCACGGTACGTCGAGCTGATGTTGTTCGGCCAGGGCCACGGCAGTGGCTGCCGCCAGGGGAATGCCCTTGTAGGCCGGGCCAAACAGCACATCGAAGGGGATCTTGCTGTCGACGATGGCCGCCGCGTAGCAACGCCCCAACTGGGCCAGCGCGGAACCTGTGTTGAACAGGCCGGCATTGAAGAAGTACGGGCTGGTACGCCCCGATTTCAGGGTGAACTCACCGAAGCGCAGAACGCCGCGATCGATGGCAAAACGGATGAAGTCGCGCTGATACGGCTGCATGAAAGGTCCCGGACACCACGGATTTAGCTAAATGTGTTGAGCTCGGGTATCATACACGCACGAGATTTTTGGGGCCATTTATGCGGATCATCAGTGTGAACGTAAATGGCATTCAGGCTGCGGCCGAGCGTGGATTGCTCAGCTGGTTGCAAGCCCAGAATGCCGACGTCATCTGCCTTCAGGATACCCGCGCCTCGGCCTTTGAACTCGACGACCCAGCTTTCCAGCTCGATGGCTATTTCCTTTACGCCTGCGACGCGGAGGTGCCCACCCAAGGTGGCGTGGCACTGTACTCGCGCATGCAGCCCAAGGCAGTCATCACCGGCCTGGGCTTCGAGACAGCCGATCGCTACGGGCGTTATCTGCAAGCAGATTTCGACAAAGTCAGTATTGCCAGCCTGCTGCTGCCTTCGGGCATGCACGGCGACGAAGACCTGAACCAGAAGTTCAAGTTGATGGACGACTTCGCCAAGTACCTGGACAAGCAGCGTCGCAAGCGTCGCGAATACATCTACTGCGGCTCGTTCTACGTGGCGCAGCAGAAGCTCGACATCAAGAACTGGCGCGACAGCCAGCAGTCGGTCGGTTTCCTGCCGCCGGAACGCGCCTGGATGGACGCCATCGTCGGCGACATGGGCTATGTCGACGCCCTGCGCGAAGTCAGCCGTGAAGGCGACCAGTACAGCTGGTGGCCGGACAACGAGCAGGCCGAGATGCTCAACCTGGGTTACCGGTTCGACTACCAGATCCTCACCCCAGGCCTGCGCCGCTTCGTGCGTAACGCCCGTCTGCCACGCCAGCCGCGCTTCTCCCAGCATGCGCCGCTGATCGTGGACTACGACTGGACGCTGACCATCTGAGGATGGCGCACACAAAAAAGCCGACCCATGGGGTCGGCTTTTTTGTGCCTATCTGATCGGCCGCCAGATCCAAGGATAGCGATACGGCTTCCCTTCGTTGGCCCTGACTGCCGCCAGGATGATCAGGATCAGCACCGCCACCATCAGCGCGGCGAACAGCACGATACCGATGAACACGAACATCAACAGCAAGCAGACGAACCCGGCGAGGGTCACGCTGATCTGAAAGTTCAGCGCCTCCTTGCCCTGGGCATCGATGAAAGGATCCTGCTCGCGCTTGAGGTGCCACAGCACCAGCGGGCCAAGCAGATGCCCAAGGGGCATCACCAGACCCAGCAGCGCGGACAGGTGGCAGAACATCGCCCACTGCCGGACATCGGCGCTGGGCGGGGTGATCGGCAAGTCCACATCGCTCATGTTGCGCACCTTCCTGGCGTGTCGTCAGTCGGCCAGCGCGGCCTGCTGCAGTTCGAAGATCTCGGTCATGCCCTTCTGCGCCAGCGCCAGCATGGCGTTGAAGTCTTCTGGCTGGAACGGCGCGCCTTCGGCGGTGCCCTGCACTTCGATGAAGCCACCGGCACTGGTCATGACCACGTTCAGGTCGGTCTCGGCGGCGGAGTCCTCGAGGTAATCGAGGTCGAGCACGGCCTCGCCCTGGTACATGCCCACCGACACCGCGGCGATCATATGCTTGAGCGGGTTGCCGCCCTTGAGGCCGCCACGCTTCTTGATCACCGCCAGGGCGTCGCACAGCGCGACCATGGCGCCGGTGATCGAGGCGGTGCGGGTACCGCCGTCAGCCTGGATCACATCGCAGTCGACGTACAGGGTGATGTCGCCGAGCTTGCTCATGTCCAGCGCGGCGCGCAGGGAGCGGCCGATCAGGCGCTGGATTTCGAGGGTGCGGCCGCCTTGCTTGCCGCGGCTGGCCTCACGCTGGTTACGCTCGCCGGTCGAACGCGGCAGCATGCCGTATTCGGCGGTGAGCCAGCCTTGGCCCTGACCTTTGAGGAAGCGGGGAACACCATTCTCGACGCTGACCGTGCAGATGACCTTGGTGTCACCGAACTCGACCAGTACCGATCCCTCGGCGTGCTTGGTGTAGTTGCGGGTAATGCGGATCGAGCGGAGCTGATCGGCGGCGCGACCACTTGGACGTTTCATCTGGGATACCTGTACCGGGACTTTGAATCTGCCGAGCATTATAGAGCCCGCCGCCCGCCGAAGGCACGCCTGTCGTCGTACCCGCGCAGCCTGTCACCTTTTCCGACAAGCCCGAGGAGGGTCGGTAGCATGGGCGGATTGGGCGCCCGGGCCGCACTGCGCTACAATCCTGCGCCTTGCAGCCGACAGGCTCCCCGTTCATCTGAATACGCGAGGTACTCCCCATGGTGCATAGCATGACCGCTTTTGCTCGTGTCGAGCGCGCTGGCAGCCAAGGCACCCTGGTCTGGGAGCTGCGTTCGGTCAACCACCGCTATCTCGAACCCCACCTGCGCCTGCCCGAAGCGCTGCGCGACCTTGAAGGCGCGGTACGCGAGGGCCTGCGCCAGGGCCTGTCCCGCGGCAAGGTCGAGTGCACCCTGCGCCTGAGCGAGGACAACGCCGGCAAGCCGTTGCAGGTCGACCGCGAGCGTGCCGCGCAGTTGGTCGCCGCCGCCGAGACCGTCGCCGGCCTGATCAAGCAGCCGGCACCGCTCAACCCGCTGGAAGTGCTGGCCTGGCCAGGCGTGCTGGTGGCCGACGCCAGCGATCCGCAGGCGCTCAATGCCGAAGCCGTTGCCCTGTTCGACGAGGCGCTGGCCGAACTCAAGGCGGGTCGTCAGCGTGAAGGCGCCGAGCTCGCCAGGCTGATCAACGAGCGCCTGGACAGCATGGCCGGCGAAGTCGCCACCTTGCGCACCCTCGTGCCGCAGATGCTGGCCGCGCAACGGCAGAAGGTCCTCGATCGTTTCGGCGACATGAAGGCCGAGCTAGACCCGCAGCGCCTGGAGCAGGAAATGGTCCTGCTGGCGCAGAAGAGCGATGTCGCCGAGGAGCTGGACCGCCTCAGCACCCACGTCACCGAGGTGCGCCGGGTGCTCAAGTCCGGCGGCGCCGCCGGCCGGCGCCTGGACTTCCTGATGCAGGAGCTCAACCGCGAAGCCAACACCCTTGGCTCCAAGGCCTTCGACCCACGCAGCACGCAAGCGGCGGTCAACCTGAAGGTGCTGATCGAACAGATGCGTGAACAAGTACAGAATATCGAGTAAGGCCACCCCTACCATGAATCACAGCAGCGGCACCCTCTACATCGTTTCGGCCCCGTCCGGCGCCGGCAAGACCAGCCTGGTCACGGCCCTGATCAAGGACGACGCCAACGTGCGCGTCTCGGTCTCCCACACCACCCGCGCCATGCGTCCGGGCGAGGAGCACGGGGTGAACTACCACTTCGTCGTTCATGAGGAGTTCAAGGCATTGATCGCCCAGGGCGACTTCCTCGAGCACGCCGAAGTGTTCGGCAACTTCTACGGCACGTCGCGCAGCGCGCTGCAGGAAACCCTCGACCAGGGCTACGACCTGATCCTGGAGATCGACTGGCAAGGCGCCCAGCAGGTACGCAAGCTGATGCCCGAGGCGCGTTCGATCTTCATCCTGCCGCCTAGCCAGGAGGCCTTGCGCCAACGGCTGGATGGTCGTGGCCAGGACAGTGAGGAGATCATTGCCGGACGCATGAAGGAAGCGGTCAGCGAGATGGTGCACTATGACGAGTATGAGTACGTCATCATCAATGACGACTTCGGCGTGGCGCTGGAGGAATTGAAGGCGGTGTTCGCATCGAATCGCCTGTTGCTGAAGAAACAGCAGGCGCGGCATGGTGAGTTGCTCAAGCAGCTGATCGGCTGAAGACCGCCGGGGCCTCTGCGAGGCCCTATCCGACCGGTACGGCGCCCCGGCAAGGCCGCTACAGGTACGGTGCAGAGTCTGAAACCGTGCTGTACCTGTGGGAGCGGCCTTGTGTCGCGAAAGGGGCGCAAAGCGCCCCCATGCGTCAGTCCTGCAACTGAATGGTCGCCTGCTGGCGCAGGGTCGCCCCCAGGAAATACGCCGGCGCCCGCAGCCGCGACAGCATCATCAGCACGATCCCCAGTGCCGAGATGATCGCTGCGATCACGAACACCAGCCCCAGCCCGCCCACATGCGAGCCGCTGCCGAAGTCCGGCGAAGCGCTGTCGATCGCCGTGCGCACGAAGATCACCGACAGGATCACCCCACCCACCAGCGGGCAGACGCCGCGCATGAAGAAGTGACGCACGCTGTCGAACAGGCTGCGGCGGAAGTACCACACGCAAGCGAAAGCAGTCAGCGAGTAATAGAAGCAGATCATCATGCCCAGGGCGGTGATGGTGTCTGCCAGCACGTTCTCGCTCAAGGTACGCATGGTCACGTAGAACAGCGCCGCGGCAATGCCGGCACAGATGGTCGCGTAGCGCGGCGTCTGCGAGCGCGGGCAGACCGTGGCGAAGCGCTGCGGCACGGCGCCGTAGTAACCCATGGCGAGCAGGGTGCGCGCCGGCGAGACGAAGGTCGACTGCAGCGAGGCGGCGGTGCTGGCCAGCACCGCGATCGACATCAGGATTGCCAGCGGTCCCATGACCGGGCCGGCCAGGTGGGCGAACACGTTCTCCTGGATGCGTGGGTTGCCCAGGCCCAATCCATCCTCGCTGATCCCGGCGAACTGCAGGGTGGCGATGGCGGTGAGCAGATACAGGCCAAGGATCAGCAACACCGTCCAGGTGGCGGCCTTGCCCGGCACCTCTTCGCTACCGATCGACTCCTCGCTGACGGTCAGACACACGTCCCAACCCCAGAAGATGAAGATCGACAACGACAGGCCGGCCGCGAATGCCGAGAACGACTCGACGCCGAACGGGTTGAACCAGGCAAGATCGAATGCCAGCGGTGGTGGCGCCGTGGTTTCGCCGAAGGCGGCGAACGCAAAGCCGATCAACACCAGCAACTGCAAGGCCACCAGGCCGTACTGCACAGTCATGGTGGTGGCCATGCCCCGACAGCAGATCCACACCGCCAGGGCGATGAACACGCAACAGGTGGTGACGTTGACCAGCAGGTTGTCCGCCAGCGCCGCCAGCTCCTGGTTGCCGGTGATCTGGGCCAGGAACAGGTAGAAGAAGTCCACCGCCACGCCCGCCAGGTTGGACAGCACGATGGTGGTGGCGACCACCAGCCCCCAGCCGCCGATCCAGCCGATCATCGGACCGAAGGCCCGGGCCGACCAGGTGAAGGAGGTGCCGCTGTCGGGCTCGGCCGAGTTCAGCTCGCGGTAGCCCAGGGCCACCAGCAGCATCGGCAGGAAGCCGACGATGAACACCGCCGGCAGGTGGGCGCCGACTTCGCGCACGGTCGGGCCGAGCGCGCCGGTCAGGGTGTAGACCGGCGCGATGGTGGAAATGCCCAGCACGACGCTGGCCAGCAGACCGAGACGGCCCTTGGCCAGGCCCTTGCTGCGCTGGGTGTTGCCCGAGTCGGACGCCACGTCGGGTGGGCGTCCGGCTTCTGTGTATTCATTCATGAGTCTGTGCCGTAACTATTGGAATTGTTCTCACAGGCCCGCCGTAGTGGGCCCGCTTTCACTCATTGAAAGCTCGTGGTGGGGCACGGTCATCCTGGACCTTCGGCTAACGTCAGCGTGTTTCCTGACGTACACCCTCCCGAGCAGCATGGGCAATGCAAGCCTCGCGGAACGCCTCGAACAGGCGCAGCGAAACCGGGTTTTCGGCGAAACGCCATTCAGGGTGCCACTGCACGCCGACTACAAAGCCCGGCGCATCAGGCATCGACACCGCTTCGACCAGGCCATCCGGGGCCCGTGCCTCGACGCGCAGGCCCGGGGCCAGGCGGTCGATACCCTGGCTGTGCAGCGAGTTGACCTCGAACTGCGCCGCCAGGCCCAGGCGCTCGAACAACCCGCCCGCGGTGACCGCGACGGGATGACGAGGGCCGTATTGCACCTCCAGGGGTGCGTCCTCAGGTTCGCGGTGGTCCAGGTAGCCGGGCAGTTCCTGCACGCGCTGGTGCAGGGTGCCGCCAAGGGCCACGTTCAGTTCCTGGAAGCCACGGCAGATGCACAACACCGGCACACCGGCGGCAATGGCCGCCTGCAGCAGCGGCAAGGTCAGGCGATCACGTGCAAGATCGTGCCGGGTACCTTCCGCGCTGGGGGCGCCATTGTAATGATGCGGCTCGACATTTGAAGGCGAACCGGTAAAAAGAATGCCATCGAGCCGGGCCAGCAGCGCCCGGGTGTCGCTGCCGCCATCACGCGCCGGCAGGATCAGCGGCAGCCCGGCAAAGCCCGCGGCCTCGACATACTTGTCGCCCACCGTGTGCGACGAGTTCTTTCCCACCTGCTGGCGGCAGGCGCTGACACCGATCAAGGGGACCGCAAATGCGCTCATGGGCTTACACCGTGTGCAGGTACCAGTTGTACTCGAGGTCGGAGATCGACACTTCGAACTCGGCCAGCTCGCTCTCCTTGCAGGCCACGAAGATGTCGATGTAGTCCGGGCTGATGTATTGGTTGAGGACTTCGCTGTCATCCAGCGCGCGCAGGGCGTCGCGCAGGTTGTTCGGCAGGCTCTGTTCCAGCTGTTCGTACGAGTTGCCTTCGATCGGCGCGTTCGGCTCGACCTTGTTGGTCAGGCCATGGTGGATGCCGGCGAGGATCGCCGCGAGCATCAGGTACGGGTTGGCGTCGGCACCGGCCACGCGGTGCTCGATGCGCACGTTCTCACTGCTGTCGGTCGGCACGCGGACCGCGACGGTGCGGTTGTCCAGGCCCCAGCTCGGCGCATTGGGCACGTAGAACTGGGCGCCGAAGCGGCGGTAGGAGTTGATGTTCGGGCACAGGAACGCCATCGATGCCGGCATGGTCTCCAGCACGCCGCCGATGGCGTGGCGCAGGGTCTCGCTCTGCAGCGGGTCGTCATTGGTAAAGATGTTCTTGCCGGTCTTCTTGTCCAGCAGCGAGATGTGCACGTGCAGACCGTTGCCTGCCTGGCCCGGATAGGGCTTGGCCATGAAGGTGGAGTCCATCTCATGGTCGTAGGCGACGTTCTTGATCAGGCGCTTGAGCAGGATCGCATAATCGCAGGCCTTCAGCGGGTCGGCGACGTGGTGCAGGTTGACCTCGAACTGCGCGGGGGCGCTTTCCTTGACGATGGCGTCGGCGGGCAGGCCCTGCTCCTTGGCGGCTTCGAGCATGTCCTGCAGGCAGTCGGCATATTCGTCGAGGTCGTCGATCAGGTACACCTGGGTCGACTGCGGGCGCTTGCCCGAAATCGGCGAGCGCGGCGGCTGCGGACGGCCGTTGAGGTTGTCCTGGTCGATCAGGTAGAACTCCAGCTCGAACGCGGCGCAGATATCCAGGCCCAGGTCGTCGAACCGGCTTACCACCTGGCGCAGCACCTCGCGCGGATCGGCGAAGAACGGCGCGCCATCCAGCTCATGCATGGTCATCAGCAACTGCGCGGTCGGACGCTTCTGCCATGGCTCGTCGCAGAGCGTGCCCGGAATCGGGAAACAGATACGGTCGGCGTCGCCGATGTCCAGGCCAAGACCGGTGCTTTCGACGGTTGAACCGTTGATATCCAGGGCGAAGAGCGAGGCCGGCAGGTTGATGCCTTTCTCGTACACCTTGTGCAGGCTGGCGCGTTCGATGCGCTTGCCGCGCACCACCCCGTTCATGTCGGAGATCAGCAGGTCGACGTACTGGGTATCCGGATGGGCATCCAGGAACTCATTCATCTCGCGGGAAGAACTGGCGCACGGGGAGACCGACGTCATGGCTGTACATCCTTTGATTCGGAGCGGCGATGTGGGGAACTGCGGATGACGCCTCGAAAGGCGACGATGGTGCTGCTGTTGTTCTTTTCACTGGCCCATCGTGGGGGGCTGGTTGCCGACCGGCTGCATTGATTCCCGGGGGCCGTTTCACTATAAAATGGCCCCAACGCAACAGACATTGGCATTTCGGCAAGCAGAGCGTGCATCGATGCAATATCAGATCAACCATGCGGACCTCGCCCTGGTCCTGGCGCTGGAGCGCGGCCGGTCCCTGGCCAAGGCCGCCGAACTGCTCAAGGTCGACGTTTCCACGGTCTTCCGTTCGATCCGCCGGCTGGAATCGGCACTGGGCACTGCGCTGTTCGTCAAGAGCCGCAAGGGCTACCTGCCCACCGACACCGCCCAGGCCCTGGCCGAGCAGGCCGAGCGCGCCGAACAGGCGCTGGACGCGGCGCGCATCGCGCTGACCAGCGGCGAGCAGGTGGTCAGCGGCACCGTGCGCCTGACCTGCACCGAGGCGGTGCTGCACAGCCTGCTGCTGCCGGCGCTGGCCGAGTTCATGCCCAACTACCCGGCGCTGTCGCTGGAAATGGGCACCTCCAACACCTTTGCCAACCTCAGCCGCCGCGATGCCGACATCGCCCTGCGCCTGACCAACACGCCGCCGGAACACCTCGTGGGCCGCTGCCTGGGCTCGACCTCCTACGTGGTCTGCGGCCTGCCGGTGCTACGCGAGCGCCTGCAGGAATCTGCCGCCAGCGTGCCATGGATCGCCCCCGACGACTCCATGCAGGACCACGCCACGGTGGTCTGGCGCAACCAACATCACCCGGGGCTGATTCCGCGCTACCAGTGCAGCGGCATGTCGACCATCGCCCAACTGGTGACCACCGGCCTGGGCGTGGCGGCACTGCCCGACTACATGGTCCACGACTTGCCCGGCGTCGAGGCGCTGAGCGGCCCGCTGCCCGGCTGCGACACCCAGCTGTGGCTGCTGACCCGCCCCGATTGCCGTGCCCTGCGCTCGGTACAGACGCTGTTCGAGGAGCTGACCCCGCGCCTGCGCGACGCAATGTTGCGTTAACGCGTCAGGGGCGGTTGTTTTCGGGTAACAGGAACCGTTATCGTCCGTCCCAGCTTGGTGTGAACTGCTTCGCGGACAAGCCCGCTCCCACAGGGCCCGCGAAAACGACTCAAACAGCACCGGAGGAAGGGCACCCGACAAAACAGCCCTTCCCTATTGGCTGGTGATTTTTTAAACTATCGAGTCCGCCTGCCCATTCTGGGCGCACGCCTACCGCATTTGCTACTGAGGAAGACCATGGCCCGCGTAACTGTTGAAGACTGCCTGGAACACGTGGATAACCGCTTTGAGCTGGTCATGCTCTCGACCAAGCGCGCCCGCCAGCTGGCTACCGGCGGCAAAGAGCCACGCGTTGCGTGGGAAAACGACAAGCCGACCGTCGTCGCCCTGCGTGAAATCGCCGAAGGCATCGTCACGCCAGAGTTCATCGCCGCCGAAGAGATCGTCACCGAGGATCCGGTATTCGCCGCGTTCGAGGACGAGAACAACGAGGCCGTCTGATTGATGCCCAGTCGACACCGTGCGGCGCAAGGCCCTCTTCTTCAGCAAGAGGTGAAACCATGCCGGGTATAGAAGCCCTCGCCGAACGGCTGTCGACTTACCTGGGCCCCGAACAGGTCAACCTGGTTCGCCGGGCCTACTTCTACGCCGAGCAGGCCCACGATGGCCAGCGTCGCCGCAGCGGCGAGCCCTACGTGACCCATCCGCTGGCGGTTGCCAGCATCCTCGCCGACATGCACATGGACCATCAGAGCCTGATGGCGGCCATGCTGCACGACGTGATCGAAGACACCGGCATTGCCAAGGAAGCCTTGAGCCAGCAATTCGGCGAGACCGTCGCCGAGCTGGTCGATGGGGTCAGCAAACTGACCCAGATGAACTTCGAGACCAAGGCCGAGGCGCAGGCCGAGAACTTCCAGAAGATGGCCATGGCCATGGCCCGCGACATCCGCGTGATCCTGGTCAAGCTGGCCGACCGCCTGCACAACATGCGCACCCTGGAAGTGCTGTCCGGCGAAAAACGCCGACGCATCGCCAAGGAAACCCTCGAGATCTACGCCCCCATCGCCAACCGCCTGGGGATGCACACTGTGCGCGTCGAGTTCGAGGACCTCGGTTTCAAGGCCATGCACCCGATGCGTTCGTCGCTGATCCACCGGGCGGTCAAGAGCGCGCGGGGCAACCGCAAGGAAATCGTCGCCAAGATCGAGACCTCGCTGGCCAACTGCCTGGCCGCCGATGGCATTCAAGGCGAAGTCAGCGGCCGGCAGAAACACCTCTATGGCATCTACAAGAAGATGCGCGGCAAGCGTCGCGCCTTCACCGAGATCATGGATGTGTACGCCTTCCGCATCATCGTCGACAAGGTCGACACCTGCTACCGCGTGCTCGGCGCCGTGCACAACCTGTACAAACCACTACCGGGCCGGTTCAAGGACTACATCGCGATCCCCAAGGCCAACGGCTACCAGTCGTTGCACACCACGCTGTTCGGCATGCACGGCGTGCCCATCGAGATCCAGATCCGCACCCGCGAAATGGAAGAGATGGCCAACAACGGCATTGCCGCGCACTGGCTGTACAAGTCCAACGAGGAAGAGCAGCCCAAGGGCAGCCACGCCCGCGCCCGCCAGTGGGTCAAGGGCATCCTCGAGCTGCAGCAGCGCGCCGGCAACTCGCTGGAGTTCATCGAGAGCGTGAAGATCGACCTGTTCCCGGACGAGGTCTACGTCTTCACCCCCAAAGGCCGGATCATGGAGCTGCCCAAGGGCTCCACCGCCGTCGACTTCGCCTACGCGGTGCACACCGACGTCGGCAACAGCTGCATCGCCTGCCGCATCAACCGCCGCCTGGCGCCGCTGTCCGAGCCGCTGCAGAGCGGCTCCACCGTCGAGATCGTCAGCGCGCCGGGCGCCCGGCCGAACCCGGCCTGGCTCAACTTCGTGGTCACCGGCAAGGCGCGCACGCACATTCGTCATGCCCTCAAGCAACAGCGCCGCTCCGAGTCCATCAGCCTCGGCGAGCGCCTGCTGAACAAGGTGCTGACCGGCTTCGACAGCAGCCTGGAGAAGATCCCCCAGGAGCGCATCCAGTCGATCCTCGCCGAGTACCGCCTGGAACTGCTCGAGGACCTGCTCGAGGACATCGGCCTGGGCAACCGCATGGCCTACGTGGTCGCCCGCCGCCTGCTGTCCGCCGAAGGCGAGCAACTGCCGGCGCCGGAAGGCCCGCTGGCGATCCGCGGTACCGAGGGCCTGGTGCTCAGCTACGCCAAGTGCTGCACCCCGATCCCGGGCGACCCTATCGTCGGCCACCTGTCGGCCGGCAAAGGCATGGTCGTGCACCTGGAAGACTGCCGCAACATCAGTGAAGTCCGCCACAACCCGGAGAAGTGCCTGCAGCTCTCTTGGGCCAAGGACATCACCGGCGAGTTCAACGTCGAGCTGCGCGTCGAGCTGGAACACCAGCGCGGCCTGATCGCGCTGCTGGCCAGCAGCGTCAACGCCGCCGACGGCAACATCGAGAAAATCAGCATGGACGAACGCGACGGCCGTATCAGCGTGGTCCAACTGGTGGTCAGCGTGCACGACCGTGTGCACCTGGCCCGCGTGATCAAGAAGCTGCGCACCTTGACCGGCGTGGTCCGCATCACCCGGATGCGTGCGTAGTCCGCCAACCGCAAGGAGTCATCATGAGCAAGACCGTCATCACCAGCGACAAGGCCCCTGCCGCCATCGGCACCTACTCGCAAGCGATCAAGGCTGGCAACACCGTGTACATGTCGGGCCAGATCCCGCTCGATCCGAAGACCATGGAACTGGTCGAAGGCTTCGAAGCCCAGACCGTCCAGGTGTTCGAGAACCTGAAGTCGGTGGCCGAAGCCGCTGGCAGTTCGTTCAAGGACATCGTCAAGCTGAACATCTTCCTCACCGACCTGAGCCACTTCGCCAAGGTCAACGAAATCATGGGCCGTTACTTCGAACAGCCTTACCCGGCCCGCGCCGCCATCGGCGTCGCCGCGCTGCCGAAGGGTGCCCAGGTCGAGATGGACGCCATCCTGGTCCTCGAGTGATGCTCCCGGTGACGGGCATCCAGCCCGTCACCACCCTCTCCTGCCCCAAGGTTTCCCCCATGCGCCACGCATTGCCTATCGCGCTGGCAGCCCTGCTCCTGGGCGGCTGCGCCAGCCATAAACCCGAAGACTTCAACGGCACCTGGATCAACCAGGCCGCCATCGACGCCGCCCGCAAAGGCACCAGCCTGCGCCAGGCTCTCGACGCCCAGGGCCCGGTGTTCGAGTGGAAGATCGACGTCAAGAACCAGCAGGCCAGCTTCAGCAATGGCTTCGAGGCTGCCGACGGGCGCCTGAGCGCCAACGAGAAAGACTGGCAGGTCAGCTTCGAAGGTGGCCTGGTCGAACAGCTCAAGCTCGACGGCGACGAGTTGCTGGCGATCGACCCGTCCGGTCACCAGCAAACCTTCGTGCGCAGCGAAGGCCCACAGAACACGCCGCTGGGTGGCAGCTTCGAGAAGGCGCTGTACCAGCAATACCTGGGCGGCGACTGGAAGATCGTCGAAGGCCAGGGCAAGGGCGCAGTGGTGCGCTTCAGCGACACCGGCAACGTTACCGGCCTGCCTGGCCCTGACCGCTTCGCCCTGTGCCTGGCGGGCGACTGCGCGACCATGGGCGATGGCAACGACAGCCTATGGCTGGAGCGCGACCAGCGTGGCGCGCCATGGATCTTCAAGCGCGACGGCGACACCCTGGAAATCTTCCAGGCGGTAAACCGCGCCCAACCGGATGAAATGCCGCAACTGGCCGCCGGTGCGCGGCAGTGGGTGCTGGAAAAGGATTAGCCAACATCGCGGGGCAAGCCCGCTCCCACGATATGCGTGGGAGCGGGCTTGCCCCGCGATAGGGCCGGTAGTCTCAACCACGCCCTTGCAGAATGGCGGCATACCCCTCTTTGTAACTCGGATACATCGGCACCCACCCCAACGCCCGCGCCCGCGCATTGCTGCAGCGCTTGCTGCCGGTGCGCCGCACCCGCTGCTCATCCGACCACTGGGTAACGCCCAGGTATTCACGCAGCCAGGCCACCACCTCGGCCAGCGGCGCCGGATCGTCATCCACGCCGATATAGCAGTCATCCAGCGCAACACCCCGGGCATCGGCCCGCAGCAGGTGCGCCATCAGGCCGGCGGCATCCTCGGCATGAATGCGATTGCCGTACAACGGTGGCTCCTCGGCCACGCGATAACCCTGGCGCACCTGACTCAGCAACCACTCGCGCCCCGGACCATAGATGCCGGTCAGGCGCACGATCGTCGCGGGAATGCCGCTGTCCAGCGCCAGCCGCTCAGCCTCGAGCATCACCTTGCCGGAATAGCCCTCGGGCTGCGTGGCTGCCGCTTCGGCAATCCATTCACCGTCCTGCTGCGCATACACGCTGCTGCTGGACACGAACACCAGGCGTCGTGGCCGCTGCCCTTTCGCCGCCAGCCATCCCAGCACATGGCGCAAACCTTCGACATAGGCCGCCTGGTAGCCGGCTTCATCGTGCTGGCTGGCCGCCACGCAATACACCAGGTAATCAGGTCCCTGCTCGGGCCAGGCGCTCGGTATCTGCGGCTCGGCCAGATCGGCGGCGATCGGCCGAACCCCTTCGGGCAACTGATCGACCGAACGGCGCAAGCCGCTGACCTGCCAGCCTTGAGCAAGCAGTTGGCGGGCCAGGCGGCTGCCCACATCACCGCAACCCACGATCAAAGCTGAAACGTCTGACATACCAAACCTCCGAATGCGAAAGGCACAGGCTATCGGGTTAGCGCGATAAACGGCTATACCAAGGTCAAAAAAAGCAACAGTATTACTTTTGTTAACAAGAATTACTTGCAATAATGGCGACCCTGTCTGTTCTCGGCCTGCTTCGAGGCCTTGAAGAACTCAACCCATCTCTCTTCATCAGGTCCGGCCAGCATGAC
>NZ_NIBE01000133.1:0-1532 GCF_002205115.1 Pseudomonas sp. DrBHI1
GGCGTAAAGGGGCGAGATCGGGGGTGGGGTCAGGGCATAAAGAAAGCGTAAAGATCAGGTCCACCGGATCGCTGCACGGGCCTCTTCGCGGCTTTACCCGCGAAGAGGCCCGAAAGATCAACGTTGCGGCGTGTGCTGCGCGGAATTGCGGCTCCAGTCCAGCAGCAGGCTGTACCCCACCGCCAGCAGGGTCGGCCCGATGAACAGGCCGATGAAGCCGAACGCGATCAGGCCACCGAACACCCCCAGCAGCACGATCACCAGCGGCAGGTTGCCGCCCCGGCTGATCAGGTACGGTTTGAGCACGTTGTCCACGCCACTGATGACGAAGGTGCCCCAGATGCCGAGGAACACCGCCATGCCATAGTCGCCTTTGGACACCAGCCAAGCAGTGGCGGGGATCCAGGCCAGCGGCGGGCCCATGGGGATCAGGCTGAGCATGAAGGTCACCAGGCCAAGCACGATCGCCCCCGGCACACCGGCGATCAGGAAGCCGATCAGCGCCAGCAGGGCCTGGGCCGCGGCGGTACCGATCACGCCATTGACCACCCGCTGCACGGTGCCGGCCACCAGGTCGACGTAGTACTCGGCGCGATCACCCACCAGCCGTTGCAGCAGGCGGTGGACGAAGGCCGCCAGGCGCGGCCCGTCGCGGTAGAAGAAGAACACGAACACCAAGCTCAGGGTCAGCTCCAGCACCCCGCCGCCGATCTGCGCGCTGCGCGCCAGCAACCAGTTGCCGACCTGGCCCAGATACGGCTTGGCCGAGGCCAGCAAGGCCGCGCCCTGCTGGTCGAACGACTCCCACCAGCTCACCAGGCGTTCGCCCACGAACGGAATGCCCGCCACCCAGGCGGGCGCGTCCGGCAGGCCATCGACCTGCACGTCGCGAATGAACGCGGTGGCATCGCGCACATGGTCGGCCAGGTTGAAACCCAGCCACACCAGCGGCAGCGCCACCAGCAGAATCCACACCGTGGTCAGCAGGCTCGCGGCGAGGGTTTCGCGCCCACCGAGCACGCGGGTCAGCAGGCGCATCAGCGGCCAGCTGGCAAACGCCAGGATGGCGCCCCACAGCAGCGCCGAGATGAACGGCGCCATCACCCACAGCGCGGCGCCCAGCAGGGTCAGCAGCAGGATCTGGATCAACAGGCGGTCATTGTTGGCCATGGTGGCGCTCACTCAACGGATCAGTTCCAGGTGCAGGCCTTCGGTCGGGGCGTCGCCAACCTCGAGCCGGGCGCTGCGCACGCCGGCCTTGACCAGCTGCTCGCGCCAGGCCTCGGCGCCCTTGCCGCTGAGGCTGACGCGCAGGGTGCTGTCGAGGTTCAGGCTGCGCGCCAGCAACGTTGCCCAGGTGGCCTGGGGCTCGGCCAGATCAGGGTAGTCGAGCTTGCCGGTGTCGCGCAGTTCGCGCAGCACCGTGGCGGCGGTGGGCAGCAGCTCGCCCAGCGGGCTGCCGGCGACGAACTCCTCGACATGCAGGTAGGCGCGGCGGTTGCCGCGGGTCACGCTGTACAGCGCCACCAAGG
>NZ_NIBE01000133.1:1559-28633 GCF_002205115.1 Pseudomonas sp. DrBHI1
GGCATTGGCGAACACGTCGTTGGCCCATAGGCTAGCTTCGCCGCAATCGCGGCCCTGGCACCAGAACAACGGATAGCCGCCCTCCTGCTGCAGGGCCTCGCGGGCGCTGGTGAAGGCTTCGCGGGCGCTGCGCTCGACCGGCAATTCGTAGGTCACGGAACTGACCTGGCCACGGCTCTCGACCTTGTCGTCGACCCGCAGGCGACCGCTGATCTTGCGCAGCGGCCCCAGGGGGTAGACCCGCTCCTGTTCCACCGCCGGGCGCTGGTCGACCACCTTGGCGTCAGGCGGGACCGGTAGGCTGCCGGCCCATAGCAAGGGGCTGGCGATGGCGAGGCAGGCGGCGATGGCGCCGCGAACGAAAACAGGTGCGCTCATCGACCACCCTCGCAGGTGGCGGGGCAAGGCGCGTGGATGTCTGGCATGTACATGGTTGTCTCCCTTTCAACCCGCCAAGCCTCGACAGTTGTCCGGTGCAAGTCAAGGAATGCCAAAGAAGCGATTGAAACAGTCTGCGACAAGGGCCGCGCCCTCGGCGTCGTTCAGGTGCAGGTGGTGGCCGCCCGGCAGGGTCACCTGCTCGAAGGGTAGCTGCTCCAGCAGCTGCGTGTGGCGCGCCAGCATGCCGTCGGCGGCCACCACCAGGCAGGCCGGGCAGGCGATGCGTTTGACGAAGGCCATGGCCTGGTCCTGGTTCAGGCGGGTTGGCGAGGGCAAGGTCAGGCGGCTGTCGCTGCGCCAGCTGTAGCCGCCGGGCACCGGCATCAGCCCACGCTGGGCCAGCAGTTCGGCGGCTTCACGGCTGACCGCGACCATGCCTTTCATGCGCGCCTCGACGCCCTCCTCCAGGGTCGCGTACACCGACTTGCGCTTGCCTTCCAGGCGCAGTTGCGCCTGCAACGCCAGCCCCAAGCGCTCGGCGGCGTCCTGTTCGCTGAGCGTCGGCGGAATCACCCCGTCGATCAGCGCCAGGTGGCTGACCCGCTCGGGCAAGGCCCCGGCCAGTTGCACCGAGATGATCGCCCCCAGCGAATGGCCGAGCAGGCCGAAGCGCGCCCAGCCCAGCTGCTCGGCAACCCGCAGCACGTCATGAGCGTAGTCGGCCAGCGCATAACCAGCGCCGACTGGACGATGCCCGGAGTAGCCATGTCCGGCCAGGTCCAGGGCGACGATGCGCAGTCCCTTCAGTTGCGGCGCCAGGCGGGCGAAGCTGTTGGCGTTGTCCAGCCAGCCATGCAGGGCGATCACCGGCAGGCCGTCGGCCGGGCCAAACAGGTGCGCGGCCAGCTCGATATGGCCAAGCGTCAGGCGAATCTCCTCGACCTGGGCGCTCATGCCTGGCTCCAGCGGTCGAACAGGCCCTTGATCAGGCCGGCGGTGTCGGTGGGCCGTTCCAGCGGGAACATGTGCCCACCGGGCAAGCTGTGGTACTCGCCCTTGGCCATGGCGCGCACGGCCAGGGCATGGTGCTTGCGGATCACCCGGCTCTGGGCGCCGCGCACCATCGCCAACGGCACCTGCAACTGGCGTGGCCGGGCCGGACTGACATGGGGAATGCTGCGGTAGATGCCGATCTCCGTGGCCGGGTCGAAGCGCAGGCGCAGGCCTTCCTCGCCCTGCTCCAGGCCATGCTCCAGGTAGGCTTCAAGGCAGTCCGGATCGAAGTGGCGGAACAGGGACTTGCCGGCAAAATAGGTACGGGCGCTGTCGCGATCGGGAAATGCCTCGCGCCGGCCCAGGGTGCGCCCGGCCGGGGTGATGCGGTCGATGAAGCCCAGGCGCTTGGCGGCCTGGATCAGCCACTCGTCCGCGCGGGTCAACACCGGCGAGTCGAGCATCACCACCCCGCGGTAGAACTCCGGTCGGCGCAACGCCGCATGCAGGTGCAGCACGCCGCCCAGCGAATGGCCGACACCCCAGACCGGCGCGTTCTGCTGCTCGAGGTGATGCAGCAGTTCGTCCACCAGGTTCTGCCAGTTGTCGTTGACCGGAAAGCGCGGGTCGTGGGCATGCTGCGCCAGGTGACATACCTCGTAGTCCGGCCTCAGGGCGGCGAACAGCTTGCCGTAGGTGGCCGAGGGAAAGCCGTTGGCGTGGGCGAAGAAGATCTGCTGCGACATGGCCGCCTGCTCTGCACGGGGATGGATGGCCCATTGTCGGTAAGCCGATCCCTGCCGGCAACGTTCGGAAAGGTCATCGCCGGTGGCGATCAGGTCATTCGGCTGCGCTCGAGACTGGCCAGCGAACGGTGCAGGCAGGCGCGCATGTAGCCCAATTGCCAATCCAGCGCTTCGCGGGCCAGGCTGCGGTCCGCTTCATTGTCGGCCAACCGGCGCAGGGCCAGGCAACTGGTCTGCAGCAAATGGGCCATGCGAATGCTGGCCTGGCGCAACTGCTCGAGTTCGTACTGGCCTTCGAAGCGGCGCATCAGCTCGTCGAGCTTGGCGTCGGCGCAGTCCTGCAACAGGCGGTATTCCGCAAAGTCCAGGGCACGCGCATCACTGAGCTTGTCGAGCAGCGATTGCGGGTTCACGGAGCGCACCAGCTCCAGTCGATAACGGCTCATTTGCCTCTCCCTGTGCCTGCGCGGCTGCATGACTCAGCCACGGCGCCACGCTACTTGACCAGACGACAGGCCGGCAACTGACAGAAATGCCAGTTGCCAGGGCTCAGCCGGAATGACGCAGGCCACGCAGGGTCATCAGCCCCGCCAATGGCCAGTCCCCTTCCAGTTCGGCCAGGCTCGCGGTGCTCAACGGCGCCGGTTGCTGGCCATGGCCATGCTCAAGCAGACCAACCAGGCTGCCCACCAGCGGCTGGTGGCTGACCAGCAGCACATGCTCGAGCCCCAGGCGCTCGACTTCGCCGATCACCTGCTGCACGTCGCTGTCCGGCGTCAGCCAGGGCACCGTGCGTACCGGCTCGGCAAAGCCCAGCGCGCCGTGCACCAGGGCGGCGGTCTGCTGGGCGCGTACGTAGGGGCTGGCGATGATCGCCTGCAGCGGCTGGCCGAGCAGGTGCGCGGCACTGCGCAGCACCTGCTCGCGACCGTGGGCGGTCAGGCGTCGCTCGGCGTCGCTGTTGGCCCGGGGTTCCGCCTCGCCGTGGCGCAGCACCCAGAGCTTCACAGCTTGGGCTCCTCGTCACGCACTGGGTGCGCTGCCGGTGCGACGGCGTGCGGCGCCTCGCCCTCCGGCGCACGCGGCGTCGGCCAGTCGGCGAACGGCCAGGGCTTCTGGTCGCAGTGGAAGGTGCCGAAGCGGCCGATCTGCGCCAGGTACTGGCTGAGACTGTCGCCGAAGTTCATCAGGCTGGCGCTGGGCGCGCCATAGACCAGCCGGTAGATCAGTTGCACCAGCACAAGGCCGCCGAGCAGCAGCTCGGCCAGTTGCCAGGCCACCAGGAATACCAGCATCCACAGCACTCGCAGGATGATCGACTCGCGCTCGGCGCGCTCGGGGGTATCGTTCATGGTCGCTCCCTCAATTGAAACCGCTGGTGGAAATGAAATCGACATCGGTTTTGGGCTCAGCGCGCATCAGGTGCTCGATCACCTGGTTGAGCGTGCGCCCTTCGAACAGGATCGCGTGCAGGCCCGCCACCAGCGGCATGTACACACCCACTTCCTGGGATTTGGCCTTGAGCACCTTGAGCGTGTTGACGCCCTCGGCCACCTCGCCCAGACGGCTGACCGCCTGTTCCAGGCTCAGGCCCTGGCCAAGGGCATGGCCGACCTGGTAGTTGCGGCTCTTGGGCGACGAGCAGGTGACGATCAGGTCGCCGACCCCAGCCAACCCCAGGAAGGTCATGGGATTGGCGCCCTGGCTCACGGCGAAGCGGGTCATCTCGGCCAGGGCGCGGGTGATCAGCATGCTCTTGGTGTTCTCGCCCATCCCCAAAGCCACGGCCATGCCGGCAATGATGGCGTAGACGTTCTTCAGCGCGCCGCCCAGTTCGACGCCGAAGCGGTCGGCACTGGCGTAGACGCGGAAGGTACGGCCATGCAGCACGGCCTGTACCTGCTGGCACAACGCCTCGTCCTCGCTGGCGACCACGGTGGCGGTCAGCGCATGCTCGGCGATCTCGCGGGCCAGGTTGGGGCCCGACAGCACGCCGATGCGCGCCTGGGGGGCGATCTCTTCGAGGATCTGGCTCATCAGCTTGAAGGTGTGCGCCTCGATGCCCTTGGTCAGGCTGACCAGCCCCTTGCCACGCAGCAGCTCGGCGTGGGGAGCAAGCACGCTGCGCAAGGCACTCGACGGCAAAGCGACGAAGATCAACGCGCTGCCCTGCAAGGTGGCAAGCAGGTCGTTGACCGGCTCGACGCCGTCATGCAGGCGGATGCCCTTGAGGTAGCGCGGGTTCTCGCGATCGACGCGCATCGCCTCGGCCTGCGCCGGGTCGCGCATCCACTGCCGCACCGGATGGCCATTCTCGGCCAGGAGATTCGCCACGGCGGTGCCGAAGCTGCCGCCTCCAAGAACCGCAACAGGTTGCTGTTCAGTCATATCCAATCCGTTAACCAATAAAGTAAGTGGCGACCCGGGCATTATACGGTGCCGATGCGACAGAACCAGTGCGTATGCATCGTGGGGCCAGCCCACGCACCCGAACACAATAGAGAAAGTTCAGGGGGGCGATGCGGCAATAGGCCATCCGCCGATCACTGGCAAAAGCCGTAGGGTCGGTTAACATGCCTGATTCATTTCTGAAACAAGGCCGTTTCGTGTTCCCTGGCACGCCCCCGTATCCTCGCCTGCTGTTGCTGACCGCCCTGCTGGGCGGGCCGGCCCTGGCCGACGACCTGTTCATCGACAACCAGGACCTGCCGCAGGTTCTGACCGCCACGCGCCTGAAACAATCCCCGGCGGCGGTGCCTGGTAGCATGACCGTGCTGGACAGCGAGCTGATCCGCGCCAGCGGCGCCCGCGATATTCCCGAATTGCTGCGCCTGGTGCCGGGGATGATGATCGGGTACGGCGCCGGCAATCAGTCGACGGTGAACTACCATGGCAGCAATGTCAGCGATGCCCGGCGCATGCAGGTGCTGATCGATGGCCGCTCGGTATACCGCGCGGGCCTGGCCACGGTGGACTGGAGCGATATCCCGGTGGCGATCGAGGATATCGAGCGCATCGAGGTGTTCCGCGGTCCCAACACCGTCAGCTACGGTGCCAACGCGCTGATGGCGGTGGTCAACATCCTCACCCGCAACCCGGCCGACAGCCATGGCACCCGGGTCAAGCTGAGCCGCGGCCAGGATGGCATCAACGATTACTACGCGAGCCAGGGCTTTGGCTGGGACAGCGGCGACCTGCGCCTGTCGCTCTCCGGCCAGCAGGACGATGGCTTCGACCACGACCAGTTCGGCCGCGACTACCGCGACAGCCGCCGGCTCAACCGCGTCAACCTCAACGCCAGCCACACCCTGGCGCCGAACCAGACCCTGGAATGGCAACTGGCGGCCAAGGAGGGCAGCAACCAGCGGCCCTATACCTACCAGCCGGTGTTCGGCAACTACCGGGCCGGCGACAATGCCGATGTCAACGCCAAGGACTACGCAGGTTCGGTGCGCTGGAACATCGACCTGAACCCCGAACACAGCCTGTATGTGCAGGGCTCGGCCCAGCACTTCGACCGCCAGCAGGTATGGCGTGCCTGCGACGCGGCAATCGCCTTCAGCCCGGAGTTGACCCGCCTGTGGCAGCTCGACCCGAACTTCGCCGAGAAGGTCGCGCGCAACCTGTTTACCGGCAACCTGCCCAGCACCACCAACCCTGAGCTCGGCTCGCTGATGAGCCAGGTACAGAACCAGTGGGTCAACGGTGGCCGCAACACGATCTGCGGCGACGTCGACCAGAGCACCCGCGAGACCCGCTACGACCTGGAAATCCAGGACACCCTGAGCCTCACCGACAGCCTGCGCCTGGTCACCGGCATGAACTACCGCTACGACAAGGCCGACTCGCAGACCTACTTCAACGGCAGCATCGATGACCAGACCTGGCGCCTGTTCGGCCAGCTCGAATGGCGCATCGACGAACACTGGATCGTCCAGGGCGGGGCGATGCACGAGCACTCGCAACTGTCTGGCAACTCGCTCACCCCACGGGTGGCGGTGAACTACCTGATCACCCCGCGCCACGGCCTGCGCGCCGTGTATTCCGAGGCGATCCGCTCGCCGGACATGTTCGAGAACAACGTCAACTGGAGCTACACGGTCAAGAACCTCACGCCCAACCGCTACGGCCTGCAGAACGGCGAATATTTCGTCAAGACCCGCGGCCCGGGCAACCTCGACCAGGAACGCATGCGCTCGCGTGAACTCGGCTACAACGGCTATTTCACCGACATCGACCTGAGCATGGACGTGAAACTGTTCTATGACGAGATCACCGGGATGATCAGTGAGCCGTTGAGGAACAACCAGTACATCGCCAGCAACGCCAACAAGGCGCGCTTCAGCGGCAGCGAGGCGCAGTTCGACTGGCGCGCCACCCAGCGCGATCGCCTGCGCCTGACCTACGCCTACGTCGACGCCTGGGCCAGCAACCCCAACGACCGGCGCCTGAGCGCACGCAACAGCGGTTCGGCCGGCTGGTTGCGCGACTGGGGCGAAGGCTGGTCCAGCGCCCTTTTCTACTACGGTGACGACGCCCTCAATGGTTACCGTTACGAACGGGTCGACCTGCGCCTGGCCAAGCGTTTCAAGGTGCACGGCAGCAACCTGGAGCTGGCCGCGCTGTGGCAGCAGCGCCTGGACGACGAACCGGTCACCCTGGAGCAGAACCGCTACGACAGCCGCCACCGCCTGAGCGTCAGCGCGGAGCTGGAATTCTGATGGTCCGTCTGCTGCGCCTGTTGCTGCTGTGCCTATGGCCCCTGGGATCGCTGTCCGCCAGCGAAATCCTGCTGGTGGGCGCCGAGGACCAGCCCGGCATTCGCAGCTTCGTCACGGCCCTGGAAAAACGTCGCCCCAACGACCAGGTACGGTTCCAGACTGTCGAGCAACTGCCGAGCCCGGGCAAGCTCAAGGCAGACACCCGGCTGATCCTGCTCGACACCCCAGCCCTTGAATGGCGCCTGGGCGAGGCCGCAGGACCGGCAGCGCTGGCGCTGCGGGTCAGTCGGGTCCAGGCCGAGCAGCGCCTGGGCGCCTCGCGCCCCGCCTACCTGACCCTGCTCTGGAGCGACCCGCCCCTGGCCCGGCAACTGCGCCTGACCCGATACCTGTTGCCGCAGGCACGGCGCATCGGCGTGCTGTACGGCGAACACAGCCGTTTCTTGCTCGACGAGCTGCGCCAGGCCGCCAGTTCATTGGGCCTGGAAATCGTCGCCCAGGACTGGCCCGACCTTCGCGACAGCCGTCCCCTGCAGGCCCTGCTGGGCAACAGCGACGTGCTGCTCGGCCTGGACGATCCCGACCTGTACAACTCCAAGTCGGCCAAGAACGTGCTGCTCAGCAGCTATGGCCGACAGATGGCGCTGATCGGGCCGAACGTCGGCTTCGTCCGTGCCGGCGCCCTGGCCAGCACCTACAGCGACCAGGACGACTGGCTGGCGGTGCTCGGGCAACTGCTCGACCTGCCTCCAGGCCGCTGGCCGCGCAGCCTCTACCCCGCGCACTTCGGTGTCAGCGGCAACCAGCAGGTAGCTCGCGCCCTTGGCCTGGAGGCGATCGACCCGGTCGCCGCCGCCCTGGCCCTCGCCGAAGGAGCCCCCACCCCATGAGCAAGCGCCTGAGCTGGGACATCCATACCCGTACCCAGATCATCAGCCTGGGCCCCGCCCTGTTGCTGACCCTGCTGCTGATCAGCTTCTTCACCTTCGTGCGGATCCAGGACCTGCGCCAGGAACTCAACCACACCGGGCAACTGATCGCCAACCAGTTGGCGCCAGCCTCGGAGTACGGGGTGATCTCGGGCAACAACGAAGTCCTCGAGAGCCTGATGCGCGCCACTCTGAGCATTCCCCACGTGCGTTTCCTCGAGGTGCAGGACAGCCGCAACCATATCCTGGTGTACGTCGAGCAACCCAACGAAAGCCAAAGCCGCGCCCAGCGTGTCGAGGTGTTCCAGGCGCCGATCCGCCTGCAGCAGATCCGCCTGGACAATGACTTCCTGCAGGGCAAGGCGCCAGCGCCGAACATCGGCGACGACTATCTCGGCCGGGTGATCGTCGGCATGTCCGACGACGCCTTCAGCCAGCGCCAGCAGGAGATCGTGATCAAGGCTGCGATCCTCGCCCTGTTCGCCCTGCTGTTCACCTTCCTGCTGGCGCGGCGCCTGGCCACCAGCCTGTCCAAGCCGATCAGCGACATGGGCCACGCGGTCCGGGCGATCCAGCAAGGCGACTTCAACGCGCCTTTGCCGGTGGTCGACGACAGTGAGCTGGGCCACCTGGCCCGGCACATCAACAACCTGGCCAGCGCCCTTGACCAGGCCGCCCACGAACAGCAACAGGCCATGGGCCAGCTGATCCAGGCCCGCGAAGAAGCCGAGCAGGCCAACCGCGCCAAGTCGGACTTCCTGGCGATGATGAGCCACGAGTTGCGCACCCCCATGAACGGCGTGCTGGGCATGCTGCAGTTGCTCGAGACGACCGAGCTGACCGGCGAACAGGCCGACTACACCGCCGTGGCCAGCGAATCCACCGGCCACCTGCTCAAGGTGATCAACGATATCCTCGACTTCTCGCGGATCGAGCGCACCACCCTGGAGCTGGAACATATCGACTTCAACCTCGGCGAGCTGATCACCAGCAGCGTGCAGTCGTTCCAGCACAGCGCCCAGCAGCGCAACCTGGACCTGCGCCTGCAACTACCGCCGGGCATGGACTCGCTGCAGGTGGTGGGCGATCCGACGCGCATTCGCCAGATCCTGCTGAACCTGGTGGGTAACGCACTGAAGTTCACCGAGCGCGGCGAGGTGGCCATCGAGGCCCGCTGGCAGGTGCTCGATCGCCAGTTGATCTGGCTGACCTGCACCGTGCGCGACACCGGCATCGGCATCGACAGCAACCGCCTGGAGATGATGTTCGTGGCCTTCCAGCAAGCCGACAACACCATCTCCCGGCGCTATGGCGGCACCGGGCTGGGCCTGTCGATCGCCCGCACCCTGGCCGAGCGCATGGGCGGCCAGCTGCGCGGCGAGAGCCGCGAGGGGCTGGGCTCGACCTTCACCCTGGAAATGCCACTGGCCCTGGCCAGCACCCCCGCCACCCTGCCCGTTGCGCCCCAGGACAGCGCGACAGGCAAAGGCGGCGGGCGAGTGCTGCTGGTGGAGGACAACCCGGTCAACCAGAGCGTCATCGAGGCGATGCTGCGCAGCCTCGGTTTCGAGGTGAGCCTGGCGATGGACGGCGCCCAGGCCGTCGACCTGGTCGGCCAGCAACGCTTTGCCGCCGTGCTGATGGATTGCCGCCTGCCGCATGTCGACGGCTACGAGGCCACCCGGCGCATCCGCCAGCTGCCGGGCAGCGCGGGCCTGCCGATCATCGCCCTGACCGCCAGCGCGTTGCAGGGCGACCGCGAACGCTGCCTGGCCGCCGGAATGAACGATTACCTGAGCAAGCCGTTCAAACGCACCGATCTGCAACGCATCCTGCAACGCTGGTTGCCGGGTCGGACAGCCGCGACTGGCGATAAATGCTAAAGTGCGGCAGTCTTAAGGACTGGACAGGACCGCCGCAGGGCCGGAAAATAACATTTCAGTGCACACCTGTACTTCTTTTGCCAGGTGCGCTGTGACTTTCACCACAACGCAATAGTCTACCTGTAGGCTGCCGCCTCGAATGCCAAGCGCTTCGGGCCGGCCGGGAAGATTCATCCCCTGCCGCAGGGGGTTATTGAGGAGCTCGCATGACCAAACAACACGCCTTTACTCGGGAAGACCTGCTGCGCTGCAGTCGCGGTGAGCTGTTCGGCCCCGGTAATGCGCAACTGCCCGCCCCGAACATGCTGATGGTCGATCGCATCACCCATATCAGCGAGGAAGGCGGCAAGTTCGGCAAAGGTGAATTGGTCGCCGAGCTGGATATCAATCCGGACCTGTGGTTCTTCGCCTGCCACTTCGAAGGCGATCCGGTGATGCCGGGCTGCCTGGGCCTGGACGCCATGTGGCAGCTGGTCGGCTTCTTCCTCGGCTGGCAGGGCCTGCCGGGCCGTGGCCGCGCCCTGGGTTCGGGCGAAGTGAAATTCTTTGGCCAGGTCCTGCCGGAAGCCAAGAAAGTCACCTACAACATTCATATCAAGCGCGTCCTGAAGGGCAAGCTGAACATGGCCATCGCCGATGGCTCGGTCAGCGTCGACGGTCGCGAGATCTACACCGCCGAAGGCCTGCGGGTCGGCGTGTTCACCTCCACTGACAATTTCTAAGGGTTATTCGCATGCGCCGCGTCGTGATCACTGGTCTGGGCATCGTATCGTGCCTGGGCAATGACAAAGCTACCGTCACCGAAAACCTGCGCAACAGCCGTCCGGGTATCCGTTACAACCCGGAATACAAGGAAATGGGGCTGCGTAGCCAGGTTTCCGGTTCCATCGACCTCAACCTCGAAGAGCTGATCGACCGCAAGGTCTATCGCTTCGTCGGCCACGCCGCCGCCTATGCGTACCTCGCCATGCAGGACGCGATCAAGGACGCCGGCCTGACCGAAGAGCAGGTTTCCAACCCGCGCACCGGCCTGGTTGCCGGCTCCGGCGGTGCTTCCACCCTGAACCAGATGGAAGCCCTGGACACCCTGCGCGAAAAAGGCGTCAAGCGCGTCGGCCCCTACCGTGTCACCCGCACCATGGGCAGCACCGTGTCGGCGTGCCTGGCCACCCCGTTCAAGATCAAGGGCATCAACTACTCGATCTCGTCGGCCTGCGCCACTTCCGCACACTGCATCGGCACCGCCCTGGAGCAGATCCAGTGGGGCAAGCAGGACATCGTCTTCGCCGGTGGCGGTGAAGAAGAGCACTGGAGCCAGTCGTTCCTGTTCGACGCCATGGGCGCCCTGTCGACCAAGCGCAACGAAACCCCGGAACTGGCCTCGCGCGCCTACGACGCCGACCGTGACGGCTTCGTCATCGCCGGCGGCGGTGGCATGGTGGTGGTCGAGGAACTGGAACATGCCCTGGCCCGTGGCGCCAAGATCTATGCCGAGATCGTCGGCTACGGCGCGACTTCCGACGGCTACGACATGGTCGCCCCGAGCGGCGAAGGCGCGATCCGCTGCATGCAGCAGGCGCTGTCCACCGTCGACACCCCGATCGACTACCTGAACACCCACGGCACCTCCACCCCGGTCGGCGACGTCGCCGAGATGAAGGGCGTGCGTGAAGTGTTCGGCGACAAGGCACCGAAGATCAGCTCGACCAAGAGCCTGTCGGGCCACTCGCTGGGCGCCGCGGGCGTGCACGAGGCGATCTACTGCCTGCTGATGATGGAGAACAACTTCATCGCCGGCTCCGCCAACATCGACGAGCTGGACCCGGAAGTCGCCGACCTGCCGGTGCTGCGCAAGACCGAAGAAAACGCCAAGATCGACACGGTCATGAGCAACAGCTTCGGCTTCGGCGGCACCAACGCCACCCTGGTGCTCAAGCGCTGGACTGGCAAGTGATCGGCTGATCCGCTGAACGAGAACGCCCGGACCAAAGTCCGGGCGTTTTTTTTGTGCCCCGCGATGGCCCTTATACCGAAAACCGCTGTACCAGGGTGTTCAGGTCCACCGCCAGCCGCGACAGCGCCTGGCTCGCGGCGGACGTTTCTTCGGCCCCGGCCGAGGACTGGTGCGCCAGGTCGCGAATGGTGGTCAGGTTGCGGTCCACCTCCCGCGCCACCTGGGCCTGCTGCTCCGAGGCACTGGCGATCACCAGGTTGCGCTCGTTGATCTGGCCGATGGCCGCTGCGATCGCTTCCAGCGCCTGGCCGGCGGCATGGGCGCCGTCCAAGGTCGAACGGGCCTGGGCGTCGCTGTGCTGCATGCCCTGCACGGCCCGCTCGGCGCCGCTGCGAATAGCCACGATCATCTGCTCGATCTCCTGAGTCGAGGTCTGCGTGCGGTGGGCCAGCGCCCGCACCTCGTCAGCGACCACGGCGAACCCACGCCCGGCCTCGCCGGCCCGCGCCGCCTCGATAGCAGCGTTTAGCGCCAGCAGGTTGGTCTGCTCGGCGATCGAGCCGATCACATCCAGCACCTTGCTGATGTCGTGCACCTGCTGGGCCAGTTGCCCCACCTCTTCGGCGTTGCCCGCCACGCCATTGGCCAGCGCCTCGATGGCAGTGACCGTGGCCTGCACCTGCTCGCGCCCACGGCGGGCGATCTGGTCGGACTCTCGGGAAGCCTCCGAGGTGGCCACCGCATTGCTCGCCACCTCCTCCACCGCCGCCGTCATCTGGTTCACCGCGGTCGCGGCCTGCTCGATCTCCATGCTCTGCTGCTGCAGGCCGCGGGTGGCGTCTTCGGTGACCGCGCTCAGCTCTTCGGACGCCGAGGCCAGCTGGCTGGCTGAATCGGAGATCCGCCCGATGGTCTCGCGCAGGCTCTGCTGCATGCTCTTGAGCGCCGCCAGCAGGCGCGCCGGCTCATCGTCGCCCTGCACGGTGATCTGCGGCGTGAGGTCGCCCGTGGCGACCGTCTCGGCCACCTTCAGCGACTGCCCGAGCGGTCGCACGATGCTGCGGGTCAGGGCCAGGGCGAGCACCACGGTGAGGCTCAGGGCGATCACCAGCAGCACGCCGACCCAGACCTTGGCGCCGTTGTACACGGCCTCGGCCAGGTCTGTGGCGGAGTTGGCCTGGTGGTTGTTCAGCTCGATCAGCTCGTTGAGCGTGGCGGTCATCTGGTCGGCCAGCTGGTTCATCTCGCCGTTGACCAGCACCGCTGCGTCCTGAACATGCCCATCGGTGGCCAACTGCACCACCTGCCCCTGCAAGGTCATGTACTGGCGCTCCAGGACCTGGTAGCGGTCGAACAAGGTCCGCTCCTCTGGCAGCACGATCAACCCATCGTAATGGTTCTGAGCCTTGCTCAGGCCGCCCTTGATTTCTTCGATGCGGGCACGGTTCTGCTGCTGGGCGGCCGGGTCGGTGTTGACCAGCAGGCGCAGGGTCAAGGCGCGGATGCGCAGCATGTCCTGGGTCATGCTGCCCACCGAGATCACGCTCGGCAGCCAATTGTTGTCGACCTGCTCGGACTGCTGGCGCATGCTGGTCATCTGCTGCAGCGCGAAGCCGCCCAGCGCCACCACCAGCAGCGCCATGATGCCGAAGCCCAGGCCCGCGCGCGGGGCGATATTCAAGCGTCTCAGGCTCATTTCCAGGATCCCTCCCAAAAGCGTTGTTCCGTCGCTTAATGAAGGTATCGGGCCGCCTGGAAATTGCGTAAGACGAAAACGCGATATCAAAAAGCTATCCACTGCTATAACGCGCTACTTCGCTGCTTTTGGCAGCAGATTGACAAAATTCGTCCGACTCACCTGCTCCGCAACCGCTGCCGGCAAGGCATCAAGGAAGGGGTCGAAACCGTGCATCTGTTCACCCAGGCTGTCGAACTGCCCCACCAGGTCGGAGCCGAGCACGAAACGCTGAGGGAAGCGTTCGACCAGCGCCACCCAGTCCTGGCGCGGCACACCCTTCGGATCAAGCAGGTAGGGCTTGAGCACGCTCCAGGACAGGTCGACATACAGGTTCGGGTAGTCCTCCAACAGCCGCGTCAGCACCGGCAGGAGAAAATCCATCTGTTCCTGATGTCGATGGATCTCCAGACTGCTGCCGGCGTGGGCCCAGATGAAGCGAGTCTGCGGATGGTTGCGCAGTGGCTCTTCGATCTCGGCCAGGTAAAGCGGGTTGCGCTCGCGCTTGGAGGTGATGTTCGAATGCAGTAGCACCGGCAGGTCGCGCTCGGCAGCCAGGTGATAGATGCGGGTCATGGCTTCGTTGTTGGCCCGCGGCGTGTCGCCGCTGGTCAGGGCGGTGAGGTCGTCGTGGCGGGTGAACACTTCGCCAATGCCCTGCCACAACCCCGGATAGAGGTCGAGCATGCGCTCGATATGATTGACGGCGTTCTTGTCCACCGGATTGAAGCCGGTGAGAAACGGGTGAAAGCGACGGCGTTGCTGCGCTGGCAGCTTCTGCAACGCGGCGGCGACATACAGGTCGGTGGCGCTGTACCAGTAGGCGTCTGCGTCATCCCCGGCGTAATAACGCGGGCGCTTGGGCTCGTCCTCGTGCCATTTCTTCGCCACCGCAATGCCGGAAATCATCGACTGCTCCACACCGGCCGCGTCCATGGCCTTGAGCAACGCCGGCATGCCCTCGGTCTCCTGGAAAAAGTCCACGTAGTGCAGGTGCGCGTCGCTGTAGCGGTAGTCGCGGGCCTGCGCGGAATCGAACAGGCCTGCGCTCAACAGCAGGCAAGCCAGTGTGCGGGCGATCATTGGAGCCTCCTTTTGCCATCCCCGCCAGAGTAGACCGGGCAGCGCCCGCGACGGTTCAGCCACGGACGGCGAAACGCTATGCTTGCAGGCATCCCTCAAGGAGTGTCGCCATGAGCAGTCCCCTGGTCATCCGCCCACGTGCCGAATCGGTCGAGGGCCAGCCGATCCTGCGCCCGCTGCCATCGGCGCAGTGCCGCAGCGTCGGCCCCTTCGTGTTCTTCGACCATATGCTGGAAACCGACTACGCGCCGGACCATGGCATGGACATTCGCCAGCATCCGCATATCGGCCTGTCCACCCTCACCTACCTGTTCGAGGGTGAAATCCAGCACAAGGACAGCCTGGGCTCGGACCAGCGCGTACAGCCGGGCGATGTCAGTTGGATGACCGCCGGCGCCGGCGTGGCGCACGTCGAGCGAACGCCGGCAGAAGCATTTCGCAAAGGCTCGCGCCTGCATGGGCTGCAGGTATGGCTGGCTTCCCCGCAAAGCGCCGAACAAGGGCCGGCAAGCTACAGCCATCACCCGGCGGCCAGCCTGCCGCTCAGCGACAGCCTGGGCGTGCAGATCCGCATGATTGCGGGCAAGGGTTTCTGCCTGGAATCCCCCGTGCCAGTGCTCTCCCCGACACTTTATGCCCATGTGCGCATGCAGCCGGCCACCACCCTGATCGTGCCGACGGAACACGCACAGCGCGCGCTGTATCTGCTCGAAGGTGAGTTGCTGCTGGATGGCGAGGACGTCGAGCCATGCAGCCTGGTCGTGCTGCCTGAGGGCGAAGCGGTGAGCTTGTATGCCGAGGAGGAGTGCCAGCTGGTGCTGATCGGCGGCGCGCCGCTGGATGGTCCGCGGCGGATGAACTGGAATTTCGTGGCCAGTGATCCGGCCTTGATCGAGTCGGCGCGGGCGCGCTGGGCGGCTGGGGATTGGCCAGTGGTGCCGGGGGAAAGCGGGCGGATCGAACTACCGCGCTAAACCGGGGCCGCTTTGCGGCCCCTGAGCGTTCAGCCTGCGAACACTTCCTTGAGCAAGTTATGCATCGAGCGGAACGCCCGCTCCGACGTACGCCGGTCATACTGCATCTTGCCCGGCACATTGGCGTTCGGATCGGTGAACGAATGCACCGCGCCGCCATAGCTGAGCAATTGCCAGTCGACCTTGGCCGCGTTCATCTCGGCCTCGAAAGCCGGTAGCTGTTCCTTGGGCACCAGCGGATCGGAAGCGCCATGCAGCACCAGCACCGAACCCTTGATGCGCTTGGCATCCTCGGGGCTTGGCGTGTCCAGGGTGCCATGGAAGGAAACGGCGGCCTTCAGGTCGGCGCCGGAGCGGGCCAGTTCCAACGCGCAGCAGCCACCGAAGCAGAAGCCGAAGGTGGCCACCTTGCCAGGCTCCAACAAGGCCCTAGACTGCCCCAGCAGCTGCGCCAGCGCCTCCTGCATACGCTTGCGCAGCTCGGCGCGATCATTTTTCAGCGGCATCATCGCCGCGCCCGCCTCATCGGCATTGGACGGGCGCACCGACTGGCCGTACAGGTCGGCGATCAACACCACATAGCCTTGCTCGGCCACTTCCTTGGCGATACGTTCGGCGCCCTCACCGATACCCATCCAGTTCGGCGCCATCACCAGGCCCGGCTGGGGCAGCGCGCCCTGGGTGTAGACCAGGCGGCTTTCGTAGGCTTTGCCTGACAGGTGGTAGACCAGCGATTCGACGATGACCTTGCTCATTCAGCTCTCCTTGGGCTTCACGGGTCAGCACATGATAGATGCATTCCCAGCGCCCCCCATTCTCACCAGAAAGAAAAAGCCCGCCGAAGCGGGCTTTGTCTGCGTCAGATCAAGCGGACAGCTCGACCAGCAGCTTGTTGAGGCGACGCACATAGGCCGCCGGGTCCTTCAGGCTGTCGCCGGCCGCCAGGGCCGCCTGGTCGAACAGGATGTGCGAAAGCTCGGCAAAGCGGTCTTCGCTCTGCTCGCCATCGAGCTTCTCGATCAGCGGGTGGGTCGGGTTGAACTCGAAGATCGGCTTGGACTCGGGCACCTTCTGCCCGCTGGCTTCGAGGATCTGGCGCATTTGCAGGCCCAGGTCCTGCTCACCGATGGCCAGGATCGCCGGCGAATCGGTCAGGCGGTGCGAGACACGCACTTCGGCCACGCTGTCACCCAGCGCGCCCTTGAGGCGCTCGACCAGGCCTTCCTTGTCCTTGGCGACTTCTTCCTGGGCCTTCTTGTCCTCTTCGGAATCCAGCTTGCCCAGGTCCAGGTCGCCACGGGCGACGTCGACGAAGGCCTTGCCATCGAACTCGCTGAGGTAGCTCATCAGCCACTCGTCGATGCGGTCGGTCAGCAGCAGCACTTCGATGCCTTTCTTGCGGAAGACCTCCAGGTGCGGGCTGTTCTTGACCTGGGCGTAGGATTCGCCGGTCAGGAAGTAGATCTTGTCCTGGCCTTCCTTGGCGCGGGCCAGGTAGTCGGCCAGGGCAACGCTCTGCTCGCCGCTGTCGTCGTGGGTGGAGGCGAAGCGCAGCAGGCCTGCGATCTTCTCCTTGTTGGCGAAGTCCTCGGCCGGGCCTTCCTTCAGCACCTGGCCGAAGTTCTTCCAGAAGCCCTTGTACTGCTCGGGCTCGTTCTTCGCCAGCTTCTCCAGCATGTCCAGCACGCGCTTGGTCAGCGCGGTCTTCATCGAATCGATGATCGGATCCTTCTGCAGGATCTCGCGGGAAACGTTCAGCGACAGGTCGTTGGAGTCGACCACACCCTTGATGAAGCGCAGGTACAGCGGCAGGAACGACTCGGCCTGGTCCATGATGAACACGCGCTGCACGTACAGCTTCAGACCGCGTGGCGCTTCGCGCTGGTACAGGTCGAACGGTGCGCGGGCCGGCACGTACAGCAGCGAGTTGTACTCAAGCTTGCCTTCGACCTTGTTGTGGCTCCAGGCCAGCGGGTTCTCGAAGTCATGGCCGATGTGCTTGTAGAACTCCTGGTACTCCTCATCCTTGACCTCGGTGCGCGAACGGGTCCACAGGGCGCTGGCGCGGTTGACGGTTTCCCACTCCTGGGCCGGCTGCTCTTCGCCTTCGGCAGCCGCTGGTTGCTCCTTCGGCAGCTCGATCGGCAGGGCGATGTGATCGGAGTACTTCTTGACGATGTTGCGCAGGCGCCAGCCATCGGCGAACTCGTCCTCGCCCTTCTTCAGGTGCAGGACGATACGGGTGCCGCGCTGCGGCTTGTCGACGGTGGCGACCTCGAACTCACCCTCGCCCCTGGACGACCAGTGCACGCCTTCGGCGGCCGGCAGACCGGCGCGACGGCTGAACACGTCGACCTTGTCGGCGACGATGAACGCGGAATAGAAGCCCACGCCGAACTGACCGATCAGGTGCGAATCCTTCTTCTGGTCACCGGTGAGGTTCTTCATGAAGTCGGCGGTGCCGGACTTGGCGATGGTGCCCAGGTGGGCAATGACGTCTTCGCGGCTCATGCCGATGCCGTTGTCCTCGAGGGTCACGGTATTGGCGTCTTTGTCGAAGCTCAGGCGGATTTTCAGCTCGGCGTCGCCTTCGAGCAGCTCAGGCTTGGCCAGGGCCTCGAAACGCAGCTTGTCGGCGGCGTCGGAAGCGTTGGAGATCAGCTCGCGCAGGAAGATCTCCTTGTTCGAATACAGGGAATGGATCATGAGGTGCAGCAGCTGCTTTACCTCGGTCTGGAAGCCCAGGGTTTCTTTTTGAGTCTCCACACTCATGGTCTTCAAACTCCAATCTGTTGGTTGTTGACGCCTGGCGGCCGTCGGGCCTGCTTTTGATGGCGGATGTCCAGCAGATGGGGGCACCCCTGACTATTTCAAGGGCTTTTCCGGTTCGATCTTGAAATGTGCGCGCGCCGTGGCGATCGGCGTGTCGCGATCGCCCTGCCAGGCGGTGATGGCGACGTTGGTCACCCGCCGCCCCTGGCGCCATAGCTGGCACTGGGCGTAGGTGTCGCGAAAATGCCCGGCGCGCAGGTAATCGATGGAGAAATCGATGATCTTCGGGATGCTCGCGCTCTCGCTGTAGATCAACAGGTAGAGTGCCGCGGACAGCTCCATGAAGCCGGCAATCACGCCACCATGGATCGCCGGTAACAACGGGTTGCCGATGTTGTCAGGGTTGGCCGGCAGGCGGAACAGCAGGTCGTCGCCGTGGCGCTCGCACTCGATGCCGATCAACCCGGCATACGGGATCAATGCCAGCAATGGCTGGTAATCGCCGCGAGCATGGGCCCGGTTCAACTGTTGACGGATATCGGCGGGGATCACGCGCGGCCCTCCTTGAGGCTGTTGCCGAAGCGAATGCCGCCCTTGACGTCCTGCCCCAGGCGCATGAAGGTGCCGACCACCTGGCAGATCGGCTGCGCGGGGTCGTCCTGGTAGGCAGTGCCGCGGGTGAAAATGACATCGCGGGTCACCCGGTAGCACTGGGCATGGCCGAAGATGTCCTTGCCGGCCTCGGCCGGGTGCATGTAGTCGATGCGCAGGTCCAGGGTCGGGCACACCTCGAAACGCGGCAACGCGCAGAGCGTGGCCATGCCGCAGGTGGTGTCCATCAGCGTGGTCAGCACCCCGCCGTGCACCGCGCCGTTCTGCGGGTTGCCGACAATGGCCGGTGACCAGGGCAGCACCAGCGTCATGCCGTCGGCGTCGGCGTGGTGCACGCGCATCTGCAATACCTGGCAATGTTTCAACGCCGAGAGAAAACGCTCGGCCATCGCCATCAATGGCATCTCGTTCATTGTCCCTCGCTTCATAAAATAGATAAAAAGTCCATATAGGTCGGGCAGTTATATATCTGTAACCTTTGTGGAACTTCTTCGCAGACGATGAACTCGAAGGTACACGTAAAGTTATTCCACCCAGGAGAAACACCCCATGCGTAAACCTTTTGCTTTTGCTCTGATGCTGGCCGCTGCCATGGGCCTGGCTGCTTGCGATAAAGCGAGCGAAGACAAAGCCCAGGACGCACAGCAACACGCCGAGCAAGCCCAGGAAAAGATGGGCGAAGCTCAGGATAAGATGAACGAAGCCGCCAAGGAAAACGCCGAAGCCGCCAAAGATCAGGCCGAAGCGCAGCAGAAGGCCGCCGAGGAGGCCGCGCCCTCCACCCCAGCGCCGACCACTGCGCCTGCCGAGCCTGCCAAGCAGTAATCGCGCCATACAAAAAAACCCGACAATGTCGGGTTTTTTTGTATCTACCGCTTACGCTAAAAGGTTTCAGCCAGCAATACCGGAAGCGTCCTTGCCCGGCTCTACCGACACACTTTCCGTCGGTGTGAACACCATCACTTCCAGTACATGGGAATGGAACTCGCGGCGATACAGGATGAATACAACGCCGACACTCATGACCATGAACAACCAAGGGCTGATGAACCAACTCAGCATGGCCATGCCGAAGTAGTACGAACGCAATCCCAGGTTGAACTGGTTGGCGGCCAACGACAGTACGCGTGCGGCCCGAGAGGCGAAGGCCTTGCGCTCGAGTTCGTTGACCAGGCGCTCGCCGATCATCGGCGCCGAACCCACCAACACAGCGGCGAAGTTGTATTGGCGCATGCACCAGCTGAAGGTGAAGAAGGCGTAGACGAACACCATCGCCAGGCACAGCAACTTGATTTCCGACATCCCTTGCGAGGCCTGCTGCACCAATGGCAGGTCGGCCAGCAGCGACAGCGCGCGATCCGACGCTCCGAGCACGGTGAGGATACCGGCGAGGATGATCAAGGTACTGGAGGCGAAGAACGACGCGTTGCGCTCCAGGTTGCCGATCACGCTGGCATCGGCGATTCGGTTGTCGCGCAGCAGCATGCGGCGCATCCAGTCTTCGCGGTACAGGTGCAGCACGCTGGCCAGGCACGCCGTGTCGCGGCCTTTCCAGATGGCGTAGCGGGTGTAGCCGCCCCAGCAGATGGCGAACCAGCAGGCGGCAAGGAGGTTGCCCAGGTTGTTTTGGATGAAGCTCATGCAGCAGTCCCGTCAAAGAGAAACAGACCGGTTTTCGACGCCCGGATTCGGCAAAAGACACGCCCTCGCCACGATAGCGTCGGTACAGCCGACAAAAAACCCCGCGCCTTTCGGCAGCGGGGTTTCGATATCCACCATCGGCAAGCGCCCTTCAGCTTGTGGCCAGCGCCCTGCCCTTGAGGTTTCAATCCATCAGGCCAGCGCCTCGCGCGGCTTGCCCAGCATGCGATCGCAGACCACGGCGGCGGCCAGAGTGACCACCGAAGGCACCAGCCAGGCCATGCCTTCGTTGCTGAACGGCAGGTGAGCCAGGGCGTCAGGCAGTACGTGGGCAAAGCTGCTGCCCTTGATCGCGTCGACAACGCCGAACACCAGCGACACCAGCATGACCGGGGCCAGGATACGGGTCGGCGAATTCCACAGGTCTTTCACAAAGCTCAGGCCCACGACCACGATGCACGGCGGGTAGATCGCCGTCAGCACGGGAATCGAGAACATGATCAGCTTGGTCAGACCCAGGTTGGAGATCAGCAGCGAGAAGCCGGCCAGGATTACCACAAGGGCACGGTACGACAGCGGCAGGATCTGGCTGAAGTACTCGGCGCAGGCGCAGGTCAGGCCAACGGCGGTCACCAGGCAGGCCAGTGCGATCAACACGGCGAGGAAGCCGCTGCCCAACGAACCAAAGGTGTGCTGCACGTAGGCATGCAGGACCATCGCGCCGTTGGTGGCGTCGGCGGCGATGTCATGGCTGCCCGCGCCAAGGCGGAACAGGCTGACGTACACCAGCACCAGGCCGACACCGGCAATCAGGCCGGCGATGATGGCATAACGGGTGATCAGCTTAGGCGACTCGACGCCACGCGAGCGGATGGCGTTGACGATGACGATACCGAAAACCAGGGCGCCCAGGGTGTCCATGGTCAGGTAGCCATCGGAGAACCCTTTGGAGAACGCGGCGGCGGCATAGGCAGGCTGGGCCTCGCCAATGGTGCCAGCCGGCAGGGCGAAGGCCGCGATGCCCAGCACTGCCAGGGCGATGATCTTCAATGGCGCGAGGAAACGGCCCACGGTGTCGAGCAGCTTGCCCGGATACATGGACACGGCCAGTACCACGGCGAAGTACACGATGCTGTAGATAAGCAGCGCCGTCGGGCTCTCGCCGGTCAACGGCGCAACGCCCACTTCGAACGACACGGTCGCGGTACGCGGGGTGGCGAACAGCGGACCGACCGAGAGGTAGCACACGGCCGCCAGCAGGCCGCCGAAGAACTTGCCGATCGGGCTGCTCAGGGCATCCATGCCGCCACCGACCTTGGCCAGCGCGACCACGGTGATGACCGGCAGGCCCACGGCGGTGACCAGGAAGCCGAGTGCGGCCATCCACACGTTCGGACCGGACTGCAGGCCGACGATGGGCGGGAAGATGATGTTGCCGGCGCCGACGAACAGCGCGAACGTCATAAAGCCAAGCGCCAGGATATCCTGGCCTTTTAACACTTTCATTTAAGGAAATACCACACTGCTGAAATCGGGAGTCGGAGGGGATTTCCCACAGGATGAAGGGAAATGCTGCCCGGCTTGGTGAGCCAGACCCGTTTAGCGTGTCGTTCCCTTTTGGGGTACGGGCACAGAGTGAACGCGTAGCCTACCTGTTTTGCCTGACAAACGCACTGGCACAGTGCTGCTTGTCCGATGTGCGTATGTGTTTGTCGTCTGGTTGAACGTGTTCGGCGACAATTTATTGCGGATTTGAGTGGATGTCTGGTTGAAAATCCTGATTGAGGTGATCGAGTTTTCCTAGCCTTTACTGAGCACGTGCGGGAGCGGCCTTGCCGACCGGTCCGACGCCTCGGTAAGGCCGCTCCCACAAAAACGCGATCGCGGATGACTCGAATAAAAACGACAAAGGCCACCCGAAGGTGGCCTTTGTGCGCGTGGGGGGTACTGCGTGTTACTTACTTCTTGACTTCCCAGCCAGTCAGCTCGGCCAGGGCCTTGCCGATGTCAGCCAGGGAACGCACGGTTTTCACACCGGCGTCCTGCAGGGCGGCGAACTTCTCGTCCGCAGTGCCCTTGCCACCGGAGATGATGGCGCCAGCGTGGCCCATGCGCTTGCCCGCAGGTGCGGTAACACCGGCGATGTAAGAGACAACAGGCTTGGTCACGTTGGCCTTGATGTAGGCCGCGGCTTCTTCTTCAGCGGAACCGCCGATCTCACCGATCATGACGATCGCTTCGGTCTTCGGGTCTTCCTGGAACAGCTTCAGGATGTCGATGAAGTTGGAGCCCGGGATCGGGTCACCGCCGATGCCGACGCAGGTCGACTGGCCGAAGCCGGCGTCGGTGGTCTGCTTCACAGCTTCGTAGGTCAGAGTACCGGAACGCGAAACGATACCGACCTTGCCTGGCAAGTGGATGTGGCCTGGCATGATGCCGATCTTGCACTCGCCCGGGGTGATGACACCTGGGCAGTTAGGGCCGATCAGGGTCACGCCCAGCTCGTCGCACTTGACCTTGGCGTCCAGCATGTCGAGGGTAGGAATACCCTCGGTGATGCAGACGATCAGCTTGATGCCACCGAAGGCGGCTTCCAGGATCGAGTCCTTGCAGAAAGGAGCCGGTACGTAGATGACCGACGCGTCAGCGCCGGTGGCTTCCACGGCTTCTTTCACGGTGTTGAACACCGGCAGGCCCAGGTGGGTGGTGCCACCCTTGCCCGGAGTGACGCCGCCGACCATCTTGGTGCCGTAGGCGATGGCTTGTTCGGAGTGGAAAGTACCCTGCGAGCCGGTGAAGCCCTGGCAGATGACTTTGGTGTCTTTATTGATCAGGACGCTCATTACTTGCCCTCCGCAGCTTTGACAACTTGTTGAGCAGCGTCGGTCAGGCTGGTTGCCGCAATGATGTTCAAACCGCTTTCTGCCAGTACTTTAGCGCCCAGTTCGGCGTTGTTGCCTTCGAGGCGAACGACAACCGGAACCTTGACGCCGACTTCTTTCACAGCGCCGATGATGCCTTCGGCAATCATGTCGCAGCGAACGATGCCGCCGAAGATGTTGACCAGAACGGCCGCGACATTGCTGTCGGACAGAATGATCTTGAACGCTTCGGTAACGCGCTCCTTGGTAGCGCCGCCGCCCACGTCGAGGAAGTTGGCTGGCTTGCCACCGTGCAGGTTGACGATGTCCATGGTACCCATGGCCAGGCCGGCACCGTTGACCATGCAGCCGATGTTGCCTTCGAGGGCAACGTAGTTCAGTTCGAACTTGGCGGCGTGGGCTTCACGGGCGTCGTCCTGCGACGGGTCGTGGAAGGTCTTCAGCTTCGGCTGACGGTACATGGCGTTGGCGTCGATGTTGATCTTGGCATCGAGGCAGTGCAGGTCGCCGTCGGCCTTGATCACCAGCGGGTTCACTTCCAGCAGGGCCAGATCGTGATCCTTGAACAGCTTGGCCAGGCCTACGAAGATCTTGGCGAACTGTTGGACTTGCTTGCCTTCCAGACCCAGCTGGAACGCCAGTTCACGACCCTGGAACGGCTGAGCGCCGACCAGCGGATCGATGGTGGCCTTGAGGATCTTCTCAGGAGTCTCGTGAGCGACTTTCTCGATGTCCACGCCACCTTCGGTGGAGGCCATGAACACGATGCGACGGCTCGAACGATCGACTACAGCGCCCAGGTACAGCTCTTTGGCGATGTCAGTGCAGGATTCGACCAGGATCTTGGAAACTGGCTGACCGTTGGCGTCGGTCTGGTAGGTGACCAGGTTCTTGCCCAGCCACTGAGCAGCGAAGGCCTTGGCGTCTTCCTTGCTGCGAACCAGCTTGACGCCGCCCGCCTTGCCGCGACCACCGGCGTGGACCTGGGCTTTGACGACCCACTCGTTCCCGCCGATCTTGTCGCAGGCTTCTGCAGCTTGCTCAGGGGTATCGACAGCGAAACCCTTGGAAACTGGCAGGCCGTACTCAGCGAACAGCTGCTTACCCTGATACTCGTGAAGATTCATGCTTTTTACCGTCTTCGTTAGGTACTGCGCTTCGGCGCTGCGCCATTAATGGCGCCGCACCACCTGTGACCGTTGACCCCGGGTTTTCCCGTGTGATCCGGTCCGGCGGACGTTCCGCGGTGAGTCTTGCACGCAAGACCCACGACGGGCAGCCCGCCGTGGTTTCTTATAATTAACGCTTCTTACGGTTGGCGACGTGAATGGCACCGCCATTCACCGCCAGCGCTGCTTCATGCAACGCTTCGGACAGGGTCGGATGGCTGAAGACCATCATGCCCAGGTCCTCGGCACTGGTGCCGAATTCCATTGCGATCGCGCCTTGCTGAACCAGCTCGGCAGCCGAAGGGCCGATCACGTGAACGCCCAGTACGCGGTCGGTCTTGGCATCGGCGATGACCTTGACGAAACCACCGGTGTCGTTGGCCGCCATCGCACGGCCGCTGGCCGCGAACGGGAAGGTGCCCACGTTAACCTCAACGCCTTCGGCTTTCAACGCCTGTTCGGTCTTGCCGACCCATGCGATTTCCGGGTGGGTGTAGATGACCGATGGGATCAGGTCGTAGTTCATCTGGGCTTTGTGGCCCTTGATGCGCTCAACGACCATGATGCCCTCTTCCGAGGCCTTGTGCGCCAGCATCATGCCGCGTACCACGTCACCGATGGCATAGACGCCCGGAACGCTGGTGGCGCAGTGATCGTCGACGAAGATGTAGCCACGCTCGTCGATGGTCACGCCGCTGTCGGCGGCCAGCAGGTCGGTGGTCACCGGACGACGGCCGACTGCGACGATCAGCTTGTCGAAGGTGATCTTCTGCTCGCCTTCGGCGTTGGTGTAGGTGACTTCGACTTCGTTGCCGTTGACTTTCGAGCCGGTGACGCGAGCGCCCAGCTTGATGTCCAGGCCTTGCTTGGTCAGGGTCTTCTGGGCTTCTTTCGACACGGCGGTGTCGGCAGCCATCAGGAAGGTGTCCAGGGCTTCCAGGACGGTGACTTCGGCACCCAGGCGAGCCCATACCGAGCCCAGCTCCAGGCCGATGACGCCGGCACCGATGACGCCCAGGCGCTTCGGTACGCTCTGGAATTCCAGGGCGCCGGTGGAATCGACGATGACGTTCTGGTCGACCGGAGCCGGCGGAATGTCGATCGGACGCGAACCGGAGGCCAGGATCACGTTCTCGGCTTCGATGACTTCGGTGGTGCCGTCAGCCTTGGTGACTTCGACTTTCTTGCCGGCCAGCAGCTTGCCGTGGCCCTGGATCGAAGTGACGCCATTGGCCTTGAACAGGGTGGCGACGCCACCGGTCAGGTTCTTGACGATGCCGGCCTTGCGGCCAACCATCGCGGCAACGTCCATCTTCACTTCGCCAGTGGAGATACCGTGCACGTTGAAGCTCTCTTTGGCTTCCTTGTACTTCCAGGAGCTGTCCAGCAGCGCCTTGGACGGAATGCAACCCACGTTCAGGCAGGTGCCGCCCAGGGCCAGCTTGCCCTCGGCGTCGGTGTATTTCTCGATACAGGCAGTCTTCAGACCGAGTTGGGCAGCCTTGATGGCGGCAACATAGCCGCCAGGACCTGCACCAATCACCACTACGTCGAATTTCTGGGTCATAAAAGATTCCTTTTTAGCTTCAAGCGGCAAGCTGCAAGCTGCAAGCCCCGCGCGCTTCGACTTGAAGCTTGCGGCTTGCGGCTTGCAGCTGCGCGATTAGATGTCCAGCAGCAGGCGAGACGGATCTTCCAGCAGGTTCTTGATGGTCACCAGGAAGGTTACCGCTTCCTTGCCGTCGATCAGGCGGTGGTCGTAGGACAGCGCCAGGTACATCATCGGGCGGATCACCACCTGGCCGTTGATGGCCATCGGGCGCTGGATGATGTTGTGCATGCCCAGGATCGCGGCCTGCGGCGGGTTGACGATCGGGGTCGACATCATCGAGCCGAAGGTACCACCGTTGGTGATGGTGAAGGTACCGCCGGTCATCTCTTCGATCGACAGTTTGCCGTCACGGGCTTTCTTGCCAAAGGTGGCGATGCCGTTCTCGATTTCAGCCAGGCTCATCGATTCGGCGTTGCGCAGTACCGGTACCACCAGGCCACGGTCGCTGGAAACAGCGACGCCGACGTCGGCATAACCGTGGTAGACGATGTCGTTGCCGTCGATCGAGGCGTTGACTGCCGGGAAGCGCTTCAGCGCCTCGGTGGCGGCCTTGACGAAGAACGACATGAAGCCCAGGCGCACGCCGTTGTGGGTCTTCTCGAACAGGTCCTTGTACTTCGAACGCAGGGCCATGACTTCGGTCATGTCGACTTCGTTGAAGGTGGTCAGCATGGCCATGCTCGACTGGGCTTCGACCAGACGCTCGGCAATCTTGGCGCGCAGACGGGTCATCGGCACACGCTTCTCGGTGCGGTCGCCAGCGGCGGCGACGACCGGGGCAGCGGCAGCAGCGGCCGGCTTGGCAGCCGGTGCGGCGGCAGGGGCCGACTTCTTGTTGGCGACGGCGGCGACGACGTCTTCCTTGGTGATGCGACCGCCCTTGCCGGTGCCGGCAACGGTAGCCAGGTCGATGCCGTTCTCTTCAGCCAGCTTGCGCGCGGCTGGCGCGGCGACCGGGTCGTCTTCGCCAGCGTCGGCGGCAGCGGC
>NZ_NIBE01000133.1:28645-57342 GCF_002205115.1 Pseudomonas sp. DrBHI1
ATGGCGCCCAGCACGCCGTCGGCGGTGGCCAGGACTTCCAGGACGACCTTGTCGGTCTCGATGTCGACGATCAGCTCGTCACGCTTGACGGCGTCGCCCGGCTGCTTGTGCCAGGTGGCAACGGTGCCATCGGCAACCGATTCCGGGAAGGTTGGGGCTTTGATCTCGATAGCCATTATCTGTGTTTCCTTAAATTCGGTTTCAGGTGCGCGAAGGCGTTAGACAGTGAAGGCGTCTTGCAGCAGTTTTTCCTGCTGTTCGGCGTGCTTCGATGCGTAACCACAAGCTGGCGCGGCGGAAGCGTCGCGACCGGCGTATTCCAGGACCAGCGCCTTGTTGTGGCGGCCCAGGATACGGCGCATGTGGTGCTGGCTGCTGTACCAGGCGCCCTGGTTCATCGGCTCTTCCTGACACCACACTGCGTGCTTGAGGTTGGTGTAAGGCGCGAGAATCTCGACCAGGTCGTCCTCAGGGAACGGATACAGCTGCTCGATACGCACGATGGCGATGTCTTCGCGGCCTTCGGCACGGCGTTTTTCCAGCAGGTCGTAGTAGACCTTGCCACCGCACAGGACCAGGCGCTCGACCTTGGCAGGATCCAGGGTGTCGATTTCCGGGATCACGGTCTGGAACGAGCCATCGGCCAGGTCTTCCAGGGTCGAGATGGCCAGCTTGTGGCGCAGCAGCGACTTGGGCGTCAGCACGATCAGCGGCTTGCGCAGCGGACGGATGACCTGGCGACGCAGCAGGTGGTAGATCTGTGCCGGGGTGGTCGGTACGCAGACCTGGATGTTGTGCTCGGCGCACAGCTGCAGGTAACGCTCCAGACGCGCGGAGGAGTGCTCCGGACCCTGGCCTTCATAGCCGTGCGGCAGCAGCATGGTCAGACCGCACAGGCGGCCCCACTTGTGCTCGCCGCTGGTGATGAACTGGTCGATCACCACTTGCGCACCGTTGGCGAAGTCGCCGAACTGCGCTTCCCAGATCACCAGCGCGTTCGGCGTGGTGGTCGAGTAGCCGTATTCGAAGGCCAGCACGGCTTCTTCCGAGAGGAAGGAGTCGTACAGCTCGAAGCGCGGCTGGCCCGGGAACAGGTTCTTCAGCGGCACGTAGGTGCTGGCGTCCTTCTGGTTGTGCAGCACCGCGTGACGGTGCGAGAAGGTGCCACGGCCGATGTCCTGGCCGGTCATGCGGATCGGGTGACCTTCGAACTGCAGGGTGGCGTAGGCCATGGTCTCTGCATAACCCCAGTTGATCGGCAAGCCACCGGCCTGCATCTTCTGGCGATCTTCGTAGATCTTCGCGACCTGGCGCTGAACGACGAAACCTTCAGGCAGCTCGAGCAGCTTGGCCGACAGCTCCTGCAGGGTCTTGAGGTCGAAGCGGGTGTCGTGACGCGCGGTCCAGGCATGACCCAGGTACGGACGCCAGTCGACGAACAGCTCGCGGTTCGGCTCCTTGACCAGGCTCTTGACCACGTGCAGGCCGTTGTCCAGGGCGTTGCGGTACTCGTCGATCTTGGCCTGGGCGCGTTCGGCATCGATGCGACCGGCGCTGATCAGTTGCTCGGCGTACAGCTCACGGGTGGTGCGCTGTTTGCTGATCTGCTGGTACATCAAAGGCTGGGTGCCGTTCGGCTCGTCGGCCTCGTTGTGGCCGCGACGACGGTAGCAGACCAGGTCGATGACCACGTCACGCTTGAACTGCATGCGGTAGTCGATGGCCAGCTGGGTGACGAACATCACCGCTTCCGGATCGTCGCCGTTCACGTGCAGGATCGGCGCCTGGATCATCTTGGCAACGTCGGTGGCGTACTCGGTGGAGCGCGCGTCCAGCGGGTTGCTGATGGTGAAACCGACCTGGTTGTTGATCACGATGTGCACGGTGCCGCCGGTCTTGAAACCGCGGGTCTGCGACATCTGGAAGGTTTCCATGACCACACCCTGGCCGGCGAACGCTGCGTCACCGTGGATGGAGATCGGCAGAACCTTGTCGCCAACGGTGTCGTTGCGGCGATCCTGGCGGGCGCGAACCGAACCTTCCACCACTGGCGAGACGATTTCCAGGTGGGAGGGGTTGAACGCCATGGCCAGGTGGACTTCGCCACCGGGGGTCATCACGTTGGAGGAGAAGCCCTGGTGATACTTCACGTCACCGGAGCCCAGCTCGTTCATCTTCTTGCCTTCGAACTCGTCGAACAGCTCGCGCGGGTTCTTGCCGAAGGTGTTGACGAGCACGTTCAGACGGCCACGGTGGGCCATGCCGATCACGACTTCCTTGGTGCCGTAGGAACCGGAGCGCTGGATCATTTCGTCCAGCATCGGGATCAGGCTTTCGCCACCTTCGAGGCCGAAGCGCTTGGTGCCCGGGTACTTGGTGCCCAGGTACTTCTCAAGGCCCTCACCGGCCGTGACGCGCTCGAGCAGGTGAGCCTGCACGTCGGCGGAGAATTCCGGACGGCCACGCACGCTTTCCAGGCGCTGCTGGAACCAGCTGCGCTGCTCGGAATCGACGATGTGGGTGAACTCGGCGCCAATGGTGCGACAATATGTCTTCTGCAGCGCTTCGAAAATTTCGCGTAGGCTCGCTTCCTCTTTGCCGATGAACAGGTCGCCGGCACGGAAGGTCGTATCAAGATCGGCATTGGTCAAGCCGTAGTGATTGATCGACAGGTCTACGGGCGCAGGACGCTGCCACAACCCCAACGGGTCGAGCTTGGCAGCCTGATGGCCGCGCATACGATAGGCCTGGATCAGTCGCAGCACTTCAACCTGCTTCTTCTCGTGTTCACTGCTCACGCTCCCGGCGGATACCGGTTGGGCGCGGCGCTGGTTCTTTGCCAGCAGTACGAAATGGTCGCGGATCGTCGAGTGCGATACATCGGTAGCGGTGCTGCCGTCGGCGGGCAACTTCTGGAAGTAAGTGCGCCACTCTTCTGGCACAGCGTTAGGGTCGTGCAGGTAGAGCTCATAAAGCTCTTCCACATATGCAGCGTTACCACCTGAAAGGTGGGCGCTATCCCACATGCGCTGCATCACGCTTTCTTGCATGCTTGGTCACCCTCGGTTAGGGGACTGATCGGCGAGAGCCACAGCAAACCTGGAAAAGTCCGAACACAGCGACTGAACCACGCCACCTGGATCCTGCTGATTTTCCGGGTACCAGCCCGGAAGCCCCTGCTGGTCTCATATCTTCATAGGTAATGAGCGCGGGCTTTGTGGGCCCTTGCTCGGGTTTTACCTCGGTGCGGGCTCACCACCCGCACCTCGGCTTACTGCAGGTACAACGCTTTGAATCAGGTACCGCTTTGCAGCAGCATGTTACGTACGTGGCCAATTGCCTTGGTCGGGTTCAGACCTTTCGGGCAAACGTTCACGCAGTTCATGATCCCGCGGCAGCGGAACACGCTGAACGGGTCATCCAGGGACGCCAGGCGCTCCTGAGTCTTGGTGTCGCGGCTGTCGGCCAGGAAACGGTAGGCCTGCAGCAGTGCGGCGGGGCCCAGGAACTTGTCCGGGTTCCACCAGAACGACGGGCAGGAGGTCGAGCAGCAGGCGCACAGGATGCACTCGTACAGACCGTCCAGCTTGTCGCGATCTTCCGGCGACTGCAGGCGCTCGATGGCCGGGGCCGGGGTGTCGTTCTGCAGGAACGGCTTCACCTTCTCGTACTGCTTGTAGAAGATGCTCATATCGACGACCAGGTCACGGATAACCGGCAGGCCTGGCAGCGGACGCAGGACCAACTTGTTACCTTTAACGACAGCAGACAGCGGCGTGATGCACGCCAGGCCGTTCTTGCCGTTGATGTTCATGCCGTCGGAACCGCACACGCCTTCACGGCAGGAGCGACGGTACGAGAAGCCCTCGTCCTGCTCCTTGATCAGCGCCAGCACGTCCAGGACCATCAGATCCTTGCCACCGGTGTCGACCTGGAAGGTCTGCATCTTCGGCGCCGAATCGGTGTCCGGGTTGTAACGATAAACTTCGACTTGCAACATAGCGGCCACCCTTAGTAAGTCCGGACTTTCGGTTCGAAGGCAGGAACTGTCTTCGGCGCAAAGTTGACGCCACGCTTGGCGACGCGCTTCTCACCCGGGTAGTACAGGGTGTGGCACAGCCAGTTCTCGTCGTCACGGTCTTCGAAGTCTTCACGGGCGTGCGCGCCGCGGGACTCTTTACGGGCTTCAGCGGCAATGGCGGTCGCTTCGGCGACTTCCAGCAGGTTCTGCAGCTCCAGCGCTTCGATACGCGCGGTGTTGAAGGCCTGGGACTTGTCGTTGATCTTGACGTTGGCGATGCGGTCACGCAGGCCAGCCAGCTGCTCGATACCCTTCTGCATGTACTCGCCGGTACGGAACACACCGAAGTAGTTCTGCATGCAGCTTTGCAGTTCACGTTTGAGGCTGGCGACGTCTTCGCCGGTGGTGCGCTCGTTGAGCTTGCTCAGGCGGTTCAGGGCAACGTCGATGTCGGTGTCGCTGGCATCGCGGTACTCGACGCCGTCGCTGAGCGCCTTTTCCAGGTGCAGGCCGGCGGCGCGACCGAAGACCACCAGGTCGAGCAGCGAGTTGCCGCCCAGGCGGTTGGCGCCGTGGACCGATACGCACGCCACTTCACCTACGGCGAACAGGCCCGGAATGATGTGGTCGTTGCCTTCGGCGTCCATGGTGATGGCCTGGCCATGAATGTTGGTGGCAACGCCGCCCATCATGTAGTGGCAGGTCGGGATGACCGGCACCGGCGCGACCACCGGGTCGACGTGGGCGAAGGTCTTGGACAGTTCGCAGATGCCTGGCAGGCGGCTGTGCAGCACTTCCTCGCCCAGGTGGTCCAGCTTCAGCAGTACGTGGTCCTTGTTCGGGCCCACGCCGTTGCCGGCGATGATCTCTTTGACCATGGAACGGGCGACCACGTCGCGGCCAGCCAGGTCCTTCGCGTTCGGCGCGTAACGCTCCATGAAGCGCTCGCCGTGGGCGTTGATCAGGTAGCCACCCTCACCGCGGCAACCTTCAGTGACCAGTACACCGGCGCCGGCGATGCCGGTCGGGTGGAACTGCCACATCTCGATGTCCTGCACCGGCACGCCGGCACGCAGGGCCATGCCGACACCGTCACCGGTGTTGATCAGGGCGTTGGTGGTGGAGGCGTAGATACGACCTGCACCGCCAGTGGCCAATACGGTGGCCTTGGACTTGATGTACATGGTTTCGCCGGTTTCGATGCAGATCGCGATCACACCGACGAAAGCGCCGTCCTGGTTCTTCACCAGGTCGACGGCGTAGTACTCGTTGAGGAAAGTGGTGCCTGCTTTCAGGTTGCCCTGGTACAGGGTGTGCAGCAGCGCGTGACCGGTACGGTCGGAAGCGGCGCAGGTACGGGCGGCCTGGCCACCTTTACCGAAGTCCTTGGACTGGCCACCGAACGGACGCTGGTAGATGCGGCCGGTCTCGGTACGCGAGAACGGCAGGCCCATGTGGTCCAGCTCGAAGACCGCGGCCGGGCCTTCCTGACACATGTACTCGATCGCGTCCTGGTCACCGATGTAGTCGGAGCCCTTGACGGTGTCGTACATGTGCCAGCGCCAGTCGTCGTTCGGATCGGCCGAAGCGATGGCGCAGGTGATGCCGCCCTGGGCGGAAACGGTGTGCGAACGGGTCGGGAACACCTTGGTGACTACGGCAGTCTTGTGGCCGCCTTGAGCCAGCTGCAGCGCTGCGCGCATGCCAGCGCCGCCGCCACCAATGATGATGGCGTCGAAGGAAATCGTAGGAATGTTAGCCATGAATCAGATACCCCAGAGAATCTGCACACCCCAGACGAAGTAAGCGAACATCGCTACGCCGCATACCGCCTGGAACAGGAAACGAATCGCAGTCGCCGACTTGCCGAAGGACATCGGCGTCAGGTAGTCGGTGGCAATGGTCCACATGCCGACCCAGGCGTGAGCGCCCAGGGCAACGAGGGCCAGCAGACTGAAGATGCGCATCGCGTTGTTGGAGAACAGAGCGTGCCACTGGGCGTAGTCGATGCCCGGGTGGGCAGCGAGGTAGCCGATCAGGAAGATGAAGTAAGCCGCGAGAACGACCGCCGAGACGCGCTGCGCCATCCAGTCGTAGAGGCCCGAACGCGACAGGTTCGTGACGTTAGTTACCATACCCAAACTCCTGCCAGAACGATCAGCACCACGGAGATGACGATCACGATTTTCGAGCCCAGCTTGCCGCCTTCCAGCGTCTCGCCGATGCCCATGTCCATGATCAGGTGGCGCACACCTGCCACGAGGTGATACAGCAGGCCGGACAGCAGGCCCCAGGTCACCAGTTTGGCCAGCGGACTGGTCAGACACGCCTTCACCTCGGCAAAGCCTTCCTCGCCACCCAGCGACTTGCTCAATGCGTACAGCATGATGGCAAGGCCGAGGAACAGGATGACGCCGGAGATACGGTGAAGAATGGACGTGTACGCGGTGATCGGGAGTTTGATGGTCCTTAGGTCTAGGTTTACAGGTCGTTGGCTTTTCACGGCTTTTTTCACACTGAAGAGCCCCTAGCTAACAGGGCAAAGTTGTTGGTAAGTGTACTGGTCAGGTACCCACCACCCAGGAGAGCGACGACACCCAGCAGGGCGGGCTTGAAAGCCCCTGGGAGTCGGCTGCCGAGTATAGACAGTTAGGCTGCTTATGACAACGTGAGGGGCTCGCCCAAATAGCGCATTGCCTTTAGTGAACAAAAGGCGTAAACGGGCGAGAATTTCGTGAAAAACCAGGCCTCAGAGGGCGTTTCAACCAGCCTTTAGGCAAATTGACATTCGAATTTATCCCTCTATAGTGGTGCGGGCCCTGCGTGGGGGGTCTGTCTGATGATTTCAAGCATTAATAGGAGGCCACATGGCTGACAAAAAAGCGCAGTTGATCATCGAGGGCGCTGCCCCCGTCGAGCTGCCCATTTTAACCGGCACCGTTGGTCCCGATGTTATCGACGTCCGCGGGTTGGGGGCATCCGGCCACTTCACCTTCGACCCCGGCTTCATGGCGACCGCCTCGTGCGAGTCGAAGATCACCTATATCGACGGCGACAAGGGTGTCCTGCTGCACCGCGGCTACCCGATCGAACAGCTCGCCGAACAATCGGACTACCTCGAGACCTGCTACCTGCTGCTCAACGGCGAACTGCCGAATGCCGAGCAGAAGGCCCAGTTCGTCAGCACCGTGAAGAACCACACCATGGTTCACGAGCAACTGAAGTCGTTCTTCAACGGCTTCCGTCGCGATGCCCACCCGATGGCGGTGATGTGCGGCGTGGTCGGTGCCCTGTCGGCGTTCTATCACGACTCGCTGGACATCAATAACCCGCAGCACCGCGAAATCTCCGCGGTTCGCCTGGTCGCCAAGATGCCGACCCTGGCCGCGATGGTCTACAAGTACTCCATGGGCCAGCCCATGATGTACCCGCGCAACGACTTGTCGTACGCGGAGAACTTCCTGCACATGATGTTCAACACCCCGTGCGAGATCAAACCGATCAGCCCGGTGCTGGCCAAGGCGATGGACCGGATTTTCATCCTCCACGCCGACCACGAGCAGAACGCCTCCACCTCCACCGTGCGCCTGGCGGGCTCCTCGGGCGCCAACCCGTTCGCCTGTATCGCCGCCGGCATTGCCGCGCTGTGGGGCCCGGCCCACGGTGGCGCGAACGAAGCCGTACTGACCATGCTCGATGAAATCGGCGATGTTTCGAACATCGACAAATTCATCGCCAAGGCCAAGGACAAGAACGATCCGTTCAAGCTCATGGGCTTCGGTCACCGCGTGTACAAGAACCGCGACCCGCGCGCCACCGTGATGAAGAAGACCTGCGACGAAGTCCTGGGCGAGCTGGGCATCAAGAACGATCCGCAGCTTGAACTGGCCATGCGCCTGGAAGAGATCGCCCTGACCGATCCTTACTTCATCGAGCGCTCGCTGTACCCGAACGTCGACTTCTACTCGGGCATCATCCTCAAGGCCATCGGCATCCCAACCAGCATGTTCACCGTGATCTTCGCCCTGGCACGTACCGTGGGCTGGATCTCGCACTGGAAGGAAATGCTCTCCGGCCCGTACAAGATTGGCCGCCCGCGCCAGCTGTACACCGGCTACGAGCAGCGTGACATCGTTGAGCTGAAGGACCGCAAGTAAGCCTGTCGGCTGAACGCAAAAAGGCTGCCCTCGGGCAGCCTTTTTTGTTGCTTACGCGATTTTCCTCACGGCGGGAGCGGCCTTTAGTTCTTCTCGGCGCGCTCCTTCAACCCCTTGAGGGTATTGAACGGCGCATCGACCACGAACTTGTTGGCCAGCCACGACGGCACGCTGCCGCCCGGCTCGGTGTGCACCTGGTAGGTCACCTCGGTGCTGTCACCCTTGGGCACCAGCTTCCAGAAGCCTTCCACCTGGGCGACACGCACGAAGCCCTTTTCCTCCGGCAGATACTTCGGTTCCTCCTGGAGCTTGCGGGTCAGACTGCCATCGGCGTCCTGGACCGTGGTCACATGCAGGATCGAATCCCGTGGCGTCACCGGCCAGGGCGTGTTGAACTGGGTGTAGGTCCAGCTCTGGTCACCCTCGCTCTTGAGCAGCTTTTGCGACTTGCACTCGTGAATCCAGGCGCAGGCCCCCACCACATCCTCCTGCAGCGCCTTGACCTTGGCCAGCGGCGCCTTGATCACGGTCACGCCGCGATAGGCCTTGTATTTCGAGCCGGCCACCTCGCTGAGGGACACCTTGATCCCCTCCTCGTCCTTGGCCACCTGCCAGTTCTCAGCCCAGGCCGTCGGTGCCAGCAAGACGCCCATGCCACACAGCAGTGCAATACCTTTGATCGATCTCATCATCTTGTTCCTTGTTGTCGAGGATCCAACCTGTCACGCCGCCGTCATCTGCTCCAGCCACCCAATGATGCGAATGGCTTCGTCACGGTCGTTGCCACAGATGTCCGCTTCCGCCTTGAAGCCGCCACACACCTGCGGCCGTTCGGGCTTGCCGAACAGCGCACAGAGGTTTTCGACATTCAGATGCAGGCAGCGTTCTCCGGCCGGCTTGCCCTGCGGCATGCCAGGGATCGGCGAACTGATGGACGGGGCGATGCAGCAGGCACCACAACCCTCGCGGCATTTCATGACAACAGGACTCCCAGGAGCAAAACGGGACGAACGTCCCTGGATACTAACCGCTCAAACATATGTTTGAAATTGCCGGGCGGATGAAATCACCCGTGACCCGGCAGTCAGTTGCGGAATTCGAATTCGATGGCCGCGCCTTCCACATCCCGCCGACTGTCGTTGCGCAGCTGCAACTGCATTTCGTTGCTGATCAGCCGGCCGTTGAGCTGGAACGGACTGCTGTCGGATTCGGGCTTGGTGGGGAACATCGAGGGCAGCAGCGGCTTGCGCACCACCGGCCCGCCACCGAGATCCGGCTCGAGATGCTTGACCATGTCCTTTGGCAGGCTCAGGTCGACCTTCGGCTGAGGCAGCGGCTTGGTGACAGCCTTGCTGACAGGCCTGGCCTTCGGTTTGGGTTTGGGTTTGGGCTTGACCTTGGCTACCGGCTTGGCGGGGACCTTGGTGGACGCTTTGTTCGCCGGCTTGTGCACACCCTGCGCCCTGGCTGCTGGTTCGACAGCCTGCACCGCACCGGCCGACAGCCAGGGCAAGGCGAAACACAGGGCGATGACGAGAGGGCGAAGCAGGTTCATGGGCATCAGGAGCGCAAGCTGTAAAACGCGTATGCTCCCTGTTCCCGACACGTCTGACAAGCCTACAACAGCACGCCGTTCGGATCTCGGCACAATTGCTGGGCCAGCAGGCCCAGCGTCATCACTGCGCGCTCTGCCTCGCGATTCCAGGGAATGCCGCAATTGAGGCGGATACAGTGGTTGAACTGCTCGGTATTGCTGAAGATCAGCCCGGGGGCGATGCTAATGCCTTGCTCCAGCGCCCGCACATGCAATTCCTGGGTATTGACCCGCCCCGGCAGACTAACCCAGAGAATGAAGCCACCGGTGGGCCGGGTCATCTGCGTGCCTTCCGGGAAGTGCTGCTGCACCGCCAGCTGGTAAGCGCTGAGGTTCTTGCGGTACTCCTGTCGGATGAAGCGCAAATGCCGATCGTAGCCACCATTCTCCAGGTAGGCGGCCACCGCCATCTGCGTGACGCTGCACGCCGAGTGGGTGGTGAAGGTCTGCAGGCGCTGGATCTCGTCCTGATAGCGCCCAGCGATCATCCAGCCGACCCTTACCCCCGGCGACAGGGTCTTGGAGAAGCTCGAGCAGTAGATCACCCGATCCAACCGATCGAACGCCTTGAGCGCCTTGGTGCGCCCCTGCTCGAACATCAGCTCGCCGTAGATATCGTCCTCCACGATCTGGATGTCGAAATCCGAGGCCAGGCGCAGCAATTGCTTCTGCCGCTCTTCGGGAATGGTGCCACCCAGCGGATTGCTCAGCCGCGCCGTCAGCACCAGGGCCTTGATCGACCACTGATTGGCGGCCAACTGCAGCGCCTCCAGGCTAATGCCGGTAGACGGATCGCTGGGGATCTCGATGACCTTGAGCCCGAGCAGGTCGGCCAGCTGCAACAGCCCATAGTAAGTGGGCGACTCGGCCGCGATCAGGTCGCCCGGCCGGGTCAGGACCCGCAGCGCCATCTGCAGGGCATCGACACAACCATGGGTCACCACCACTTCACGGGGATCGACCAGCACACCGGCATCGCGCATGCGGATGGCGATCTGCCGACGCAACGGCTCGAAGCCGGGGCTGAACATGTAGCTGAAGGCACGCGGGCTATGGAAGCGCGTCACCTTGGCCAGCTGCTGGTGCAGGGCGCGTACGGGCAGATAGTCGACATGGGGTACCGCCGCGCCGAAGGGGAAGACGCCATCGCGCCGCGCCTCGACCAGCACCTGCTGGATGATGCTGGCCCGGGTGACCAGGCCGGGGCGTTCGACCCGGGCAATATCCGGGGTCTGCGCCGTCAGCGCCGGGGTCTGGTGGACATAGTAGCCCGACTGCGGCCGGGCGCGGATCAGGCCCTGGTCCTCGAGATTGGCATAGGCCTGCAGCACGGTGGCGTGGCTGACATTGAGCTGGGCGCTCATCTTGCGTACCGACGGCACCCGCTCACCCGGCTGGTAGACACCCCGACGGATATCATCGGCCAGTTGCTGGGCAATACGCTGGTACAGCAGCAGGTTGGTCATGGCGTGTTCTCGAAGCGCGGACGGGATCGTTGTTCTTGTGCGACTCACTGCCGAGGCAGAATACCGTAACAGTTACGAAGTGTACTGGGACAGATCGCAGAATAGTCAACAATACAGTTGCGTGACAGAGAAACGCTCGATGTTTGAGTCGGCGCGCCGACGAACGCACAGAATGGCGATGTCGTTCTTAGTCGCCTGTTGCCGTTGCCGTTGCCGTTGCCGTTGCCGTTGCCGTTGCCGTTGCCGTTGCCGGATACATGGAGTAAGTGGAGACTACTGGCAATGCTTCTTCAGTTACAGTCACTCACTGACAAGCCAACCTCCACAGGAAAGGTATATCACCACCTCAACTGTGAAAGTTGGCTAATCACCAATTCAAGCAATCACAGTTCCGCCGCCAACCTCGACCCTTGATTAATCGCCCGCTTGGCATCAAGCTCCGCCGCCACGTCAGCGCCACCGATCAGGTGCACCGACTGCCCGGCCGCAACAAGGCCATCATGCAACTCGCGCAGCGGATCCTGGCCAGCGCAGATGACGATGTTGTCCACCGCCAGCAACTGCGGCTCGCCCTCGCCAACCCGCACATGCAGGCCAGCATCGTCCACGCTCAGGTACTCGACGCTGTTGAGCATCTGCACCTGCTTGTTCTTCAGCCCCGTGCGATGAATCCAGCCGGTGGTCTTGCCCAGGCCGTCGCCAACCTTGGTCTTCTTGCGCTGCAGCAGGTACACCTGGCGCGCCGGCGCATGAGGCTCGGCCTTGATCCCGGCCACACCACCACGAGCCTCCAAACGCGTATCGATGCCCCACTCCTTCCAGAACGCCTCGCGGTCCTGGCTGGTGGCCACGCCCTTGTGCACCAGGTACTCGGACACATCGAAACCAATGCCACCGGCACCGATCACCGCCACCCGCTCGCCCACCGGCTTGCGCTCCAGCAGCACATCCAGGTAGCTCAGCACCTTGGCGTTGTCGATACCGGGAATGGCCGGCGTGCGCGGAGCGATGCCCGTGGCCAGGATAATCTCGTCGAACTCGCCGGACACCAGCGCAGCCACATCGACACGGGTATTCAGGCGCAGGTCGACACCCGTGGACTTCACCTTGTTGCGGAAATAACGCAGGGTCTCGTAGAACTCCTCCTTGCCCGGCACGCGCTTGGCCACGTTGAACTGCCCACCGATCTCAGCGGCAGCATCGAACAACGTCACTTCATGACCGCGCTCGGCGGCCACGGTGGCGGCTGCCAGGCCCGCAGGACCAGCGCCGACCACCGCGATACGCTTGACTGCCCGTACCGGCAGGTAGTTGAGCTCGGTCTCATGGCAAGCCCGCGGGTTGACCAGGCAGCTGGTCAGCTTGCCGCCGAAGGTGTGGTCCAGGCAGGCCTGGTTGCAGCCGATGCAAGTGTTGATCTCGTCGCCACGGCCAGCAGCGGCCTTGTTGACGAAGTCAGGATCGGCCAGGAACGGTCGGGCCATGGAGACCATGTCGGCATCGCCCTCCGCCAGCACCGCCTCGGCCACCTCCGGGGTATTGATGCGGTTGGTGGTGATCAGCGGGATTTTCACCGCGCCGCGCAGCTTGGCGGTGACCTTGCTGAACGCCGCGCGCGGCACCTTGGTGGCGATGGTCGGGATGCGCGCCTCATGCCAGCCGATACCCGTGTTGATCAACGTGGCGCCGGCCTGCTCGATGGCCTTGGCCAGCAGCTCGATCTCGTCCCAGGTGCTGCCGCCCTCGACCAGGTCGAGCATCGACAGGCGGAAGATGATGATGAAGTTCGGCCCCACCGCTTCGCGTACCCGGCTCACGATCTCAACCGCCAGTCGCATGCGGTTCTCGTAGCTGCCCCCCCAACGGTCGGTGCGGTGGTTGGTGTGGGCGGCGAGGAACTGGTTGATGAAGTAGCCTTCAGACCCCATGATCTCGACGCCATCATAGCCGGCGCGCAGGGCCAGGCTTGCGCAGGTGACGAAATCGCGGATCTGCTTCTCGATGCCCTCCTCGTCCAGCTCCTTGGGCTTGAACGGGTTGATCGGCGCCTGGATGGCGCTGGGCGCCACCTGTTTCGGGCTGTAGGCATAGCGCCCGGCGTGGAGGATCTGCAGACAGATCTTGCCACCGGCGGCATGCACCGCCTCGGTGACGATCCGATGCTTGTCGGCCTCTTCCTCGGTGCTGAGCTTGGCCGCACCAGAGTACACGCCGCCTTCATCGTTGGGCGCGATGCCGCCGGTGACCATGAGCCCGACGCCACCACGGGCGCGTTCGGCGAAATACGCGGCCATGCGTTCGAAGCCGCCCGGGCGTTCCTCCAGGCCGGTGTGCATCGAGCCCATCAGGGTGCGGTTGCGCAGAGTGGTGAAGCCCAGGTCGAGAGGGGCCAGCAGGTGCGGGTAACGGTCGGTAGCCATGGATGGACTCCACAGGTGGCGTGATCACAGAATGCGGGCGCCTCTACCAGGTCTCTACAACAGCGTGGCGGGGCCCGTCGTTTGTCTGGGGTCGACATTAAACAGGCGTTTGAACACGCTCAATGATCGAAACTGACAACTTATTGATCCTGCTGTACAGCAGGACTACCCTAGGGCACTCCTACTGCCCAGTGCTGGACCGCTCCATGCGAAAACTGCTAGCCGGCGCCCTGGCGCTGGTCATCCTTGCCGCCCTCTGCGGCTACGGCTTCTGGACCCTGCAGCGTCCAGAAGGTCACTACCTGTCCGATCTGCGCATCGAGCTGGCCCTCAACCAGGGCGTGCCGGGCGAGCACGGCAACTTGCTGGGTGTCGAGCCGCTGCTGTATCCGGGGGACTACCAGAACCTCACGCGCCTGCACCGCAAGCTCTCAGCCTACCTGGAACAAGCCCGCGCCCAAGGCCTGGTCAATCCGCGCACCGTGGTGGTGTTGCCGGAGCACATTGGTACATGGTTGTGGGCCCGGGGCGAGAAGCGCGAACTGTACCAGGTCACCCGACGCAACGAGGCCTGGCAATGGCTGGAACTGAGCAACCCGCTGAGCTATGGCCTGGCGATGCTCGCCGCCAGCGGCGACGATCGCCGCTCGGACGCGCACCTGCGCATGAAGGCCGCGCAGATGGCCGCCGACTACCAGCAGGTGTTCGGCAGCCTGGCCCGGGAGTTTGGCATCACCCTGGTCGCCGGCTCCATCGTCCTGCCCGCGCCCTATGTGGAGAACGGCGTACTGCGCATCGGCAACGGTCCGCTGTACAACAGCAGTCTGGTATTCGCCAGCGACGGTTCGGTGCTCGGGCAGCCCCAGCACCAGCAGTACCCCGACAGCGAAAGCCGGCGCTACATCCACGACGGCCAGCAGCATCCGCTGCAGGTACTGCAGACTCCCGCAGGACGCTTGGGCGTGCTGATCGGCAGCGACAGCTGGTACCCCGCCAACTACCGGCAACTGACCGCGCAATCGGTGCAGCTGGTCGCCAATCCGGTGTTCCTCAGCGGCAAGCAGAGCTGGCAGGCGCCCTGGCGTGGCAACCGCCATCAGGCCCAGGCCGCCGATTTGCCCCTGCAGCGCGGAGCCGTCAGCGAACAGCGCGCCTGGCAGCAACTGCCCCTGGCCGCCAACGCCAGCACCCCGAGCATGAGCGTGTTCATGCGCGGCCAGTTCTGGGAGCTGGGCAGCGATGGGCAGGGTTTCGCCAGCCAGGGCGGCATGTTGTGGGTCGGCAACGACAGCCACGGCGCGCGCCTGCTCAACCTGTGGCTGTGACGACATGCCCCGCCCCCGCGTACGCCTGGGTGAACTGTCGGTAGGTTTCGTCCAGCCCCTGGCCGAGGCGCTGACGGCACTCGGTCACGATCCACACCCCCTGCTGCTGCGCTATGGCCTCGACGCCAGGCGCCTGGCCGAGCCGGGTGCGCGGTTGTCGATCCCGCGCTACATGCACCTGGGGCACGCGGCGATTGCCCTTTCTGCCGAGCCAGCGCTAGGCCTGCACATGGGCCGCCTGAGCCGCCTGGCCCAGGCCGGGCTCGCCGGCGTCGCCGCCGCCCAGGCCCCGACCCTCGGCGACGCCGCCCGCACCCTGCTGCGCTTTGAGCCACTGTATGCCGCCAACTACCGGGGCCAGTCGAGCTTTCACGAAGACGCCCAGGGCGCCTGGCTGCGGTTCTACTCCATCAGCCCCTACAACGACTACAACCGCTTCGTGGTCGACTCCCTGCTCGCTGGCTGGCTGGCCCAGCTCGGCGCCCTGGCGGCCAGGCCGGTGCAGGCCGAGCGCCTGGAAATCGAGTTCGACGCCCCTGCCTACGTCGCGCAGTACCAAAGCCTGTGCGCAGGCCCGGTGCATTTCGGCGCCACGGCCAACCAGTTGCGCCTAAGCCAGGCCACCCTGGCCCTGCCCAACCCGCAGCACTGCCCCAGCACCTGGCAACACCTGCTGCAGTTGTGCGAGGCGGAACTGGCCCAGCGCACCCGCGTGCGCAGCTTGGGCGAACGCATCACTCACCTGCTGGGGCCACTGTTGAACGGTGGGCGCGAGCCGGATCTGGAAGAAGTGGCGCGACACCTGCAACTGCCGACCTGGACCTTGCGCCGCAAACTGGCCGAGGAAGGCACGCGCTTTCGCAACCTGCTCAACGACACACGTCGCGATCTGGCCGAGACCTATATCCGCGACACGGAGCTGGCCTTCGGCGAGATCGCCTATCTGTTGGGGTTCGCCTCGGCCGAGGCCTTCCAGCGCGCATTCAAGCGCTGGACGGGGCTGACACCGGGGGAATTTCGCCGCCATCAGCGGCAGGTGGGTTAAAGCTCGGTGGCGTCGTCGGCAGGTTCTGGCAGGTCCAGTTCATAGGCCTGGAATTCGAGCAGTTCTTCCTGATAATCGTCCATCTTTACGCCCCTTCATTCATTGTTCTTCAGTCATTGCGCCAACCTAAGCCAGCGAAATGACAGAATGATTACAACCCTATGAACGATAAACGTAGCAGGCGCCCGGGAAGTTATCGACGCGTCAGAGTGGCGCCGGCGCCTGCTCTGCGGCCGGCGCGTCCTGCTGTACCTGGATCGGAGTTGGCTCGCCGGGCGGCGCGATGGGCTGCGAGCCCTTGCTATCGTCCACAATCGGGGCCGCCGGGGCTTCGCTGGCCGGTACGGGAGCCGCTGGAGCCGCGACAGGCGCGGCGGCAACCGGAGTCGGGGCCGGAGCCTCTTCCACGCTCTCGGCGACCGGCGCGGCAGGCTGCGGCGCGGGCGCCAGGGCAGCGGGCGCAGGCTCCGGCAAGCCCAGGTCGGCGGCCGGTTTTTCCACCTTTGGCTCGGCGGCAGGTTCGGTCTTCTCTGGCTTCTTCGGCTTCGGCAGGTAGCTTTCCACCAGGGCGAAGTATCGGTCGTAGAACTGTGCGGCGGTGACCGTCTCGCTGGCGACCTTGACCATGGAGTCGTCGGTGGAGCCGATCGGCATCGACACCGAACCCAGCACACCGACGCCAAGACTGGCGGAGGTGTTGGATTTCTTCAGGGTGTAGCGGTCCTGCAGGGCGTTGGCGAACATGGTCGAGCGCTGTTTGTCGCTCATGTCCGGCACGCAGGTGATGTTGAAGCTGATCTGCAAGTGGTTCTCGGCGTTTTGCTGGAAGCTCTTGTTGCCGGCGACCTGGTTGGCGTCGCTGCTGGTGATGATGTAGCCCTGACTGAGCAGCGCGCGCCGCGCCGCCTCGCAGGAGCCCGCCTCGCTGGTGGCGAAACTGCGGGAGAAGGTGCCCGAGTCATCGAAGTTCTCGTGCTCGTAGACGGCGGCCTTTTTCGAGGAACAGCCGGACACACCCGCCAGCACGAGGGCCAGCCCGAGCGCGCCATAGACGGTTGATCTAGACATTGCCAATTCCGGGAAGAAACGAATGGGGCGTATTGTGCAACACATCGATCAGTGGCTGAAACCATTGATCGGTGAAGACTCTGTCAGCTTGGTGTAAATCCTTGCCCGTGACCGTGCAAGGCGCTGAAATGAAAAAAGCGACCCTAAGGTCGCTTTTTCGTAGCTTCAAGGTGTTCAAAGGACCTTGAGGCAAAGATGGCGCAACGGACGGGACTCGAACCCGCGACCCCCGGCGTGACAGGCCGGTATTCTAACCGACTGAACTACCGCTGCGTATCGTTCGGGCTTGCACCCGATTGAAACTGGGATCTGAGCTTTCAAGCGCTATTGCGCGAAAGCCAGGCACAAAAAAAGCGACTTTGATATCGCCTTTTCTGTTTTGCCTTGAGCGTTCATGGGGCTCTTGGCAGAAGATGGCGCAGCGGACGGGACTCGAACCCGCGACCCCCGGCGTGACAGGCCGGTATTCTAACCGACTGAACTACCGCTGCGTATCGTTCAGGCTTGCGCCTGATTGAAACTGGGATCTGGCCTTGTGGCCTCAGACCGGTGCAAGCACCCATCTGGAGAAAAATGGCGCGGCGGACGGGACTCGAACCCGCGACCCCCGGCGTGACAGGCCGGTATTCTAACCGACTGAACTACCGCCGCGCATAGCTGGACTTGCGTCCTGTTCCTCTCTGCCAACGTGTTTCTTTCGAAACCACTGGACTAGGAACGTCTCAGGAAGTGGTGGGTGATGACGGGATCGAACCGCCGACCCTCTGCTTGTAAGGCAGATGCTCTCCCGGCTGAGCTAATCACCCCCGCGATGTTGCTTGTTGCGTTTGCTTCGCTGAGGCCGCGAAATTTACGCAGGTACCGATGCTAAGTCAATACCCCCATTGAAGTTTTTTTCAAAAAGGGCAAAAAAGCCGGTTGCTCTTGCCGACCTCATCGCGGGGCAGGCCCGCTCCTGCAACCAGATGCTCACAGCGTGAGAGCGGGCTTGCGCCGCCACAAGGCCGGCACAACCGACAAAAAAGGGGCTATCGCCCCTTTCTCTTACATCTCAACAGGTTACAGCTCAGTTGTAGATCATCTTGCGGGTCATCCCACCATCGACCACGAACTCCTGGCCAGTGACAAACCCCGCCTGACGCGACAGCAACCACGCCACCAGCGCAGCCACATCTTCGACCGTCCCTACCCTGCCCGTCGGATGCTGGGCATGGTCGGCCTCGGTCAAAGGCTCGGCGCGTCGCTGCGAAGGGTCACGGGCATCGATCCAACCCGGGCTCACCGCATTGACGCGGATCTCCGGCCCCAGGCTCATGGCCAGGGCGTGGGTCAAGGCGACCAGGCCACCCTTGCTGGCGGCATAGGCCTCGGTGTCCGGCTCGGACTGCCGGGCGCGGGTGGAGGTCAGGTTGACGATCGCGCCGCCATGGGCGCGCAGGTAAGGTGCGCAATGCTTGGCCAGCAGCATCGGGCCATTGAGGTTGACTGCCAGTACCCGGTTCCATTGAGCCAGGGACAGGCTTTCCAGGGTCTGGTTGTGCGGATTGGCGATCGCCGCGTTGCACACCAGCGCATCCAGCCGGCCGAACTGCCCGAGCACCTCGGACACCCCGGCACTGACCTGGGCCTCGTCGGCCACGTCCATGGTGATGAACCAGGCGTTATCGCCCAGGGCCTTGGCGACCTTGGTGCCGCGCGGGCGATCAAGATCGCTGAGCACCACCTGCCACCCCTCGCAGATCAACCAGGCGGCGATGCCCAGGCCGATGCCGCGGGCGGCACCGGTTACCAGGGCTACCCGGCCGTTATGGCCGGGTTCGCCACTCTTCCAGTCGATCACAGCGCCGCCAGGCCGCGGGCCAGATCGGCTTGCAGGTCGGCCACGTCTTCCAGGCCAACCGCCACGCGCACCAGGCCGTCACGGATACCCGCCGCCTCGCGCTCCTGTGGCGTCAGACGTCCGTGGGAGGTGGTGGCCGGGTGGGCGATGGTGGTTTTGCTGTCGCCGAGGTTGGTGGTGATGGAGATCACCCGGGTGGCGTCGATGAAACGCCAGGCGCCTTCCTTGCCACCCTTGACCTCGAAGCTGACCACCGCGCCGAAGCCGCTCATCTGGCGCTTGGCCAGTTCATGCTGCGGATGGCTCGGCAGGCCGGCATAGTGGACCTTCTCGATGCCGTCCTGCTGCTCGAGCCACTCGGCCAGCGCCTGGGCGCTCTCGCAGTGGGCGCGCATGCGCAGCTTGAGGGTCTCCAGGCCCTTGGTGAAGACCCAGGCGTTGAACGGGCTGAGGGTCGGGCCGGCGGTGCGCAGAAAGCCCACCACTTCCTTCATCTGCTCGCTGCGTCCGGCCACCACGCCGCCCATGCAACGGCCCTGGCCGTCGATGAACTTGGTCGCCGAGTGGAACACGATGTCGGCGCCGAGCTTGAGCGGTTGCTGCAAGGCCGGAGTGCTGAAGCAGTTGTCCACCACCAGCATGGCGCCACGGGCATGGGCGATCTCGGCCAGTGCGGTGATGTCCACCAGTTCGGCCAACGGGTTGGACGGCGACTCGACGACCAGCAGCTTGGTGTTGGCCTTGATGGCCTTTTCCCAGCCGTTCAGGTCGACCAGCGGCACGTAGTCCACCTGCACGCCGAAACGCTTGAAGTACTTCTCGAACAGGCTGATGGTCGAGCCGAATACGCTCTGCGACACCAGCACATGGTCGCCAGCGCTGCACAGCGACATGACCACGGCGAGGATCGCCGCCATGCCGGTGGAGGTGGCCACGGCCTGCTCGGCGCCTTCCATGGCCGCCAGGCGCTCCTCGAAGGCACGCACGGTCGGGTTGGTGTAGCGCGAATAGACGTTGCCCGGCGTTTCGCCGGCAAAGCGCGCGGCGGCATCGGCGGCCGTGCGGAAGACATAGCTGGAGGTCAGGAACAGCGCTTCGCTGTGCTCGGCCTCCGGTGTACGGTTCTGACCGGCGCGCACCGCCAGGGTGTCGAAACCGACACCCTCGAGGTCACTGTCCAGTCGACCGGCATCCCATTGATCGGTCATGCCGTCGCTCCCAAATCAGTTGTTGTACAGGTCGATGATCGCGCTGACCGCCTGGTTCTTCACCTTGGCCAGGTCGTTACGGGCCTGCTCGATGCGATCGAGGTAGGCTTCGTCGATATCGCCGGTGACATACTCACCGTTGAACACCGCGCAATCGAAATGCTCGATCTTGATCTTGCCGCCACCAACCGATTCGATCAGGTCCGGGAGGTCCTGGTAGATCAGCCAGTCGGCGCCGATCAACTCGGCCACCTGCTCGGTGGTACGGTTGTGGGCGATCAGCTCATGAGCGCTCGGCATGTCGATGCCGTAGACGTTGGGGTAGCGCACCGCGGGGGCCGCGGAGCAGAAGTAGACGTTCTTGGCGCCGGCCTCGCGGGCCATCTGGATGATCTGCTTGCAGGTGGTGCCGCGCACGATCGAGTCGTCCACCAGCATCACGTTCTTGCCGCGGAACTCCAGCTCGATGGCGTTGAGCTTCTGGCGTACCGATTTCTTGCGCGCGGCCTGGCCGGGCATGATGAAGGTCCGCCCAATGTAGCGGTTCTTGACGAAGCCTTCGCGGAACTTGACGCCCAGATGGTTGGCCAGTTCCAGCGCCGCGGTGCGGCTGGTGTCGGGGATCGGGATGACCACGTCGATGTCGTGGTCCGGGCGCTCGCGCTGGATCTTCTCGGCCAGCTTCTCGCCCATGCGCAGGCGCGCCTTGTACACCGAGACGCCGTCCATGATCGAATCAGGGCGGGCCAGGTAGACGTGCTCGAAGATGCACGGCTGCAGTTTCGGGCTCTCGGCGCACTGCTTGGTGAACAGCTGGCCACCTTCGGTGATGTACACCGCCTCGCCCGGCGCCAGGTCGCGGATCAGGGTGAAGCCGAGCACGTCCAAGGCCACGCTTTCCGAAGCGATCATGTACTCGACGCCTTCGTCGGTGTGACGCTGGCCGAACACCACCGGACGGATGCCGTTGGGGTCGCGGAAGCCGACGATGCCGTAGCCGGTGATCATCGCCACCACCGCGTAGCCGCCGACGCAGCGGCTGTGCACGTGGGAAACCGCGGCGAACACGTCTTCCTCGGTCGGTTGCAGCTTGCCGCGCACGGCCAGTTCATGGGCGAACACGTTCAGCAGCACTTCGGAGTCGGAGTTGGTGTTGACGTGACGCAGGTCGGACTCGTAGATCTCCTTGGCCAACTGCTCGACGTTGGTCAGGTTGCCGTTGTGCGCCAGGGTGATGCCGTACGGCGAGTTGACGTAGAACGGCTGCGCCTCGGCCGAGGTGGAGCTGCCGGCGGTCGGGTAACGCACGTGACCGATGCCGATGCTGCCGACCAGACGCTGCATGTGGCGCTGCTGGAAAACGTCGCGCACCAGGCCGTTATCCTTGCGCAGGAACAACCGGCCATCGTGGCTGGTCACGATACCGGCAGCGTCCTGGCCGCGGTGCTGGAGCACGGTTAGCGCGTCATACAGCGCCTGATTGACGTTCGACTTACCGACGATACCGACGATGCCACACATGCGACGCAACCCCTACTTTGATGAAACTTGAGTGAAGAGCGCTCACGGCTTGGTCGGCCCGAGCAGCTGCTCCTTGAACGGAAGGTCAACGGGTGCGCTGACCCCACTGGACATCCACTGGCCGGTGAACCCGAGTATGAGGTTCTTCGACCAGTCGGCTACCAATAGAAATTGTGGTATCAGGCGCGATTCCTGCCACCACGGATCCTGTTGCACCGGCCCCAGGCTCAACAGCCCGACCGCCACCACCACCAGCAAGCCCCCGCGCGCGGCGCCGAAGGCCATGCCGAGGAAGCGATCGGTACCGGACAGCCCGGTCACGCGGATCAGCTCGCCGATGAGGAAATTGAGCATCGCCCCGACCAGTAGCGTGGCGACGAAAAGAATCGCGCAGCCGGCGATGACTCGCGCGGACGGCGTCTGGATATAGCTTTCAAGGTACTGCGAAAGCGACCCGCCGAACATCCAGGCCACCGCACCGGCGACAATCCAGATGAGCAGGGACAAGGCTTCCTTGACGAAGCCGCGCTTGAGACTGATCAGTGATGAAATGGCGACGATCGCGATGATCGCCCAATCAACCCAGGTAAATGCCACGGTGTTGCCTGCCGACGTTTGAGGCGGCGCATTTTACCAGAGCAAGGAGGCTTGGGGTAAGCGGAATGTCAGGTGTTTGAAGGGCTGCGGACTGACTCTGGGGACAGCTTTGCGGACTGCTGTAGGAGCACCCTTTCGCGACACAAGGCCGCTCCTACAGGGGGACGTGCATGTCCAGAGATGAACTCAGCCACGCTCCGGCTGGAAGCGCACCACGATGCCTTTGAGGTTCTGCTGGCGATTGATCACATCACGCAGACGCTCGGCCTCGGCACGCTCGATCAGCGGCCCGACGAATACCCGGTTCATGCCGTCCGCCGAACGGATATAGGCGTTGTAGCCCTGGCTGCGCAGGGTCTTCTGCAGGTTCTCGGCACCAGCCCGATTGGACAGGCTGGCCAGTTGGATCGACCAGCTCACCGGCAGGCCGTTGGCGTCGATCTTCGACGGCGCGGCTGGTTTGGCGGCAGGAGCGGCGGGCGCAGGCACAGGACGCGCCTCCACCTTGGCCACCGGCGGCGTCGACACTGGCGTCTGTGGCTTGGGCTGCGCGGGCGGCGCCACGGTCACTACCGGCGCGATGGGCTGGCTCGGCGCCGTCACCGGCGCCGTGGACTCGTCGACCACCACCGGCGGCTGCTCGTTCTGCTCCGGCAACGCCTGAGGTTCTGGCACCTGGACAGGCTCCACCTGAACCTGGGGCAGGCTGGGCATGGCCGGCGCCTCCGGCGCCTCGACACGCACCTGGCGCAGCTCGTCCTCGCGAGTGAACAACATCGGCAGGAAGATCACCGCCAGCGCCACCAGCACCAGCGCACCGACCATGCGCTGCTTCATCCCTTTATCCAGCACTGCCATCTACTCCATCCTCGGGGACCTGCCGCTCGAGCCAGGCCAGGGCCTCGCCGACGCAGAAAAACGAACCGAACAGCAGGATCTGGTCATCCGCCGTCGCCTGGGCGCACTGCCCTTCGAGGGCAGCCGCGACACTGGCGTAAGACTTCACCGTCGCACCGAGGTTCGTCAAGGCATCCGCCAGCTCCGCGGCAGGGCGACTGCGCGGCGTGTCCAGCGGCGCCACCGCCCAATCGGCGACCTGGTCGCGCAGCGGCGCGAGCACACCGGCCAGGTCCTTGTCGGCCAACAGGCCGAACACCGCCAGGCGCCGCCCCTTCACCGGGCGCGCCGCCAGGCGGCGGGCCAGGTACTCGGCAGCGTGCGGGTTGTGACCGACATCCAGCAGCAGCTCCACGCGCTTGCCACGCAGCAGCAGCTCGCGCCGGTCGAGACGACCGGTGATACGCGTATCCAGCAAGGCCTGGCGAACCGTGCCGGCATCCCACGGCAGGCCCATCAGCAGGAAAGCCTGCAAGGCCAGGGCGGCATTCTCCATGGGCAGGTCGAGCAACGGCAGGTCGCGCAACTCCACAGGCGAACCATCGAGCTGGCGACCACGCCAATGCCAGTGTTCGGCACTGCTATCCAGGTCAAAATCACGCCCGCGCAGGAAGAACGGGCAATCCAACTCGCGTACCTTGTCCAGCAAAGGCTGCGGCGGATCCAGGTCACCGCACAGCGCAGGCTTGCCCTGGCGGAAGATCCCCGCCTTTTCGTAGGCTACCGACTCGCGGCTGTCACCCAGGTAGTCGATGTGGTCGACGCCGATACTGGTGACCAGCGACACATCCGCATCCATCAGGTTGACCGCGTCCAACCGGCCACCCAGGCCGACCTCGAGCACCACCGCGTCCAGCGCGGACTGCTTGAACAACCAGAACGCCGCCAAGGTGCCCATTTCGAAATAGGTCAGCGAGATTTCGCCGCGTGCCGCTTCCACCGCGGCGAACGCCTCACACAGGCACTCATCGCTGGCCTCGCGGCCTTCGATCAGCACCCGTTCGTTGTAACGCAGCAGGTGCGGCGAACTGTACACCCCGACCTTGAGCCCCTGGGCGCGCAGCAACGCGGCCACGAAGGCGCAGGTCGAGCCCTTGCCATTGGTGCCGGTCACCGTCACCACCCGCGGCGCCAGCTTGCCCAGCCCCAGGCGCGCCAGCACCTGTTGCGAGCGCTCCAGGCCCATGTCGATGGCCGAGGGGTGCAACTGTTCGAGGTAGGCGAGCCAGTCGCCCAGGCTGCGCTGGTTCATCACGCGACCGCGGCGACCTCTTTGGCCGCTTCCGGAGTCGGCTGGCCGGTCATCTGCGCCAGCAGGCGAGCCAGGCGCGGACGCAGCTCCTCACGGGAGATGATCAGGTCGATGGCGCCGTGCTCCAGCAGGAACTCGCTGCGCTGGAAGCCTTCGGGCAGTTTCTCGCGCACGGTCTGCTCGATCACGCGCGGGCCGGCGAAGCCGATCAGCGCCTTCGGTTCGCCGACGATCACGTCGCCGAGCATCGCCAGGCTGGCCGAAACGCCGCCGTAGACCGGGTCGGTCAGTACCGAGATGAACGGAATGCCTTCTTCGCGCAGGCGCGCCAGCACGGCGGAGGTCTTGGCCATCTGCATCAGCGAAATCAGCGCTTCCTGCATGCGCGCGCCGCCGGAAGCGGAGAAGCAGACCATCGGGCAGCGGTTTTCCAGGGCGTAGTTGGCGGCGCGCACGAAACGCTCACCGACGATGGCACCCATGGAGCCGCCCATGAAGGAGAACTCGAAGGCACTGACCACGATCGGCATGCCCATCAGGGTGCCGCTCATGGAGATCAGCGCGTCCTTCTCGCCGGTCTGCTTCTGCGCGGCGGTCAGGCGGTCCTTGTACTTCTTGCCATCACGGAACTTCAGGCGGTCGACCGGCTCCAGATCGGCGCCCAGCTCGGCACGGCCTTCTGGATCGAGGAAGATATCGATGCGCGCGCGGGCGCCGATACGCATGTGGTGGTTGCACTTAGGGCAGACGTCGAGGGTCTTTTCCAGCTCCGGGCGATACAGCACGGCTTCGCAGGACGGGCACTTGTGCCACAGCCCTTCCGGCACCGAGCTCTTCTTCACCTCGGAACGCATGATCGATGGGATCAGTTTGTCTACCAACCAGTTGCTCATGCTTGCTTTCTCCAGTATTGGCCGGGGAGACCTGCGCGGCCCCGCCCTGCCCTTGAGCTCAAATTCTTCTGTAAAGCGACGATGGGCCGGCTAAAACCGCCCCACCTCCAATTCTTCCCCGGCATGCCCCGCGCTCTGGCGCGACCTGGCAGCACCGGGCTGCGAAAGCTATGGACGATGGCGCGCGCCCAGCCGTCACATCCGCGTTCACGCCTGCTTCACCGCCTGCATGAAGGCTTCGATCTTTGCTGCTTCCTTGATGCCCTTGGCCTGCTCCACGCCGCCACTGACATCCACCGCGTACGGGCGCACCTGGCGAATGGCCTCGGCGACATTGTCGGCCGACAGGCCACCAGCAAGGATGATCGGCTTGCTCAGGCGCTGCGGAATCAATGACCAGTCGAAGGCCTCACCGGTTCCTCCCGGCACGCCCGGCACGTAGGCATCCAGCAGGATGCCGCGGGCGCCGGCGTAGTGCTGGCAGGCGGCCTCCAGGTCATCCCCGGGGCGCACCCGCAGGGCCTTGATCCAGGGGCGGTGGTAGCCCTCGCAATCGGCCGGGGCTTCATCGCCGTGGAACTGTAGCAGGTCCAGGGAAACCACTTCGAGGATCTCGTTGAGCTCGCAGCGCGAGGCATTGACGAACAACCCCACGGTGGTCACGAACGGCGGTAGCGCGTCGATGATCGCCCGCGCCTGGCGCACGTCCACCGCCCGCGGACTTTTCGCATAGAAGACGAAACCGAGGGCGTCGGCGCCGGCCTCGACCGCGGCCAGGGCGTCCTCGATACGGGTAATCCCGCAGATCTTGCTGCGAACGTTGCTCATGGACGGCGAACCTTGGGTGATCGGGAAAGCGTCGATGGTAGCAAATGACCCGTGCCCCGTCAGTCCGCCAGCGCCTCGTAGCCGGTAAGAAAGTGTGGGCCGATGTAACGCTGCGGCAGCGCGTATTCTTCCGGATACTCCACCTGCACCAGGTAGAGGCCGTAAGGGTGCGCGGTCACCCCACCGTCACGGCGGTTGCGCCCTTCCAGCACCTCGCGGGCCCACGCCACCGGACGCTCGCCGGCGCCGATGGTCATCAGCACGCCGGCGATGTTGCGCACCATGTGGTGCAGGAACGCGGTGGCGCGCACGTCCAGCACGATCATCCGCCCGTGGCGGGTCACGCGCAGGTGGTGGATGTGCTTGATCGGCGACTTGGCCTGGCACTGGCTGGCGCGGAAGGCGCTGAAATCATGGGTCCCCAGCAGATACTGCGCGGCCTCGGCCATGCGCTCGACGTCCAGCGGGCGGTGATTCCAGGTCACTTCCTCGGCCAGGTGCGCCGGGCGGATCGGATCGTTGTAGATGACGTAGCGATAGCGCCGCGCGGTGGCCTTGAAGCGGGCATGGAAGTGCGCCGGCATGGGCGCCGACCAGACCACGCTGATGTCGTGGGGCAGGTTGAAGTTGGTGCCCAGGGTCCAGGCGCGCTCGTCGCGCACGGCGCGGGTGTCGAAATGCACGATCTGCCCGCAGCCATGGACGCCGGCATCGGTACGCCCGGCGCAGATCACCGAGATCGGCTCGTTGGCCACCGTCGACAGCGCCTGCTCCAGAGCCTGCTGGACACTGGGCACGCCACTGGCCTGGCGTTGCCAGCCGCGGTAGCGCGAGCCTTTGTATTCCACGCCCAGGGCGATGCGGGTGTAGCCTTCGGCGGCCGACTCGGCGGCGGCGGTGTCGATGATGTCCAAGAGCGGCAAACCTGATGCTGAAACGAAAGACGGGAGTATACCGGCAAACCGCGCGGAGGCCGAAATGATCGCGGGGCAAGCCCGCTCCCACGTGTTCTGTGGGAGTGGGCTTGCCCCGCGCTGTGCTACGTCGCCTCAGACCAGGCGCGAGAGCATCTCGTTGGCTTCCTGGCGCTGACTGTCGTCGCCGTCCTTGACCACTTCGTCGAGGATGTCACGGGCGCCCTGATGGTCCCCCATGTCGATGTAGGCGCGAGCCAGGTCGAGCTTGGTGGCCACTTCGTCCGCGCCGGAGAAGAAATCGAAGTCCAGGTCGTCCAGCGGCTCGGGCTCCAGCGCCGCGTCCTCGGCGGTGAACTGCGGCTCTGGCGTCGCTGCCGGGATATCGAGGTTCTGCGACAGCTTGTCGAGCTCGGCGTTGACGTCGTCCAGTTCCGAGGCGAAGTTCTTGGCCGCCGGCGAGTCATCGTCCAGCGACAGCGACAGGTCGAAGTCCTCGGGCAGTTCCAGCTCGGAGATCGGGTCGAACTCCGGAATGGCCTCGAAGGCCGCCAGTTCGGCCGCCACGTCCACCGGGGCTTCCTCGCTGCTGGCCGGGGCCACCGGTTCTTCGGCGACATCCAGGTCGAACTCGGCCAGGTCGTCGACATTCTGCGGCGTCGCCTGGGCCTGAGCGAGCAAGGCCTCGAAGTCGTCGTCGGCATCGGTTTCGGCGATGGCAGGCACAGGCTCGGCCTCGGCCTGAACCTCAGGCGCCTCGACAGCCAGGTCCTCGAGACCGGCCAGGTCCAGGTGATCATCTACCGGCAGGTCATCACCCAGGCTCAGGTCGAAGGCACTGTCCAGGTCGGTCTCGTCGACCACAGGCTCAGGCTGGGCCGCCACGACCGGCTCCACGACGAGTTCCGGCGCGCTTTCGCCCAGCTCCAGCGCCTTGTCCTGCAGCAGGTCCTGGACATACTGCTCGTCCAGCTCGGCGGCCAGGGCGGCTGCACCGGCAGCGCCTGCCGCCACCGCCGCGACACCCAGCATGGCTGGGAAGCGCTCCTTGAGCGCGGCGACCTCGGCCTGGTTCGCATCATTGACCGCCAACTTGCGTTCCTGACCGGCGAAAGCATCCTGGTCGCCCTGGCGGGCATAGACTTCCATCAGCTTCAGGCGCAGATCGCTGCGCTGCGGTTCGGAGGCCACCGCCGCTTCCAGCAGGTCGGCGGCATGGTTGAGCCGGCCACGGGCCAGGCTGTCGTCCACTTCGGCCAGCAGCGCGGCGCGCGGATCGACCGCTGGCGCGGCGGCTTCGACGGGGGCCGCAGGTTTTTCCGCAGCCACGGCCGCAGCAGCCGAGGCCGCCACCACCGCTGGCGACAGGGTCACGGTCGGCGCCGACACGTCGAGACCTTCGAAGCTGCTGGGCGGCAGCTCCAGGTCAGGGCCACGCTCGCTGTCCTCGGCCAGGGCACGCGCCATGCGCAGGTGCTTTTCGGCTTCCTGCTGGGCCTTGCGCTTGCGCGCCAGGAGCAGCAGCAACAACAGCAGGACCAGGAACGCGGAACCGGCGATCAGGCCCAGCAGCAGCGGATTGCCCAACAACTGGTCGAGCATGCCGGGCTCTTCGCTGGCCGGTGCTTCGGCGGCCACATCCTGCGGCGCG
>NZ_NIBE01000133.1:57352-59399 GCF_002205115.1 Pseudomonas sp. DrBHI1
TGTCGCGACGGCTGGTGTCGAGGCTTTCCTGGGCCACGGCCAGCTTGTCGCCGAGCGCCTTGGCCTCACCGGCCGCGCCCTTGCCGCCTGGTGCCACCAGGCGCAGGTTGTCGCCCTGGGCGATGCGTGCCGGCGCGGCGCCGGCCTCGCCACGGCGGGTGGCGTCCAGTTGCCGTGCACGCGGGCCAAGGCGACGGCCTTCGCGCCAGGCGGCGTACTGCTCGGCCACTTCACGGTTGGCCTGGGCCTGGGGAATGCTCTGCACCTGCTGCTGATCGGGCAGGCGCAGGACCTGGCCGATCTTGAGCTGGTTGATGTTGTTGCCGATGAAGGCATCCGGGTTCAGTGCCTGGATCGCCAGCATGGTCTGCTGGATCGAGCCGCCGTTGCTGTTGCGCGCGGCGATCTGCCAGAGGGTGTCGCGGCGCTTGGTGGTGTAGCTGCCCGCGCTGACCGCCGGGTTGATATTGGCCTGGGTCGGCTGGCTACCCTGGGCCTGGGCCTGGTCGAGCAGCACGCTGTAGTCGCGCAGCAGACGGCCCTGGGGCCACATGACCTGGACCAGGAACTTGACCACCGGCTCCGGCAACGCCTTGCTGGAGGTGACCCGCAGCACGCTCTTGCCGTTGGGGTTGATCACCGGCGTGAACGTGAGGTCTTCGAGGTACGGTGGGAAGGCCACCCCTGCCTTGGCGAACTCTTCCGGCGACGCCAGGCTGGGCGCCATCTGCGCCGCGGTGAGGTCACGCACATCGAGCAGTTCGATCTCGGCATCCAGCGGCTGGTTCTGCGCCGACTTGAGGGTCAGCTCGCCCAACCCCAGAGCGTTCGCCACGCCGGACGACAGCGCCGAGGCTGCAGCGATGGCCAGAACCAGTTTGCGAATTCGAAGCATGAACTCTTCCCTTGTATGAAGCGTCCCGAAAACCTTTGCGCGGTTCAGGACAAAATTGCTCGCAGTATCTTTTACGCCATGTGTTTTATCAACAATTGTGCCGCCTGCACGGCATTCAGCGCCGCGCCCTTGCGCACATTGTCGGTGGTCAGCCACAGATTCAGCTGCTGGTCTTCATCGACACCATGGCGTACACGACCAACATAGACCACGTCCTGGCCCACTGCGTCCCCCACTGGTGTCGGATAATCGCCCGCTTCGACCAACTCGATGCCGTCGGCGGCTTCCAGCGCGGCGTTGACGGCCGCCAGATCGACCGGATTACGGCTTTGCACGGCGACACTGAAGCTATCGCCGAAAAACACCGGGACTTGAATGCAGGTCACGGAAATCTTCAGCTGTGGCAGGTCGAGCACCTGGCGCAGCTCGCCGACCAGGCGGCGCTCCACGGCCGTGTGGCCCTGTTCATCGGGGGTGCCGACCTGGGGCAGCAGGTTGAAGGCGACCTGGCGGTCGAAGAAGCGCGGCTCCAGCGGGCGTGCGTTGAGCAACTCGGCGGTCTGCCGGGCGAGCTCGCTGACGGCCTCCCTGCCCTGCTCCGAAACCGCGAGGCAGGCATTGACCTGCACGCGCTCGATATCGAGCAGCCCCTTGAGCGGCGCCAGCGCCACGGCCAGGGCCACCGCGCCGGCGCTCGGGCTGGTGATCAGTGCGGGCCGAGCGAGTTCGGCGATGCGCTCGCCATTGGCTTCCGGAACCAGCACGGTGGCGCCGTCCAGGGCGCCGGACAGGTCGATCACCGCGCAACCGGCGGCGATGGCCTTGGGCGCGAAGCTGCGGCTCACGGCGGGGCTGGCGGCGAAGAACACCAGTTGCGCCTGGGTGAAGTCGAAGCCGTCAACTTCGCGGACTTTCAGCTTCTTGCCGGCGAACATGACGCTGCTGCCGGCGGACTCCATGCTGGCCAGCAGGTGCAGGGTGGAGACCGGGAAGGCCACTTCCTCGAGGATCTGGACGAGGGATTCACCGACGGTGCCGGTGGCGCCGACTACGGCGATGTCTAGGGCGGGGGTGGACATGGGATCGGTTCCTTTCTGCGGGGTACGGCGGGGGAGCGGCACTTTACTTGGATTGTGGGGTGGGAGGTAGGTT
>NZ_NIBE01000019.1:0-44013 GCF_002205115.1 Pseudomonas sp. DrBHI1
CTGCTGCTGCTGGCGTTCTTCGCCATCGTGCTGCTGCCGGCGCCCTGGCTCGGGCGTTTCTACTACAAGGTGATGGAAGGCCAGCGCACCTGGCTGTCGCCGCTCCTCGGTCCAGTGGAGCGGGGCTGCTACCGCGTGGCCGGCGTGCGTGCAGACCAGGAGCAGAGCTGGAAGCAGTACACCCTGGCCCTGCTGGCCTTCAACCTGGTCGGTTTCTTGATGGTGTTCGGCGTCCTGCAACTGCAGGGCAGCCTGCCGCTCAACCCGCAGCACCTGCCGGGCCAGGAATGGTCGCTGGCGTTCAACACCGCGGTCAGCTTCATGACCAACACCAACTGGCAGGCCTACAGCGGTGAAGCCTCGGTCAGCTACCTGAGCCAGATGATCGGCCTGACCGTGCAGAACTTCGTCAGCGCCGCCACCGGCCTTGCCGTGCTGGTCGCCTTGTGCAGGGGTATCGCCCGGCGCTCGGCCAACACCCTGGGCAACTTCTGGGTCGACCTGACCCGCGCCACCCTCTACGGCCTGCTGCCGCTGTGCCTGGTGCTGGCGCTGCTGCTGGTCTGGCAGGGCGTGCCGCAGACCTTTGCCGACTACGTCCACGCCGTGACCCTGCAAGGCACCGACCAGACCATCCCGCTGGGCCCGGCCGCCAGCCAGATCGCCATCAAGCAACTGGGCACCAACGGCGGCGGCTTCTTCGGCGTCAACTCGGCGCACCCGTTCGAGAACCCCACGGCCTGGAGCAACCTGTTCGAGGTGGCTTCGATCATCCTGATCCCGGTGGCCCTGGTGTTCACCTTCGGCCATTACGTCAAGGACCTGCGCCAGAGCCGCGCGATCATCGCCTGCATGCTGGCGCTGTTCCTGATCGGCGGCAGCACCGCGCTGTGGTCGGAGCATCAGCCCAACCCGGCCCTGGAAAGCGCCCAGGTTCAGCAGAGCGCGCCACTGGAAGGCAAGGAGAGCCGCTTCGGTACCACCGGTTCCGTGCTGTGGACGGTGACCACCACCTCCGCCTCCAACGGCTCGGTCAACGCCATGCACGACAGCCTCAACCCGATTACCGGCATGGTGGCGATGGTCAACATGATGCTTGGCGAAGTGATCTTCGGCGGCGTCGGCGCCGGCCTCTACGGCATGCTGCTGTTCGTGTTGATCGCGGTGTTCCTGGCCGGCCTGATGATCGGCCGCACCCCGGAGTACCTGGGCAAGAAGCTGCAGGCCCGTGAAGTGCAACTGCTGGTGGCGAGCCTGCTGGTGATGCCGGTGGGCGTGCTGATCCTCGGTGCCATCGCCGCCAGCCTGCCCGGGCCGGCCGGCGCGGTGACCAACCCCGGCGCCCACGGTTTCAGCCAGCTGTTGTACGCCTACACCTCCGGCGCTGCCAACAACGGTTCGGCCTTCGCCGGTTTCGGCGCCAACACGGTGTACCACAACGTGATGATCGGCTTGGCCATGCTGATCGGTCGCTTCGGCTACATCCTGCCGGTGTTGGCCCTGGCCGGCGGCCTGGCGGCGAAGAAGAGCGCGCCGCAAGGCCTCAACAGCTTCCCCACCCACGGCCCGCTGTTCACCACGCTGCTGCTGGTGACCATCCTTTTGGTCGGCGGCCTGACCTTCCTGCCGGCCCTGGCCCTGGGGCCGATTGCCGAACACCTGAGCCTGGGTTTCTGAGGAATACACAATGAACATGCCCATTCCCGAAGTGAAGGCGCATCAAGGCGCCAAGGACCAGACCCGCTTCAGCGCGTTGTGGCGCCCGGCCCTGGTCCAGGCTTTCGTCAAGCTTGATCCGCGCCAGCTCAAGCGCGCCCCGGTGATGCTGGTGGTGGCCCTCACCGCCGTGCTCACCACCGTGTTGTGCTTGGTGCCCGGCAGCGGCGTGAGCACCGGCGTGGCGGTGCAGATCGCCGTCTGGCTGTGGTTCACCGTGCTGTTCGCCAACTTTGCCGAAGCCCTCGCCGAAGGCCGTGGCAAGGCCCGCGCCGACAGCCTCAAGGCCGGCAGCCAGGGCCTGACCGCCAAGCGCCGCAAGAGCGACGGCAGTTTCGAGAGTGTCGCCGCCACCCAGCTTCGCAAGGACGATGTGGTGCGCGTCGTGGCCGGCGAGATGATCCCCGGCGACGGCGAGGTGCTCGAAGGCATCGCCGCGGTCAACGAGTCGGCGATCACTGGCGAGTCCGCCCCGGTGATCCGCGAGTCCGGCGGCGACCGCTCGGCGGTCACCGGCAACACCCGCCTGGTCTCCGACTGGCTGCTGATCCGCATCACCAGCAACCCGGGTGAGTCGACCCTGGACCGTATGATCGCCCTGGTCGAAGGCGCGAAACGCCAGAAAACCCCCAACGAGATCGCCCTGGACATCTTGCTGATCGGCCTGACCCTGATCTTCCTGATCGTGGTGGTTACCTTGCAGCCGTTCGCCCGTTTCGCCGGCGGCGAGCTGCCACTGATCTTCCTCGCCGCGCTGCTGGTGACCTTGATCCCCACCACCATCGGCGGCCTGCTGTCGGCCATCGGCATCGCCGGCATGGACCGCCTGGTGCGCCTGAACGTGATCGCCCGCTCCGGTCGGGCGGTGGAGGCAGCTGGCGACGTGCACACCTTGATGCTCGACAAGACTGGCACCATCACCTTCGGCAACCGTCGTTGCAGCGCGCTGCACGCCGCCTCCGGGGTGACCGCCAAGGAGCTGGGGGAGGGCGCCTTGCTCGCCTCGCTGGCCGACGACACGGCCGAAGGCAAGTCGATCGTCGAGTACCTGCGTCAACTGCACGATTTCGACGAGCCCTCGAGCACGCAATATGAAGCCATCGCTTTCAGCGCCGAGACCCGGCTGTCGGGCATCGATTTCCAGCAGCGCCGCTACCGCAAGGGCGCCGTCGACGCGGTGCTGGCCTTCTGTGGTCTGCAACGCCTGGAGCTGCCCGCCGCCCTGGCCCGTGAAGTGGAGCGCATCGCCCAGAGCGGCGGCACGCCGCTGCTGGTGTGTGTCGACACGCACCTGCTCGGCGTGATCCACCTCAAGGACGTGGTCAAGCCCGGTATCCGCGAGCGTTTCGCCGAACTGCGCAAGCTCGGTATCCGCACCGTGATGGTCACCGGCGACAACCCGCTGACCGCCGCCGCCATCGCCGCCGAGGCCGGCGTGGACGACGTGCTCGCCGAAGCTACCCCCGAGAAGAAGCTGGCGCGCATCCGCCAGGAGCAGAACGACGGACGCCTGGTGGCCATGTGCGGCGACGGCGCCAACGACGCCCCGGCCCTGGCCCAGGCCGACGTGGGCATGGCCATGAACGACGGCACCCAGGCTGCCCGCGAGGCGGCCAACATGGTCGACCTGGACAGCGACCCGACCAAGCTGCTGGACGTGGTGCAGGTGGGCAAGGAACTGCTGGTCACCCGCGGCGCGCTGACCACCTTCTCCATCGCCAACGATGTGGCCAAGTACTTCGCCATTCTGCCGGCGCTGTTCGCCGCCATCTACCCGCAGCTGGGCGTGCTCAACCTGATGCACCTGGCCAGCCCGCAGAGCGCGATCCTCTCGGCCATCGTGTTCAACGCGCTGATCATCATCGTGCTGATCCCCCTGGCGCTGCGCGGGGTGCGGGTGCAGGCCGCCAGCGCCGCCCACCTGCTGCGGCGCAACCTGCTGATCTACGGCGTGGGCGGCATCATCGTGCCGTTCGCCGGGATCAAGCTGATCGACATGCTGCTCACTGCACTGCACTTGGTTTGAGGAGAGACTGACATGACCGCCTATGTACGCCCGGCCCTGAGCCTGATCCTGCTGATGACCGTGGTCACCGGCGCGCTGTATCCCCTGGCGGTGACCGGCATCGCCCAGGTCGCCTTCCCTGACCAGGCCAATGGCAGCCTGGTGCGCGATGATCGGGGCGAGGTGCGCGGTTCGGCGTTGATCGCCCAGGAATTCAAGGGTGACGCCTGGTTCCAGTCGCGGCCTTCGGCGGGGGCCTATGCCACCGTGGCCAGCGGCGCCAGCAACCTGGCGCCGAGCAACCCGGCGCTGGCCGAGCGCGTGAAAACTGATGCCGCCGCGCAGTACCAGGTGCAACAGGGGCCGGTGCCGCAGGCGCTGCTGACCACCTCGGGCAGCGGGCTGGACCCGCACCTGCCGCCCGAGGCGGTCGCCTACCAGCTGCCGCGTGTGGCGGCGGCGCGGCAGGTGCCGGTTGAGCGCTTGCAAGCGCTGGTGAATGAGGCCACCCTGCGTCCACTGATCGGGCCGCCTGTGGTCAATGTGCTGGCGCTGAACCAGGCGCTTGAGCGCCTGGCGCCTGTGGCCGTGCACTGACCCTTGTAGGAGCGGCCTTGTGTCGCGAAAGGGCTGCGCAGCGGCCCCCAGGGTTCAAGTGTTTATACAAAGATCGCCGGGGCCGCTTTGCGGCCCTTTCGCGACACAAGGCCGCTCCCACAGTGACCGTGAACAAGCAAAGGATAAAACATGAGTGACTCCGCCCGCGCCGACGCGCTGTTGGCGGGCCTGCCCCGGGAAGGCCGGGGCAGGCTCAAGGTTTTTCTCGGCGCCGCGCCCGGGGTCGGCAAGACCTTTTCCATGCTGCAGGCCGCCCACGCCCAGCAACGCCACGGCGTGCGCGTGGTGGCCGGGGTGGTCGAGACCCACGGCCGCGCCGAGACCGAGGCCCTGCTCGGGGGCCTGACCCAGCAACCGCTGCTGCGCAGCGAGTACCGTGGCGTGATGCTCGAGGAAATGGACCTCGACGGCCTGCTCAAGGCCGCGCCCCCCTTGGTGCTGGTCGACGAACTGGCCCACACCAACGCCCCCGGCAGCCGCCACGCCAAGCGCTGGCAGGACGTGCAGGAACTGCTCGCCGCCGGCATCGACGTGTACACCACGGTCAACGTCCAGCACCTGGAAAGCCTCAACGACAAGGTCCGCGACATCACCGGCGTGCAGGTGCGCGAGACCCTGCCCGACTGGGTGCTGCAGGAGGCCTTCGAACTGGTGTTGATCGACTTGCCGCCGCGCGAGCTGCTCGAGCGTCTGCGCGAGGGCAAGGTCTACGTCCCCGAGCAGGCGCGGGCAGCCATCGAGGCCTATTTCTCCCAGACCAACCTCACCGCCCTGCGCGAGCTGGCCATGCAGACTGCCGCCGCCCAGGTCGATGCGGACCTGGCCAGCGGCTACCGCCAGCGTGGCCAGGAAGCACCGGCCCTGCGCGGTCGCCTGCTGGTGGGCATTGACGGCGACGACCAGGCCGAGCGCCTGGTGCGTCATGCCTGTCGCGTGGCCCAGCGTCGCCATCTGCCGTGGAGCGTGGTCCATGTCGACAATGGCCGACTGCGTGACGAGACCGCCCGCCATCGCTTGCAGGCCGCCCAGCAACTGGCCGAGCGCCTGGGCGGTGAAGTCGTGCTGCTGCGCGCCGGCGAGGTGGCCCGTACGCTGATCCAGCACGCCGACGAGCGCCGCGCCAGCCTGGTGCTGGTGGGCCAGTCCCGCGATCTGCTGCGTCGGCGCTTCTTCGGCGCCGGTGTCGCCGCGCGCCTGTTGCGCGAGAGCCACGGCCTGGAGATCAACGTGCTCGACCGCGACACCCAGCCGCAACCGGCGCGCGCGGCGGTCAAACGCGTGTGGGTATGGCGCCACTACCTGCTGGCGCTGTTCGCCACGATGCTGGCCACCGGCCTGGCCTGGGCCGTGTCGAGCCTGCTGGCGCTGCCCAACATCTCCCTGGTGTTCCTCGCCGCCGTGCTGTTGGTGGCGGTGCGCAGCAGCCTGGGTCCGGCGTTGGCCTGCGCGGCGTTGTCGTTCCTGACCTACGACTTCCTGTTCATCCCGCCGAACTTCTCCTTCGCCATCCAGCGTGAGGAGGACGTGCTGACCCTGGTGTTCTTCCTGCTGATGGCCGCGCTCACCGGCAACCTGGCCGCTCGCCAGCGTCGCCAACTGCAGGCCTTGCGCGAGACCCAGGCGCAGACCAACCAGTTGCTCGACCTGTCGCGCCGCCTGACCGTGGCCACCGACCGCCAGGCCGTGTTCAGCGCCGCCGGCCAGCATATGGATGGCTGGCAGGACGTGCAGGTGTGCCTGCTTGAACGCAGCGCCGATGGCTTGTTGCAGGTCGCCAGTGGCGGCAACCATGCCTTCACCGACAACGAACGCGCCGCCGCCGAGTGGGCCTGGCAGCATGGCCAGGCTGCAGGCTTTGGCAGCGACACCTTGCCTCACGGGCGTTGGTGGTGGTGGCCGTTGGCCGTGGAAGAGCAACCCTTGGCGCTGCTCGGCATTCGCCCCCGCGATGGCGAGCCGCTGAGCGCCCAGCGCCGCCGCCTGCTGAAGGCCCTGGCGCAACCCCTGGCCCAGGCCCTGGCCCGCGCACGCCTTGGCGAGCAACTGGAAGCCGCGCGCCTGCACGGTGAAACCGAGCAACTGCGCAGCGCCTTGCTCGCCTCGGTCTCCCACGACCTGCGCACCCCGCTGACGTCCATGCGCGGCAGCATCGACAGCCTGCTGGCCCTGGGCGACGCGATTCCCCCGGATGACCGCCGCGAACTGCTCGAAGGCACCCGCAACGAAGCCGAGCGCCTGGACCGCTACATCCAGAACCTGCTGGACATGACCCGCCTGGGCCACGGTACGCTCAAGCTGGCCCGCGACTGGGTGGCCCCTGCCGACATCGTCGGCAGTGCCCTCAATCGCCTGCGCGTGGTGCTGGCGCCCTTGCGCGTGCACACCGAAGTGCCGCCCGAGCTGCCGCTGTTGTTCGTGCATGCGGCGCTGATCGAGCAGGCGCTGATCAACGTGCTGGAGAACGCCGCCCGTTTTTCCCCGCCGCAGGGCCGCCTGGCGCTGCAGGTTTCGGTGCGTGACGAGCAGCTGTGCTTCGCGGTGGCCGACGAAGGTCCCGGCATCCCCCAGGACGAGCGTGAAAAGATCTTCGACATGTTCTACACCGCCGCCCGTGGCGACCGCGGCGGGCAGGGCACCGGCCTGGGCCTGGCGATCTGCCAGGGCATGATCGGCGCCCATGGTGGCCGCATCCTGGTCGATGATGGCATCGATGGCCACGGCACCTGCATCACTCTATGCTTGCCGCTGCCGACCCAACCCGATACTGAAAGTGAAGCCCCATGAGCCAAGCCGCCACCCTGCTGGTCATCGACGACGAGCCACAGATCCGCAAGTTCCTGCGCATCAGCCTGGCGTCCCAGGGCTACAAGGTGCTCGAAGCCGCCACCGGCGGCGAGGGCCTGGCCCAGGCCGCGCTGAACAAGCCCGACCTGGTGGTGCTCGACCTGGGCCTGCCGGACATGGACGGCCAGCAGGTGCTGCGCGAGCTGCGCGAGTGGAGCGCGGTACCGGTGATGGTGCTGTCGGTGCGCGCCAGCGAGGTGCAGAAGGTCGATGCGCTGGATGGCGGGGCCAACGACTACGTGACCAAGCCGTTCGGCATCCAGGAGTTCCTCGCCCGGGTGCGCGCACTGCTGCGCCAGGCGCCGCAGGTAGGCAACGGGCCGTCGGCGGCGAGCTTCGGGGCGCTGGTGGTGGACTTCGCCTTTCGCAAGGTGACCCTGGACGGCGTCGAGGTGGCGTTGACGCGCAAGGAGTACGCGTTGCTGGCGCAGTTGGCCGGGCACCCGGGACGGGTGATCACCCAGCAGCAGCTGTTGAAAGACATCTGGGGGCCGACCCATGTGGACGATACCCACTACCTGCGCATCGTGGTAGGGCACCTGCGGCAGAAACTGGGGGATGACCCCACGGCGCCGCGGTTCATCGTCACCGAGGCGGGGGTGGGGTATCGGTTGGTCACGCCGGCCCAGTAGGGGCGGGCTTTATATACCCAGCTCCAGTGCCAGAAGCTCCTGCACGGTCTGGCGCCGGCGGATCATGCGCAAGTTGCCTTGTTCGATCAGAAATTCAGGCAGCAGGGGGCGACTGTTGTAGTTCGACGACATCGAAGCCCCGTAAGCCCCGGCATCGTGGATCACCAGCAGGTCACCCACTTTGGCCTGGGGCAGTTGCTGTGGCGTCAGTTCCTCATCGTTCTGGGTGAATACATCCCCCGACTCGCACAGCGGCCCGGCCACCACGGTCGGTTGCAGCGGACGGCTCACCGGTCGGCCCACCGCATCGAACAGGCTCATGCGGTGGTAGGCGCCGTACATCGCCGGGCGCATCAGGTCGTTGAAACCGGCATCGACCAGGATGTAGTGCCGGTCACCCATCTGCTTGACGGCGCGTACCTCGGCCACCAGGCAACCCGACTCCGCCACCAGGAAGCGGCCCGGTTCGATCTCCATGCGCACGGGGTGGCCGAGCATGGTTTCGATCTCCGCCCGCGCCACTGCCCAGGTATGGGCGTAGCGTTGCAGGTCCACCGGCTGGTCGTCGGTGCGGTACGGCGTGGACAACCCGCCGCCGATGGAGAAGGCCTCGATGTCCATGCCCAGCTTGTCGACCAGCCCGACCATGGCACCGGCTACCTGTTCCAGGTGTTCGTAGTCCACCCCCGAGCCGATGTGCATGTGCACGCCCACCAGGTGCAATCCGTACTGTTTCACGCAGGCCAGCGCCTCGGGCAACTGCTCGTGCCAGATGCCGTGCTTGCTGTTCTCGCCGCCGGTGTTGGTCTTGCGGCTGTGGCCGTGGCCGAACCCCGGGTTGATGCGCAGCCATACCCGGTGCCCGGCGGCGTGCTCGCCCAGCTGGCGGAGCATGTCGATGGAACCGGCGTTCACCTCGATCTTTGTCTCGACCACTCGAGCCAGGGTGGGCTGGTCGAGCACGTCGCAGGTCAGCACCACGCCGGCCGGCTCGCCGTCCACTGTCGCCCCGGCCGCGAACGCCCGCTCCATTTCGCCCAGCGACACGGCATCGAGCACCAGGCCACGTTCGCGCATCAGGCGCAGGACGTGCAGGTTGGGGTTGGCCTTCTGCGCGAAGCGGACCGTGTCGAAGTGCTGCTGCAACTGATCGATGCGCTGGTGGATGGTCTGGGCGTCGTAGGCCCACAGTGGGGAGCCGTGCTGGCGGACGGCCTGGGCCAGGAGGGTGGTGGTCATGGGGTGTTCCTTGTAATGGATGCACCGATCTTGAGTCAGTTGATTGATCCAGAAAAATAGCTATTTATGCTGGCTCGATTCATATTTGATATGTATGCGTCAATCTCACGGGTCTTGGCATCACCATGAAACTCACCATCCGCCACATCGAAGTGTTCCGCGCCATCATGGCCGCCGGCAGCGTCACCGGCGCCGCCCGCCTGCTGTTCACCTCGCAACCCACTGTCAGCCGTGAGCTGGCGCGCATGGAGCAGGTCACCGGTTTGAACCTGTTCGAGCGCGAAGGCGGGCGCCTGACGCCCACGGCCCAGGCCTTGCTGCTGATCGAGGAGGTCGAGCGCGCCTTCGTCGGCCTGGAGCGCATCGACCGCTTCGCCCAGGCCATCCGCAACTTCGAGCAGGGCCGGCTGGCCATCACCTGCCTGCCACTGTTCTCGCAGACTCTGCTGCCCAAGGCCTGCAAGGCGTTCCACCAGCAACACCCGGGGGTCAGCGTGAGCATTACCGCGCAGGAGTCGCCGTTGCTGGAAGAATCATTGGTCGCCCAACAGCACGACCTCGGCTTGACCGAAACCGCGCAGGTGCCCAGGGGCGCGGTCGGGGAACTGCTATTCAGCGCCGACATGGTCTGCGTGTTGCCCGAGCATCATCCGTTGCTCGCCAAGCCAGTGCTTGAGTTGCACGACTTCCATGAGGTCGACTTCATCAACCTGGCCAGTCTGGACAGCTATCGGCAACAGCTGGACCGCCACTTCCGCGAGGCTGGAGTAAACAGGCGCACGGTGATCGAAACCACCAGCGCCGCCTCGGTATGCGCCATGGTCCGGCAAGGGCTGGGCGTGGCGATCATCAACCCGCTGAGCGGGTTGGAGGCAGGGCAGGGTGGGCTGCCCATGCGCCGTTTGAGTCTCTCGGTACCGTATCAGGTAATGCTGATCCGACCAGAGCTGCGCCCGGCGTCGGCGGTGCTGGAGCCGTTCTGCAAGGCGCTTAGGCTGCAGGCCGGGGAGATGGAGCGGGCATTGGCAAAGGACGCTTGAGCACGCCGTGTCACCTGTTGGAACGATTCGGAACGTGGCGCAGTCAACCCTTTCGACAGTGTTCAAACGAGGACTCGCCATGAGTACCCTGACAATCGAAGGCTGGTGCAAAAGTGACGGCGACCGCCGATCTTCCCCGGTGGGTGATATCCACTTCGACATCCAGGGCCCGACCCACACGGCGCTGGAGCAGGCCGAGGAACGTCTACAACAGAGCCACGAGCCCGAAGCGATGGTTGATGTCGACATGGAAACGCTGAACCTGGTCTTGCCCGAAGGCTACGGCCCGCTGGCCGACTGCCGCCTGCGCGTCTACCTGAGCAACGACGAACGTGGCCAGTTTCACTTGGTCGGGCATCGGGCCAGCGATGGCAGCCTGATCTACACCAACGCGGTGCTGATTGCGCAATTGAGCTGAGCCTCAGCCGTGCTCCAGTTGCGCGGCCACCTCCTTGGCCAGCGCCAGGAAGGCCCGCGCCGCCGCCGTCTGGTAGACACCCCTGCGCTGCATGAGCACGGCCGTGCGTTGCAGGCGCAAGGGGTCCAGGGCGATGGCGGCCAGGTCGTCATGCGCCAGGACGATGTTGGCCGGGAGCAGTGTCGACAGCGTTGTCCTGCGCACCACTTCGATGACCGCGCCGATGGCGTTGGCCTCCATCATTACCTGCGGGCGGATACCGTGCTGCCTGCAGTAGCGCTCGATCTGCTCACGGGTGGCAAATTCGGCGCTGAGCAGGATCATCGATTCGTCATTCAGCGCCTGTGGCCCGATGGCACTTGCCTGGGCCAACGGGTGTTGGCTGCCGACCACCAGCGCCAGGGTCTCGACCAGTAAGGGGTAGGTGTCGATGTCCTGGGCATGGCGTTCATCGAAGGCGATACCGACATCCAGTTCGTCCAACTGCAGCATCTGTTCCATACGCTCCTGGGCGATTTCGCTCAGGTTCAGGGTGATGTTGGGGTACCGGCCATGAAAGGCCTCGACCAGGGGGCCGACCAGGTAGCTGGTAAAGGTGGGTGTCACTGCCACCCGCAATGAGCCTCGGCTGAGGTCGCCCACGTCATGGATCGCGCGCCTGGCCTCCTGCAGTTCCTGCGACGCCCGTTTCGCATAGCGCAGATAGACCTCGCCGGCATCGGTCAGCCGCGTGGTGCGCCCCGAGCGATCGAACAACTGCGCGCCCAGGCTTTCCTCCAGTTGCCTGACCTGCTGCGAAAGCGCGGGCTGGGAGACGTGCAGGGCTGCCGCCGCCCGAGTGAAACTGTGGTGTTGCGCGACCGCGAGGAAGTACTGGATATGCCGGGCGAGCATGCTTCTCTCCATAAGATAATCTGATGCCGTTCATCATAAATGAGACTTTTACCTTATGTAACGCACCGCCTAACCTTTGCCTCACACACCGCGACACTGAGGCATCAGCCATGCAAGACATCATCGACGGCTTCCTGAAGTTCCAGCGCGACGCCTTCCCCGAGCGGGTCAAGCTGTTCAAGGACCTGGCCACCCAACAAAGCCCTCGGGCGCTGTTCATCTCCTGTTCCGACAGCCGCCTGGTGCCCGAACTGGTCACCCAGCGTGAACCCGGCGACCTGTTCGTCATCCGCAACGCCGGCAATATCGTGCCGTCCTACGGCCCTGAACCCGGTGGGGTGTCGGCCTCGGTCGAGTATGCCGTCGCCGCCCTGCAAGTGGCCGACATCGTCATCTGCGGCCACTCCGACTGCGGCGCCATGACCGCCATCGCCACCTGCAAGTGCCTGGACCATATGCCCGCCGTGGCCGGCTGGCTGCGCTACGCCGACTCGGCCCGGGTGGTGAATGAAGCCCGCCAGCATCAAAACCCCCACGCCAAGGTCGAGGCCATGGTGCGCGAGAACGTGATCGCCCAGCTGGCCAACATCCAGACTCACCCCTCGGTGCGCCTGGCCCTGGAAGAGGGCCGCGTGGCCCTGCACGGCTGGATCTACGACATCGAGAGCGGTCGCATCGACGCCTTCGACGGACGCACCGGCCAGTTCGTATCCCTGGCGGACAACCCAGCAGTCCGCGCTGTTTCCCACGCCTCCCGGCACGTTGCCTGAACCCGATTTTCAACCCAAGGAGACACCTCATGATCCAGTCGCAAATCAGCCAGAACGCCCGCCTTGCCCTGAGCGAAGCCATCCTCCTGGCCAAGGCCCGCAAGGACCTGTCGTTCGCCCAGATCACCGACGGCACCGGCCTGTCCGAAGCCTTCGTCACCGCCGCGCTGCTGGGCCAGCACCCGCTGCCGGCCAGCGCCGCCCAGGTGGTGGGCGACAAGCTGGGCCTGGACGCCGACGGCATCGCCCTGCTGCAGACCGTGCCATTGCGCGGCAGCATCCCCGGCGGCGTGCCGACCGACCCGACCATCTACCGCTTCTACGAGATGCTGCAGGTGTACGGCACCACCCTCAAGGCACTGGTCCACGAGAAGTTTGGCGACGGCATCATCAGCGCCATCAACTTCAAGCTGGACGTGAAGAAGGTCGACGATCCGGAAGGGGGTTCGCGCGCTGTGATCACCCTGGATGGCAAGTACCTGCCGACCAAGCCGTTCTGATTCGCTCATAGGCAATGGCTCGGGCGCCGAACGACGCCCGGGCTTTTTCCACGCGCGCTAATGATCCCCTACAGGAGCGACGGCATGGACCTGATCTTCAGAAATGTCCGCATCGATGATGCAAAACCCTTGATGGATGTGGCCGTGCGCAACGGCAAGATCACTGAAATCGCCCAAACGATCACCGCAACGGCAACCCAGGAAATCCAAGGCAACGGCAATGTCCTGATCCCAGGCTTCGTCGAAGGCCACCTGCATCTGGAAAAAGCCAACGTCATGCAGCGCAAGGCCAACCGCTCCGGCACCTTGACGGAAGCGATCGCCGTCACCGCCGAGCTCAAGCCCACGCTCACCCGCGAAGACATCCGCGAGCGCTCGACCCAGGTGTTGCGCGCGCTGGTGCAGGCCGGCACCACCCATGTCCGTGCCCACGCCGAGTTCGACCCCGGCCAGGGTTTCACGGGCCTTGAAGTGGTGCTGGAACTACGGGAAACATTCCGCGATGTCATCGATATCCAGGTGGTCGCCTTTCCCCAGGAAGGCATCCTCAAGTTGCCCGGCATGAAAGCGATGATGGTCGAGGCCATGGAGAAGGGCGCCGATGTGGTCGGCGGCATTCCCTACAACGACGCCTCGCCCCTGGAGCACATCGATTTCGTCTTCGACCTGGCCCAGCGCTATGGCAAGGACATCGACCTGCACCAGGACTTCGCCGACGACGCCGAGCACATGACCATCGAATACGTGGCCCGCCGGACCCTCGCGGCAGGCTACCAAGGGCGCGTCAGCGTCGGCCACCTGACCAGCCTGGCGGCCGTCGAACCAGCGCGCCAGTCGCGTATCATCGCGCTGCTGCGCGAAGCCGACATCAGCGTGATGTGCCTGCCCGCCACCGACCTGCACCTGGGCGCCCGTGGCGACAGCCACAATGTGCGGCGCACCCTGACCCCGGTACGGGCGTTGCGCGATGGCGGAGTGAACGTGTGCCTGGCCACCAACAACATCCGCAATGCCTTCACTCCCTACGGCACCGGCGACCTGCTGCATATCGCGCAGCTGGCCATCCCCGCCTGTCACCTGGGCGGGGCGGACGACCAGGCCACGGTGCTGCCGATGCTCACCAGCAACCCGGCCAAGGCCCTGGGGTTGCAGAGCCATGGCTTGGCGGTGGGCAACGACGCGGACCTGGTGCTGATGGACACCCACCGTATCAGCGACGTGATCCTCGACCTGCCCGAGCGGCTGATGGTGCTCAAGCGCGGCAGGGTGGTGGCGACAGCGGAGCAGCGGCGCTCGGTGGTGTTCTGAAGGCCGGGCTCATACGGCCAGCAGCAACAGTGCCGCCAGCAGTGCCGGGGGCATTACCAGCACGCCCAGACGCAAGAAACTCAATGCGCCGACATGCTCGCCCTCGCGGCGGATCGCCACCAGCCACAGCAGCGTGGCCAGGGAGCCGGTGATCGACAGGTTCGGTCCCAGGTCGACGCCGATAAGCAAGGCGGCGGTGGTCTGCCGGGGCAGTTCGACGAGGTGGCCGATGGAACCGGCGATCAGGCCGGTGGGCAGATTGTTCATCAGGTTGCTGGCCACGGCCGCAGTCACCCCCGCCGTCCAGCTTGCCGTGCCTGCCGACTGTTGCGCCAGGGCGGCCAACGATTGGGCAAGACGGTCGATCACGCCGGTGTGGGCCACGGCTTCCACCAGCACGAACAGTCCTGCGACCAAGGGCAGGACCCCCCAGGCCACGTGGCGCAGCAACGGCGCCGGGTTGCGCCGCTGACGCAGGTGGATCAACCCGGTGGTGGCCATGCCTGCGCAAAATGTCGGCAGCCCTAGCGGCACGTCCAGTGCCGATACCGTCAACAGCAGGGTGCCGGTGAACATCAGGCCCAGCGCGCAAAGCCGGGCGCCGGCCGACAAGGGGCGCATCTCGATGGCCACGGCCAGCGGCTGACGGATGCGCTCGCGCTGGGTCAGGCGCAGCACCAGGTAGGTCATGGCGATGGCGCCCAGCGAGGGCAGGGTGAACTGGCGCAGCCATTCCAGCAGCGGCGGCATCTGGCTGCCGAAGACTACCAGGTTGGCCGGGTTGGAGATGGGCAGCACGAAGCTGGCGGCATTGGCGATGAAGGCGCAGATGAACAAGTAGGGCAGCGGCTCGGCCTTGGCCGCCTTGCACGCCGCATACACGGCCGGTGTCAGCACCACAGCGGTGGCGTCATTGGACAGGAACACGGTGACCAGTGTACCGACCAGGAATACCAGGTCGAACAGGCGTTGGCCCGAGCCCCTGGCATGCTGCACCGCGTACCTGGCCAGCCAGTCGAACAAGCCTTCCTGGCGAGCCAGCTCGGCCAGCACCATCATGCCGGTCAGGAACAGGTAGACATCGCCTCCTTCGGCGATTGCCGCCAAGGCCAGGCGCCATGGGATCAGGCCGCAGGCCGTCAGCCCTAAGGCGGCGCCCATCGCCCAGACATATTCGGGCACGCGTCCCGGCCGAAGGATGACCAGGGCGGTGGCCGCGGCCGCAACCGACCAGATGATCAGGGATGACTCAGCGACTGGCATGCGAGGACTCAGTTTCCGGAAGGGGAGTGAAGGGGAGGGGCTTGCTCGGCGTTGGCATCGCTGGCCGGTCGGCGGGTCTCCGGCATGGCCAGCCAAAGCAGAAGCAACGCTGCAGTCGCGATGCCCGCCAATGTCAGGAATGCCGCGTCGTAGCCTGCGGACTGTACCACCAGCCCCGCGACACCGGGACTTAGCGCCGCGCCCAGGCCGAAGGCCGTGGACAATGCGCCAAGGCTGACATTGAAGCGCCCGCTGCCTTGGGTGAGGTCCTTGACCACTACCGGGAACAATGCGCCGAACAGTCCGGCGCCTATGCCATCGAGCAATTGCACGGCCACCAGCCAGAACGGATCGTCCGACATCACGTACAGCACGCCACGCAGCGGCAGGATCAGAAAGCCGGCGAGCAACAGCGGCTTGCGTCCCCAGCGGTCGGCCCTGGCGCCGGCCAGCAGCGCCATGGGCACCATCACCAGCTGCGCCGCGACGATGCACGCCGAGGTCAGCGGCGTGGCCAACTGCAGGTTGGCCTGAGCCAGTTTCTGCCCCACCAGCGGAAGCATTGCCGCGTTGGCCAGATGGAACAACGCGCAGCACACGGCGAACAGCAGCAAGGGGCGATTGTGCAACAGTACGGCAAGGCCGGCGGGGTGGGCGTGCTGGCCCGGCGGCCGCGGGTCAAGGCCGCGCGCGAGGTCATGGTCGATGGCTGTCGCCGGCACTCGGCTGATGGCGATCAGGCTGGCCACAGTCATCGCCGCCATCAGGTAGAACACCGCCACCGGTCCGAACAGGTAGGCCAGCCCGCCGGCGAGCACCGCCGAGCAGGCATTGCCGGCATGGTTGAAGGTTTCGTTGCGGCCCATGCGCCGGGTGAATGCCCGCGGCCCGGTCAGGCCCAGTGAAATGGCAGCGATGGCCGGCGCGAACACGGAACCGGCGAGCGCGCTGATGGCTTGGGTCAACGTCACCAGCGCGACGCTGGTGACCCAGGGCAGCACCAGGCAACTGCCGGTCACCAGCAGCGCGGCGATGGCCATCACGGCGCGCTTGGCCGTGGTCCTGTCGATCAGCGCGCCAGCTGGCGTCTGGGTCAGCAATGCCGTGACGCTGGCCAAGGTCATGACCAGGCCGATACTGCCGGGCTCCCAATGGTGCACCGCCAGCAGGTAGATCGCCAGGTAGGGGCCAAGCCCATCACGGACATCGGCCAGGAAAAAATTCAACCCATCGAGCGAACGTTCATGAGCAGGCGAGGCCAAGGAAAACTCCGCAGGGACAAGTGAACAGAGCGCCCTGGATTTCAAGGGCGGTCAATAGCCGCATACGTTAGCACTCCGCGGCGCAGGTGCTGATGAACTTTGCGCGGATCCGGCATGCCATCGGCCCAGGGGTCAGCGATTGGGCCATTGCTGCAACAGGATCGATACGAACTTTTCGGCCGCCGGCGACAGCGACGCACCGCGACGAAACACCAAGCCCAGCGTGCGGCTGACCTGCGGCTCGCCCAGCGGCACGCTGACCAATGTCGGATGGTCGGCGCTGGGCATGGCCAGGCTAGGCATGGCCGAGACCCCCAGCCCGGCCTCGACCATGCCCAGCGAGGTCGACAGGTGCTGGACCTCGTAGAACCATTGAGGACGAAGGTTCAGACCGGCCAGCGCATGATCGAGCAACATGCGGTTGCCGCTCAGGCGACCGACTCCGATCAAGCGGTAGTCGGCCAGTTCGGCCCAGGTCACCGACTCGCGCTTGGCCAACGGGTGGTCCCGGCGGCAAGCGAGCACAAAATGCTCCTGTACCAGCGAGACGAACTCGATGTCCGGATGCTGGCCACTCATCATGTTGATGCCAAAATCGGCCTCTGCGCGCAGTACGGCTTCCAGCCCATCGTTGGCACTGAGGTCCAGCAGGCGGATGCGGATCTTCGGGTACTGCGCGTTGTAGTCGCGGATCACCGAGGGCAGAAAGTAGAACGCTGCCGTGGGAATGCAAGCGAGGGTGACCTGCCCCGTCTGGCGCTCGGCCAGTTCACGGATGCTCAGGATCGAATCCTCGAAATCATCCAGCAGGCGCCTGGCCTTGGGCAGGAAATCCCGACCCACGCTCGTCAGGCTGACCCGGCGCGTAGTGCGTTCGAGTAACGAAGTACCGAGCCCTTCCTCGAGCTTCTTGATTCGTCGGCTCAGGGCGGGTTGGGACAAGTGCAGCGCTTCTGCAGCTTCGTGAAAGCTGCCAAGTTCGGCGATTTTCACGAAAGATCTTATATCTTGCAGTTCATATTCCATCAGGCATCGCTCAGTGGGCCGTTCGATTATTGATGCTTGTATCGCAATAATGACTACGATATTTGCATTGGATTGATTTATCCATCCCTGTCACTCTTTTGCTCACAACATCAATGATGTCCATTGATCAACAAGAGTGCGAAATCATGCAACGAATTCCTTGCGTACTCATGCGCGGCGGTACCTCCAAAGGGCCGTTCTTCCACGCCTGGGACCTGCCTGCAAACGTGGTCGAGCGCGACGAGTTGCTGATCAACCTGATGGGCTCCGGACACGAGCTGGAAATCGACGGCATCGGTGGCGGCAGCCCGCAGACCAGCAAAGTGGCGATCATCAGCCCGTCGTTGCACGCCGATGCCGATGTCGACTACCTGTTCGTCCAGGTGATGGTCGCCCAGCGGCGCGTCGACACCGCGCCCAACTGCGGCAACATGCTGTGCGCCGTGGGGCCGTTCGCCATCGAGCAAGGGCTGGTCAAGGCCAACGACGGCAAGACCCTGGTACGCATCCGCAACCTCAATACCGGAACCTTCGTCGATTCACTGGTGCAAACGCCTGGCGGCATCGTGCGCTACGAAGGGCGCACGGCGATCGACGGCGTCCCTGGCACGGCGGCCCCGGTGCACCTGACGTTCCTCGATGCAGTGGGCAGCAAGACCGGCAAGCTGTTCCCTACGGGCAAACCTCAGGATGTGATCGACGGCGTGCCGGTCACCTGCATCGACATGGCGATGCCCATGATGATCGTCGACGCCCGGCAACTGGGCGTGACCGGCTCGGAAACCCCGGCCGAGCTGGATGCCGACAATGCCTTGCTGCAGCGCCTGGAAGCCTTGCGCCTGAAGGCTGGCAAGGCCATGGGCCTGGGTGATGTCAGCGGCATGGTGATCCCCAAGCCGGTGCTGGTCGCGCCACCTCGGCATGACGGTACGGTGCAGGTGCGCTATTTCATGCCGCACAATTGCCACCGGGCCCTGGCGATCACCGGCGCCGTCGGATTGGCCACGGCTTGCGTCAGCGCCGGTACGGTGGTCGGCGACCTGCTCGGCGAGGGTGCACAACACTTGGAGCAGGTGCGCATCGAACATCCCAGTGGTGGCATCGACGTGGCGCTGTCGCGTAGCGGCGTCGATGGCAAGACCCTGCAGGCATCGGTGGTGCGTACCGCCCGTCGGCTCTTCTCAGGGTTCGTCTATGCCCCGTCCTCGCGCAGGCTGGCGGGATAGACTCAGGCCGCCGCCACCATCAGCGCGGCTTCAGCAACAAGCGCATCCGCACAATTTCAACAATGGGTGATGCCTCATGAAACTTGCCAGATCCCTGTATTTCCAGATCCTCTGCGCCGTCCTGCTGGGCGTGGTGGTCGGCCACTTCTGGGCGCAACAGGCCGTTGCCCTCAAACCTCTGGGCGACGCCTTCATCAAGTTGATCAAGATGATGATCGCGCCAGTGGTGTTCTGCACCATCGTCACCGGCATTGCCGGCATGACCGACAAGCGCTCCCTGGGGCGCCTGATGAGCAAGACCTTGCTGTTGTTCCTGCTGCTGACCGTGATCAGCCTGGTGATCGGCCTGGCGGCGGTGTACCTGTTCCGGCCCGGCGCCGGCATGAACATCGATCCTGCCACCCTGAGTACAGAAGGCCTGGGCCAGTACGCCGCCTCGGCGGCGAAACTGGGCGTGGTCGACTTCTTCATGCACATCATTCCGGAGACATTCGTCGGTGCCTTCAACAAGGGTGAGGTGCTGCCGGTGCTGTTCATCGCCGTACTCAGCGGCTTCGCCCTGTCGTCCATGGGCGAGAAGGGCCGGCCCGTCCTTGCGGTGCTGGAGTCGGTCTCGATCATGGTGTTCCGTATCTTCGGTTACCTGATGCGTTTCGCCCCGGTCGGTGCGTTCGGTGCGCTGGCCTTCACCGTCGGGCAATACGGCGTTACCTCCCTCGGCGCCCTGGCCAAGCTGGTGGGCACGCTGTACATCGCTTGCGCCTTCTTCGTCCTGGTTGTGCTGGGCGGCATCTGTCGCGCCCATGGCTTCAGCCTGTGGAAGCTGCTGCGCTATTTCCGCGAAGAATTTCTGGTGGTGCTGGGTACCTCGTCCACCGAGCCGGTGCTGCCGCGCATGCTCGAAAAGCTCGAGCGGCTCGGTTGTCGCAAAGGCGTGGTAGGGCTGGTACTGCCAACCGGGTATTCCTTCAACCTCGATGGCACCGCCATCTACCTGTCGCTGGCGGCCGTGTTCATCGCGCAGGCCTGCAACATCGACCTGACCCTCGGGCAGACGGTGACCATGCTGGCAATCATGCTGCTGTCGTCCAAGGGGGCCGCCGGCGTGACCGGCAGCGGCTTCGTGGCGTTGGCCTCGACCCTCACGGTCATCCACGACATACCGCTGGCCGGGCTTGCCTTGTTGATCGGTATCGATCGCTTCATGTCCGAGGCGCGGGCCCTGACCAGCCTGGCCAGCAACGCTGTGGCCACCGTGGTCATCTCGCTGTCGGAGCATGCCTGCGATCGCGAAACCTTGCTGCGCCGCCTCGACGGCGCGCCATCGGCGGCCGACGAAGCCGTCGACGCTCACCCCGAGTGGTCCGCGCAGCCTCCCCGGCACGGCTGACCAACCGGTTATCGCTCCCATGTTGCAGTAGACTTCCCCCCAGCATCCCTGCGATGCCGGGTGGGGCAGGGGGCCGCCTGCGCGTCGGGCGGCCAAACACAGAATAAAAACAAGAGAAAAAACCATGCTCGCACTCCTGGGCCTGATCATGGTGGTGACGTTCACCTACCTGATCATGAGCAAACGCCTGTCGCCGATCGTCGCGCTCACAGTGGTACCCATCGTTTTTGCCGTGATTGGCGGTTTCGCTCCCGAGCTCGGCAAGATGATGCTCGATGGCCTGAAGATGGTGGCACCCTCGGCGGCGTTGCTGCTGTTCGCCATCCTGTTCTTCGGCCTGATGATCGATGCCGGCCTGTTCGATCCTTTGATCCGCAAGATTCTCAAGCGGGTGAACGGCGATCCGATCAAGATCGCCATAGGCACCGCGCTGCTGTCGTTGCTGGTTGCCCTCGACGGCGACGGCACCACCACCTACATGATCACCTGCGCGGCGATGCTGCCGCTGTATAAACGCATCGGCATGAACCCGATGATTTTGGCCACGGTGTCGATGCTATCGCTGAGCATCATGAGCGGCATGAGCCCCTGGGGCGGGCCTGCCACCCGCGCGATCGCCGCCCTTGGCCTGGATGCGACCGAATACTTCATCCCGATGCTGCCCACCGTGATCGGCGGCGCGGTCTGGGTGGTGTTCACCGCCTATCTGTTGGGGCGCGCCGAGCGTCGGCGCATCGGCAATGTCACCCTGGCGTCAGGGGGCGGCAATTGCTACATCAAGGAGATCCTCGGTGACAACCCACACAAGCGTCCGCGCCTGGCCTATGTGAACCTGATGCTGGTGATCGCCGTGATGACCGCGCTGGTGATGGGCGTGATGCATTCCGCGCTGCTGTTCATGATCGGTTTCGTCGTCGCGTTGGTGATCAACTATCCGCAACTGGAGCTGCAGAAGGAGCGCATTCTCGCCCATTCGGGCAATGCCATGACCGTCGTGCTGCTGGTGTTCGCCGCCGGCATATTCGCCGGCATCTTCTCCGGCACCAAAATGGTCGACGCCCTCGCCCAGACCTTGGTGGACTGGATCCCCGACGCCTGGAGCCACTGGTTCCCGCTGGTGGTGGCGCTGACCAGCATGCCGCTGACCTTCGTACTGTCCAATGACGCCTACTACTTCGGGGTGGTGCCGATCCTGGCCAACGCGGCCGCGGCCTATGGCATCGACCCGGTGGAAATCGCCCGGGCCTCGGTACTGGGGCAGCCGGTGCACCTGATGAGCCCGTTGGTTGCCTCGACCCTGTTGCTGGTGGGGATGGTCGACCGCGATATCGGCGACTTCCAGAAAGCCACCGTCAAGTGGGCGGTGCTTACCTCGCTGGTGATCACCGCGCTGGCGCTGCTCACAGGTGCCTTGTCCTTCTTCGTGTGAATCACCGGGCGCCGCGCGGCGCCCACCCACCGCTCATCCAAGAACAACAACAGAGTACCGATCATGTTCCGAAGTGTTTTCCGTGGGGCCACCTGTGGCCTGCTCTGCGGCTGGTTGCCCGTTGCCGGCGCTGGCGGATTCGTCGACGACGGCAAGCTCAAGCTGCAGCTGCGCAACGTCTATTTCAACGAGAACTTCCGTGACGAGCAGGGCCTGTCCCCACGCGCGGCGGCCTCCGCCAAGCATGAGCGGACCGAGTGGGCGCAGGGCTTTTTGCTCGACTACCAGTCCGGATTCACCCAAGGCACCTTGGGCGTTGGGCTCGATGCCCTGGCCCTGGTGGGCGTGCGGTTGGACTCCGGACGCGGTCGCAGCGGCAGCGGCCTGTTGCCGGTGCACGACGACGGTCGGGCCGCGGACGAGTTCAGCAGCGCCGGCCTGACCGCCAAGGCGCGCCTGGGCCAGACCGTGATCAAGCACGGCACCTTGCTGCCCAAGACCCCGGTGCTGGTCTACAACGACGCGCGGTTGTTGCCGCAGACTTACCAGGGCACGCAGCTGACCAGCACCGACATCGATGGGTTGAGCCTCACCGCCGGTCACCTGGACAAGTTCAAGTTGCGCGACTCCTCGGACAGCACCGGCTTGTACCTGGATGGCTACAGCGGCAACGCGTCCGGTGATTTCTCCTACGTCGGTGCCGATTATGCGGTGGGCAAGCCGCTGCGCCTGAGCTACTTCCACGCCCGGCTCGACGGCTTCTATCGCCAGGACTTCGCCGGCCTGGTGCATGACCTGCCGCTGGCCGGCGGGGTGCTGACCACCGACCTGCGCTACTTCAGAAGCCGCGACAGCGGTGCCGCCCATGGCGGCGCCATCGACAACGACCTGTACAGCGGGCAACTGGCGTATGCGCATTCCGGGCATACGGTCGGTGCCGGCTACCAGGTGCTTGATGGCGAGGCGGGGCTGCCCTATATCAGCGGCGCAACGGTGTATTCGTTCAGCAACGTCGGTATCGGCAAGTTCATCGAGGAGCAGGAAAAAACCTGGATGGCCAGCTATGCCTACAACTTCGCCGCCGCAGGGGTGCCCGGGCTGACCTTCATGACGCGCTACCTCAGCGGCGACAACGGTCGCGCCGGGGAAGCGGGTATCAAGGAATGGGAGCGTGACGCCGAGCTGGCCTACGTGGTCCAGGGTGGCCCGCTCAAAGGCCTGGGGGTGAGGTTGCGCAACTATGTCTATCGTTCCGACTTCGCCCGCGGTCGCGACAGCAACCGTGTGTACCTGACCTACGACATCGCGCTTTGGTGAGTGTCCATCCTGGGTGGCCGGTGCGCGTCCAGGCGTCGGTTGTGGGCATTGATGGCGGGCTTGCGGCGTCCCATCGGCTGGTATCAACGCGATCAATGTTGGCAGACGATGACCTGATGTCCCTCTAGATTGCAAAGGCGTGCTGGAAGCCCCGAACAACAATAACGAGGGACCCGACTATGCCCACCGCCACCCAAGCGTCCAACGCCTGGCGCATCCTGTTCCTGCTGTTCCTGGCCAACCTGTTCAACTTCTTCGACCGCACCATCCCCGCCATCGTCATCGAGCCGATCCGTCTGGAGTGGCACCTGAGCGACTTCCAGATCGGCATCATCGGCACCGCCTTCACCCTGGTCTACGCCATCGCCGGCCTGCCGCTGGCGCGTATCGCCGACACCGGCTCGCGCAGCCGGCTGATGGGCTGGGGTCTGCTGGCGTGGAGCGGGCTGACGGCGGTCAACGGCATGGTCGGCAGTTTCTGGAGTTTTTTGCTGGTACGCATGGGCGTGGGCATCGGCGAGGCCAGCTACGCGCCGGCCGCCAACTCGCTGATCGGCGACCTGTTCCCCGCCGGACGGCGGGCGAGGGCGATGGGCATCTTCATGCTTGGCCTGCCGCTGGGCCTGCTGCTGGCATTCTTCACCATCGGTGCGATGGTCCAGGCCTTCGACAGCTGGCGCGCGCCGTTCTTCATCGCCGCCGTGCCTGGCGTGCTGCTGGCGCTGTTCATCTTCATGATCCGCGAGCCCGCGCGCGGCGCGGCGGAGACGGTGGCCACCGCCCAGGCCCCGCTGGACCGCCCCCTGCGCCGGGTGTTGAGCGTGCCCACCTTCGCCTGGCTGGTGCTGGCGGGGCTGACCTTCAACTTCGCCTCGTATGCCTGCAACTCGTTCATGGTGCCGATGCTGCAGCGCTACTTCGCGTTGCCGCTGCACGACGCTGCGGTGGCCACCGGGATGATCGTCGGCCTGAGCGGCCTGGTGGGCCTGACCCTTGGCGGCTGGATGGCCGACAAGGTGCACCAGCGCTTCGCCAACGGCCGTCTGGTGTTCGCCGCGCTGAGCATGCTGGTGGCCACCTTGTGTACCGCCTGGGCGCTGCATGCCGGGCGCATCGAACTGGGGGTGTTCGTGGCGGTGTTCGGGGTCGGCTGGCTGTTCTCCTACAACTTCTACACCTGCGTGTACACCGCCATCCAGGACGTGGTGCAACCGCGCCTGCGGGCCACGGCCATGGCGCTGTTCTTCGCTGGGCTGTACCTGCTGGGTGGCGGCCTGGGGCCGGTGGTGGTCGGTGGACTGTCGGATCATTTTGCCGTGTCGGCCATGGCGGCGGCGGGCGAGGTGGCGATGAGCGAAGCGTTCAAGGCCCAGGGGCTGCATGACGCGATGTACCTGATCCCCGTTGCCCTGTTGCTGACCATGGTGTTCCTGCTGGCGGCCTCGCGGTGTTTCAGCCGGGATGCGCAGCGGATGCGCGAGGGCATGGTGCTGGATGGCGCAGCGGTGGCGGGGCAGGCGGCACAGGCCTGAATCCCAGTAGTTCGGTCAGATGTTGCGGCCTGATCATCATTGGTTTCATTGTTGCTGCTGCCGAGCCAGCCATTGATCAAAGGCCGCCGTCATTGTTCGCCACGTGGTGCCGTCGGCCGGTACCAGGTGTTCGATGCGCAGCGATGCCACCGTGATGTCCTGCGGCATGCCGAAGGTGGTGAAGGTGGACAGGAACCTAAGTTCGCCCTCGGCAGCACGCACCCGGGTCAGCACCAGCGGTGACGGCGGCGTGTCCGGCGCCAGTGCGGGTGGCACGGGCAAGCTTTGCAGCCGCCGAGCCAATTCTGGATTGCCCACCGCCTCCCTGGCCGCCCGCTGCCAGGCGATCGCCCGTATCTCATCGGCATTGACCAGATGATCACCCAGTCCGCCCGGGCGCAGCAGTGTGTCCAGCAGGTTCAGGCCCGAGGTGCTGCTCGTCGGTACGCCAACCATGGTGAACAACAGCCCGGCACTGGCATTGGCCGCCGTGATGTCCCAGTTGCTGGCGATGACGATGGCCGGTGCGGGGTTGTTGGCCTGCAGGATGTGCTCCACTGCGTCATGCACCATCTTCATGGCTGGGGCGTCCGGTGCCGAGGCCGTATAGCGTGGTGCGTAACCTGCCGCGAGGAACACCTCGTTGCAGTGTTCGAGCGGCACTTCCAGCGCGCTGAGCAGGGCATGCAGGGTGCTCGGGCTGGCCTTGGCGCGGCCGGTTTCGACGCAGCTCAGGTGGCGTTGCGACAGGCCGGCCACCAGCGCCAAGTCGAGCTGGCTGAGCCCGGCCTGGCGGCGTAGGCGGCGCAGGTGCTCTCCGGCATCGGTGATGGCAGGTGTGTGCATCGGGTGAAAGGGAGAAAGGCTCATGCGTCGACTCTGGCTGTCCTTGGCTGAAGCATCCATGACCTGTGAGGTCATTGAGGCGGGGACGACTCTATCACTACCGTGACGGCAACATCGCCCCTGAAGGAATCGACGAATGAACGCACGATGGATCGCGCTGCCAGTGTTGTTGCTGTTCACCCTGTACACCGGTTGGACGTTGATGAGTGCCGAGCAATCACTTCTTGCCTTTGGCCTCGATCTGCTGTCCCGACCCGATACGGCCCAGGTCGTTATCGACCTGTATGTGATGGCCGGTCTGGGCTGTATCTGGATGGCAAACGACCAGCGCCAGCGGGGCGGGTCGTTGCTTGGTGTCTTGCCCTATCTGGTGCTGACGGCGCTGTTTGTCTCCCTGGGGCCGCTGCTGTACATCGTGGTCAAGGGCTTGGCGCAGAGGCCAGGGGCATGAGCGGCGCCCTGGCGGTCTACGCCTGCTGCGTAGTGGTGCTGTTCTTCAAGATGCTGGCGATTTCCTGCTACCAAGGTTACTTCCGCCTGCGTTTCCTGGCCTTCATCAACCGCGAGGATGCGGCGGTGTTCAAGCGCGCGGCTTGCCCTGCGGAACTGCCGCAGGTCACGCGGGCCATGCAGGCCTGGCGCAACGATCTGGAGAACATCCCGATGTTCCTCGCGCTGGGCGGCCTGGCGGTCGTACTGGAGGCGCCGGTTGCCATGACGGCTTGGCTGAGCGGGGTATTCACCGTGGCCAGGGTGTCGCATACGGTGACTTACCTGGCGGGTATCCAGCCGTGGCGGACGGTGAGTTATGGCGTGGGGGTAATCTGTTTGATCGGATTGGCGACCTTGGTCATCGAGGCGCTGGCATCGACGCCTTGAAGGTCTGCCAGGCGTGCAGCAGCCGGCGGCAGGCAAGGTGCCTGAATTCAACTGGTACAGAAAGCATCCGATTTCGGCACAAAGAAGAGAGCAAACAATTCAGACTGCGACTTGATGTTCAACTTGGCGTAAATGTTCCGGCGGTGCACTTTCACCGTTTCCGCCGAGAGTGAAAGCTTTCCGGCAATCTCTTTGTTGGAGAAACCGCTCAGCAGCAGCCTGAGCACATCGCTTTCACGGGTGGTGATCTGCGCGCCCAGCTGGGTCAGTGTTTCCTGCCAGGGCGGTACCTCGGCAAGGTCCTTCTCGACATCCACCTCGAAGGCCATGCGCTGGTGCATCAAGGCCGTCACCCAGGGCTTGATGAGGTCGAGGATGGTGATCTGCTCCTGGCTGAAGCGCGCCTTGCTGCCAATGGAGATGCACAGCGTGCGGTCAGCGTCGAGCTGAACGTTGTACTGCGCCTCATCGGCCGAGATGTAGTGCGCGAAGTACTGGTGGTAGTACTCGGTTTCGAGAAAGTACTCCGGCGCGATATCCAGCAGGTGGAAGAACCCGCTCTGCGGGTTTTCCCGGTTGGCGATGTAGAACGGGTCCAGCAGGTAGAGCCCCTTTACATAACGATGGATGAACGCGTTGACCTCTTCGGCATCCGCCACCTCGGGCAGGCTCACCACTTCCACTTGCTGGCTGGCGAAGATAAGCACCACCCAGTTGTCGATCTGCACGTACTCGTTCAATACCCGAACCAGCGAACTCCAGAACGCCGGACGGTCCAGCTGCATGATCAGCTTGCCGATCGATCGGTGCCAGGCCAGGCTTTGCAGGTCGAACGGCATTATCTACCCCTTTTGGGTTAGGAACTCGCAGGTCAGAGGTAAGTATTCCGAGGTATTTACTATCCGGTCCTGCCCGGTATAGTCGCTCACTGGGCCTAGGATGGCCGTGAAGATACATCGATTCGATAAGGATGTTGCATGAGAAGGTCACGTTTGCGAACCCTTTTTTCGGCCTCGCTGCTCTGCGCAGGGATCAGCACCTCGGTGCTGGCCGCCCAGCCCGGGATGCACCTGTACAACTGGTTCGGGCTGCTCGCGCCGGAGACGCCGAAGGCGTTCGAGCAGGAAACCGGCACCCGCGTGCACATGGACGCGTTCGACAGCGCCGACATCATGCAGAGCAAGGTCATGGCCGGGCGCACCGGGTATGACGTGGTGGTGGCGACCTCCAACGTGCTGCCCAGCCTGATCGCGGCGGGCGTGCTGCAACCGCTGGACCGTGCGCAACTGGGCAACCTGTCGCACATCGACCCCGATATCCTCGCCCAGTTGGCGGTCAACGACCCCGGCAACCGCTACGCGGTGCCCTACCTGTGGGGCACCACCGGCATCGGCTACGACGTCGACAAGGTCAAGGCCGCGCTGGGCGATCAGGCGCCGGTGGACAGCTGGGACCTGATCTTCAAGGAAGAGAACATCAGCAAGCTCAAGTCCTGTGGCGTGGCGATGCTCGACTCGCCCAGCGAGATCATCTCGATTGCCCTGAACTACCTGGGCCTGCCCAGCAACAGCAGCAATCCTGCGGATTACCAGAAGGCGCAAGACCTGCTGATGAAGATCCGCCCCTACGTGCTGTATTTCGACTCGTCGCGCATCGACACCGACATGGCCGACGGCAATATCTGCGCGGTGGTCGGCTGGGCCAACGGCGCCCTGGCCGCCCAGGCCCTCAACGAGAAGAACAACACCGGGCGCAGGATCAACTACAGCCTGCCGCGCGAAGGCGCGCTGGTGTGGTCGGAAAACCTGGTGCTGCTCAAGGATGCGCCCCATCCCAAGGCAGGCATGGCGTTCATCAACTACATGATGCGCCCGGAAGTGATCGCCAAGACCTCGAACCACACCCTGTACCCCAACGCCAACAAGGACGCCACCCAGTTCGTCGAACAGGCGCTGCGGGACAACCCGTGGATCTACCCCGACAAGAAGACGATTGCCACGTTGATTCCGCTTGAGCCGCTGCCGTTGAAGCTGGAGCGGATCCGCACGCGGGTCTGGATCAAGGTGAAGAGTGGCGTCTGACTTGAGTTGACGTGTCGGCAGCTGCCCGGTGCAAGGGAGTACCGGACAGCGCGTTGACCAAGGTTGCCTGCGGCCCATTGCTCCAAGCACCAGCGAACACCATCGTCTCCCGGTATCCGGCTGCTCAGCCGAGGCGGGTGATGGTCTTGCGTACCTGATTTCATCTTGAGCCGGAGGAGAACAGCGGATGTTCAGCCCAGCCCAGAAGACATATTTGAACTTGACGATCAAAGGTGTGGAGCACGATTTCCAGGTGCTCGGCTACACCGGGGAAGCGGTGGCCAACAGGCCTTTCTTTTTCAACGTGGAACTGGCCAGCGAATGGCCCGACCTGGACCTTGAACGCTTCCTCGACCTCGAGGCGTTCTTCAGCTTCGACATGAACGGCAATGGCATCCATGGGCGGATCTACCACATCGCGCCGATGAGGCAGGCCCCGTGTTCGGCGCGTTACAGGTTGACCCTGGTGCCGCACTTGTCCTACCTGCGTCACCGCATCAACCAGCGGATCTTTCAACAGTTCTCGGTGCCCAGGATCGTTGCCCTGATCCTGGAAGAGCATGGGATCGTGGGCGACGCTTACCGCTTCGAGCTGAGTGCGAGCTACCCCGAGCGCGACTACTGCACCCAGTATGGCGAAACGGACCTGCACTTCGTCCAGCGCTTGTGTGAAGAGGAGGGCATCCGTTTTCACTTCCAGCACAGTGCCCAGGGGCATGTGCTGGTGTTTGCCGATGGCCAGGCGGTGCTGCCGTGGGGCGTGCTCTATCGTCCGCCGCTGGTTCATGCCAAACCACGGGTGGCGGGGAACCAGACCGCCGTGGTCATTGCCGTGGAGGATGACGAGAGCCCGTGTGATCAGAGGCTTGTCCGGATTCAGGTGAAGTTTCCCTGGGATCCTGAGGACAGGTTTGATGACAAGAGTTGTTGTTGGCTGTCGGTGGCGTCCGATTGGCCTTGCGCGGTCACGCCTCCGCGAACGGGCATGGAGGTGATGGTCTCATTTCTCGGAAACGATCCCGATCAGCCGCGGGTCAGTGGGTGCCTGTGCTGCCGATAGCCTCATTCTGGCCACGGCAGCTTTATCCGAAATTATTCCAGGTTGATAATTATTGGCATCCCATAATTGCGAATAAACTCATGGTTGACGATTCCCTGCCCCCCGGTGGTGCGCACCGATGAATATCGACTCTCGATATGGTGTGATTGCCGTCGTTGACGAGCCGACCTACACGTTCGACTCCACAGACAATATCCGGTGTTATGCGCGGGAAATCATCCTGGGCGACGATGGCGTGTCATCGGTTCATGGCGTAATGCTGGACGACTTCGGCCTGCTGGTGGTCGGTGCCGGCGGAGGCGGGACAGGAGTACATGCACAGTCGGCGCTGGTGATCGACGACAAGCTGCTATTGGCCGTGGGCAACCAGGTTGCCTGCGTGTCGCTGACCGCTCCCCATGACCTGCTTTGGTCGCGCAAGGTGGATCTGGCGACCTGTTTCGGTCTCTATTGGGCAGCGCGGCAGCGTGCACTGATTTCGCACGGCGAGTTGGAAATCACAGGTTTGTCCCTTGAGGGCGACGTTATCTGGAAGGCCATGGGTGCCGACATCTTCACCGGACGCTTTCAGCTGGCGCCTGACCATGTGGAAGTCGTGGATTTCTACGACACCGTCTACCGTTTTGATGTGGTGACGGGGGAGGCATTGAAAGGCAGTTGATGCATGGAGCCGGTTAAACGTCGCGATGCAATCCTTCTGCGTCCTGCCAGTACAGGGTTCGCTCGAATTGAAAACTGATCACGAAGCGTGAGCCTGTCCGCGCAATGGCATTGGCAATCTTGTCCAGATCCGCCATGGGTGAATGTTCCTGCGGCCCAGGCCCTTTGATCCTGATGCTGGCGCGCGTGGCGACACTGAAGTCGAGCTGTTTGGTGTCCTCTGCATAGAGGGTGTGGTCGGTGATGACGAGGTCGGCGGTCAGCGTCAGCCATGACGGGAAGTAGGCTTCCAGGCTGTCGCTTGTACGCGTGACTTCAATCGCGCCGGCTGCTTGCAGGGCGTTTGCCAGAGCTGCTGCGTCAAGCGATGCGTCAGCTTCCAGGAACAGATCAAGGCTCAATGACGTTACCCTCGGTCGACGCTTCGAAGCGCTGGGCGACCCAGCATTCTTCCCCCAGGTGCAGAAAGGCTCCACCCAGCCGCCATAGCTCGAAGTAGGCGGTAAAGTCGATGTCCAGTGCAATGAGCGGGGCGGCGATGTACCAAGCCAGCCCATAGTCCGCCGCGATGCCGTACCAGGCCTCAAACAATGCGTAGTCGGCGGCGGTATGGCAGTCGGCGACTTCGCGAACCGCATCCCCTAATGCTTCGCTGGCCCAGGTGCCCGGTATATCGAAGTTGTCGATAGCCTTGAGGTCGGCCATGGGCTTGCAGATCACCCGCGCATTGCGGGTCAGGGTCATCAACTCTGAATCGCCCGTCCGCTCGAAAAAGTCGGCCTGCACATCCAACCATCGCCGGGTAGCGGCTGCCAGTTGTTCTGGCGTGCCTCGTTGCGTGGGGAGCAGGTACAGGTAGGGAAGCGTGCCGGCAGCCAGCACTTCCAACGTGCGCCTGGCCAGTTCGGGGGCGTGCTTGAAGCCTTCGAGGATGGTGGCCACCTCGTGGGGCTGGCCATGCTCCTTGAACAGCGCGATGAACTGGGATTTATCGATATCGCTGCGGCCTTCGACCAAGGCGCGCCAATCATCCAGCAGGGAGGTGTCCATTCGGCTTCCTTGGTTATGGGCGCGGGCATTGTGCATCGCGCTTCGGTTGTTGCGCCAGGGAACGAGCGCCGGGTTCGGGCCTCGTTGAATGGACCAATCCTGTCGGTTGCGGGAGTGTTCTCCTTTAATCGATAACCAGCTCCCATACGCCACTGGCATGCTCGATCCGCTCACCCGGCAACCGGATGCGCTGGTTGGCGCTGTAGTCATGGAAGGCGCGGGCCTTGCCGATCAGCGACAGGTCCAGGGTCACGCTATGCCGCGACTCGCCACGCCCGGCCTCGAACAGCGTTTGGCCATACGGGTCCACCGCCAGGCTCGCCCCCACGAACACGCAGCCATCCGGCCCTTCGCCCACGCGGTTGGCGACCACGGCGAACACCTGGTTCTCCATCGCCCGGGCCATCACCGACACCCGGTGCACATGATCCTCCGGTTCGGCCAGGCCATCGGTGATCAGCATCAACTGCGCGCCCAGGGCCTTCAGTGCCCGCGCTGTCTCGGGGAATTCGCTGTCGTAGCAGATCAACAGGCCCAGGCGCACGCCGCGCCATTCGACGGTGGCGAAGCGGTCGCCCGGCACGACGATGCCGTGCTCCGGCAACCACAGGTGGGTCTTGCGGTAGGTGAGCAGGATGCCTTCGGGGGCGATGAACAGGGTAGTGTTGTAGAAGGTGCCGCCGTTGTTTTCGTACAGCCCCAATACTACCGCGACATTACGCTGGCGCGCTGCCGCGACCACTGCCTGCACGGCATCGCCGTCGATGGCTTCGGACAGCATGCCGACGTCATCTGCTGTGAGAAAACCGGTCAGGTGCGACTCGGGGAACAGCAGGATATCGGTGTCCGGCGCGCACTGGGCCAGGGCCTCGAGGATACCGCGCAGGTTGTGGGCGGTGTCGCCGTCGCGGGTTGTCGTCTGTACCACTTCGATCTTCATGGGCAATCCGTCTCGCTGGGCCCGACCCTTCCGCGGGCGAGTGACATTTGCGAAGGGTGGTGCAAGTATGAAAACAATCACTGGCAAAACAATCACTTCGACGGGTTAACCCGGGGGTAGGGCATGAGCTTGAGCCTGCAGGATCTTTCGTGGCACCAGGGTGTGGGCCAATGCATCGAGCACCTCGACCGGCCGAGCTTCTGGCGCACCCTGGCGACGCTGCTCGGCGACTTCGTCGAGGTGGACACCTGGGTGGCGCTGCTGTTCAGCCACGACAAGCCGCTGATCTTCGACCAGAGCCCCTACGAGCGCGAGGGCATCGACCCGCTGGTGAGCGAGTACGCCAACGGCCTGTACCTGCTCGACCCGTTCTACATCAGCAGCCGCGAGCGGCCGCTGACCGGCCTGGTGCGCCTGGCCGACGTGGCCCCGGAGCAGTTCCAGCAGACCGATTACTACCGCCTGTACTTCACCCACAACGTGGTCGCCGACGAGGTGCAGTTCAACCTGGCCCTGGGCGATGGGCGCACGCTGTGCCTGTCGCTGGGCGGGCGCTCACGTTTCGACGCCCAGGCCATCGCCCAGCTGGAGCTGGTGCGTCCCTGGCTGATCGGCCTGCTGCGCCAGCGGCTGCACTTCGAGCAATTGCCCGAGCGCGCACCGGCCAAGCCCGCGCTGGGCCTGGCCCAGGGGCGCGACGAAGCACGGCGGCAGCTGGAGTCGGTGCTCACGGCGCGGGAGCTGGACGTGGTGCGGCTGATCCTGTCGGGGCATTCGAACAAGGAGACGGCCATCAAGCTCAAACTGTCGGCCGAGACGGTGAAGGTCCATCGCCGCAACGTTTACCGCAAGCTGGACGTGAACTCCCAGAGCGAGCTGTTCTCGCTACTGTTTTTGGCAGGCGAAGACCTCGCCAGCCTGCAACCGGCGCCGTGATTCCCCCGCGCCATTACCCCCAGGTTAATCCTTCGACGTTATAGGAATCCGCACGGGGATCCGCATACTGGCCCTGCACCTTGTAGGCGCGGGCTAGCCCCGCGATCACCGGCAAAGCCGGTGCCATCCCCCGAGTAACTTGCTGTGCACGCCGTCCCTGCGCCCCTATGCAGCCAGACCGGCTGGGCAATTTCCTAGAACAATCACAAGAGGATGACCCATGGCTCATTTCGCTCACGGCCCGGCCCGTGGCATCGCCCCTGCGCGCCAGGAGGCCACCCATGCCTGACGCCACCCCTGCAAAACTTTCCCTGACTTCCCTGACCGTCTTCGGTCTGGCCTACATGTGCCCGAGCCTGGCCATGGTGATCTTCGGCGTGATCTCCGAACGCAGCGACGGCATCGCCCCCAGCGCCTTCCTGCTGGCCACCGGTGCCATGCTGCTGTCGGCCCTGAGCTACGCCAAGCTGTCGCGCCTGTTCCCGGTGTCCGGCTCGGCCTACTACTACGCCAAGCGCCTGCTCGGTCCCGGCTGCGGTTTCGTGGTCGGCTGGGCGGTACTGCTGGCCTACCTGTTCATGCCCATGGTCGCCTGGCTGCTGCAGTCGGTGTTCCTCAACGCCCAGTTCCCGCAGGTGCCCACCTGGGGCTGGCTGCTGATCAATATCGGCCTGACCACGGCGGTGACCGTCAGCGGCATGACCCTGACCGACCGCCTGAACAAAGTGCTCACGGTCCTGAGCGTGGCCCTGGTGCTGTTGTTCATTGGCTACTGCCTGCGCTATGTGGCCGGGCAGCCCCAGGTCGGCTTCACCCACCCCGTGTGGAACGAACACAGCACCTTGACCGGCCTCACTGCCGCCGCCGCCATTGCCGCCTATTCGTTCCTCGGTTTCGACGCCGTGACCACCCTGGCCGAGGAGGCCGAGCAGCCCAAGCGCGACATCCCCCGGGCGGTGCTGCTGGTGATCAGCGTGGGCGGGCTGCTGTTCACGGCGGTGGCCTACCTGATGCAACTGAGCCATCCCGGCGGCCAGTTCGCCGACCCAGAGACCGCGACCTACGCGCTGTCGATCGAGGTGGGCGGGCAGTTCTTCGCCGACTTCGTCAACCTCGGCGGCATCGTCGCCGGCTTCGCCTCGTGCCTGGCGGTGCAGGTCAGCGCCAGCCGCTTGCTGTACTTCATGGGCCGCGAAGGCGTGCTGCCACCGCGTTGTTTCGCCAAGCTGCAGGGCACGGCGCGCACGCCGGTGTTCAACCTGCTGCTGATCGCCGGGCTGGGGTTGATCGGGATCGGCGCGGATGTGAGCTCGGCCGCTTCGCTGATCAACTTCGGCGCGTTCCTGGCGTTTGCGGCGGTGAATGTCTGCGTGATTGCGTACTACCGGCGTGAGCGGCGCAAGCAGCGGTTGAGTGGGGTGGGGTTCGTGGTGTTTCCGCTGCTGGCGATTGGGGTGAACCTGTATCTGCTGTCGCTGCTGAGCACGGTGGTGATACTGGCCGGGGTGGCTTGGCTGGTGTGTGGCGGGTTGTACCTGATGTGGCTGACGGCGGGGTTCAGCAAGCCCACGCCGGGGTTGATGGAGGTTGAGTCTTGAGGTGATGCGCAAGCCACTGCGGCTTTACATGGAATTATTCCAGGCCAATAATTATTGGTAATTCATAATTCAGGATAAACCCATGGCTGACATTTTCCTGCGCCCGGAACTGGCGGCCGATATGGCCAGGCAACTGCTCAAGCCCTCTGCACTGGATATCGGCCTGCGTTCCGGGTTGTTCCTGTCCGGCCTGCGCCGGACGGGCAAGACCACCTTCCTCAAGAACGATCTGATCCCGGCCCTGGAGGCGCAGGGCGCACTGGTGATCTACGTCGACCTGTGGAGCGACACCCAGACAAGCCCGGTGAAGCTGGTGCTGGCTGCCGTGCGCACAGCCCTGCTCGAACTGCAGACACCGACCTCGTCGTTCATGCAGCGTCTCAAGCGCGTGCGTGGCGCCGAGGTGGAGGTGGCCGGTTTCAAGTTCGGTTTCAACCTCGATACCCTGGGTGAAGCAGGCGGCGTGACACTCGCCGAAGCGCTGACCGAAGCGGTGGACCAGGCCAAGGCGACTGTCGTGCTGATCGTCGACGAAGTGCAGCATGCCATCACCACAGAAGACGGGCAGCAGATGATGCTGGCCCTGAAGGCCGCACGTGACGCCATCAACCCAAGGCCCGCGACGCCAGGGCATTTCCTGTTCATTGGCACCGGCTCGCACCGGGCCATGGTCAACGAGCTGACCGCCCGGCGTAACCAGGCGTTTGCCGGCGCCACCAACGTGGCTTATCCGGTGCTGGACGAGGGCTATGTCGCGTTCTGGCTCCAGCGGCTCGCCGCAGATGGCCTCGATAACCTGCCCTCGCTGGAGGTGGCGACCGAGGCGTTCAAGACGCTGGGCAGCCGGCCTGAAGAGTTCATCCGTGCCCTGCGTCAGTTGATTCACTCACCCAGCCTCGGTTCCGGGGCGGATGTGGTGCTGCCGGTGATCGCGGCCACGCTGCGCTCGGCGGCGGCCGACCTGGAACTGATGAAGGTCGAGGAACTGGGCGTGCTGGCCCAGGCCATTTTCGCCCGGATCGCCTCCGTGGATGGCGAGACGCGGGGCGTGTTTTCCAGCGAGGCCGCGGGCGAGTATTCGACGTTCGTGGGGCGTGAAGTGCGGGTGGAAGAGATCCAGCCGGTGGCCAATGAGTTGCTGGCGGCGAACCTGATCATTCGCCGGGGGCATGGCCTGTATGGCGTGACCGATCCGTTCGTGCAGGAGATCTGGCGGGAGCGCCAGGCGATGCTGGGTAAGCGCTGATAGACGTTCAGAGCAGGTGAACACCGATGAAGGTCGACTTTGAATTGCTCACATTGCCGGACGACATGTCGGGCTACAACGCGGCGGCCTTTACCGAAGGCCGCCTGCGCATTGAAGTGAAAGGGCAGGTTTTCTTGCAGGTGGAGTACTGCTTGCTGCTCGAATTGGCGAACGTGATGACGCAATGGTTGAAAGCTGTGGCCACCCGTGGGGCTCAGGATTTTTACTACGCCTCGATGGACGAAGAAGAGGAACCGATCATCGCGCTGCGCTACTGCCGCACCAGATCGGTCTTCTCACTATGGTCCTGTTGGGCGGTGTGCGAGCATGGTCCCGATGTGACGCTGGAGCAGGCCAGCGAATGTTTCGAGCGGTATGTTCATGACTTGAAGCGGGCGATCGACAATCGCCTGCAGGCCGTTTCGCCCTGACAACCCATTCAAGCCTACGCGCAACCTGTAGGAGCGGGCTTGCCCCGCGATCACCGGCAATGCCGGTGCCAAACACTGCGACGCTCGAATGAACATCCTGCAAGGTTAGGCCGAGCGCATGTGAACGGACTCACTCATAACCCATTTTCAGGTTTTGGGCTTGGGTTGCCAATTCATCCATCGCTCTACGACTGGCTTCGTCTCGCTTGTCCTTGTAGGCAATCAGCTCGGAGAACGTGATAGCCCGTTCACCTTCAGCGCTGGAATGGGGGATTGCTCCCTCATCCAGCAGCTTTGCCAGATGCTCGCAAGAAACGTTAATCGCGAGGGCCGCCTCCGTCATGGTCAGCGTGGACTTTTCCATGACAATGGTGCGCTCCACGCCATTGAATTCATCACGAAGCTTCCGATACCCCAACCGCGCGTAGAACCCTTGGGCGGTGATGGATGAAGGAACGCGCAGTGCCGTGACACCTGCCCTGATCGCTGCAGCATGAACGGCCTCCATCAACCGTTTGCCGACACCTGTCCGATGATGGATTGGAGCGACGAACACTGTCCTGACAACCTCGCCATCCAGGCTTGCCGTCCCCAGCAATTCGTTTTGGTTGACTGCTACGAATACCATTCGGCTATCGAGCAATGCACTGACCGCCGCAGGTGAAAAGCTCTGCTCGACCTGGGCGATCACCTCTGCCGGGTAATCCTGCGAGTTGGATTCGCGCAATGCCGTGATCACGATGCGGCTGATGGCTTCTGCGTCTTCGCGCTGAGCGCGGCGGATATGACATTCCATGGACGTATCCCGAATTGATGGCTCTACCACATAACCCTTGTGGGAGCGGCCTTGCGTCGCGAAAGGGCCGCAAAGCGGCCCCCGGTTTCTGATGTGTTGCGAAGATTGCCGGGGCTGCTACGCAGCCCTTTCGCGACACAAGGCCGCTCCCACAGGGCCCGCGTTTGCCTGTGACGTCAGTGCTTCATCCCCAACTCCGCATCATCCATCAGCGCCTTGGCCAGCGCACTCAGGTAATACGAGGCCCAGATCAACTGAGGCTTCTCCTCCATGATCCCGGTGATGGTCAGGTCGCACACGCAGCCCATCAATTCTGAGGCCTGTTCCCGTGCGTGCTGGCAAGGGATGCCGGGTTCGATGCAGAACAGTGGGTCGGTATGCCCTTCACCCTGGTAGAACCGCGTCTTGCCCACCGTGGTGTGGGGCGTGGTGTCGTCTGTGCTCATTGCTCAATCTCCCTGAAATGATTGGTGCCTGGGCGAGCTCTCGCAGTTAGATCCGCTATCAGCTACACAGCACTGCCGCGCCGATCCCTTGTGGGAGCCGGCTTGCCGGCGATGAGGCCAGCCCAGGCAACCTTTAGCTAACGGCCTAGTGCAGTGTGCGAGGCTCCACCTGCGGCATCTGCACCTGAATCAACGCCGATTCGAGCAGCACCCGCAGCGCCTCCATTTCATGCATCGCGGCCATGACCAGAATCGACACGGGCGACTTGGGATGCAGCAGAACAGCCTGATGGGCCACGGTCTGCGCGCAGAGGGCGTACTCGGTGGCTTGGATGATGGTGTCTTCGAGGGAGTGGTGGTTGTGGGGTGGATCGGGGACGATCTTTAACATAACAATTTCCCTTTGGTGGTGCCGCCACCTGCCTGCTGTCAAACAGTAGGGTGGCAGCTGTACGTGGGTTGACAGACCGGCGGAAATTGCAAGTTCCGGCGCACGCAAGCGTGCCCGCACGTACAGCTGCCATAAAGGCTGAGCTGCGTGCAATTTGCCGTCACAGCCTGTCAAAGCTGTATCGTTGATGTGCAACGATAGGCCGAGACTAGAGCCCCACCAGGGAGACCGCAACGGAAAAAAGGCGGCAGGAGTGTATTTGGGAAACGGACTACAAGGAAGAAGAGAAATCCGATTTTATCGCCGATCGGGCAGGTTCATCGCCAAAAGTGAATTGCTGGGTGTCGCTGCAGCTAAGCCAAGCTATTGAATCGGATAAGGTTGTATGGCATTTTGACATTATAGATATATAATTGATCCTCGAAAAACTAGTGGTAGGTTCCAATTTTTAACAAGTAAGCTAATAAAAACCAAATTTGGGTAGGGATATCTGAAATGGCGGTTCAGGTTCAAGTAAGAAATTTAAAAGGTATTACAAACCTCGTTTTTGATGTTCCTGTGAAAGGGGCCTTTGTGCTCACTGGTGCTAACGGTTGTGGAAAAACTTCACTGCTAACAACGTTGCATAGAATGGGAGCTAGGAATGCTTTCCAGACCGGGTTTCCGGGAGGGGTTACTGCAGGGATAGATGGATTTGATGATACTGAGATCCAATATGTGGTTGGCAAGAAGTCGGTGGTTTATAAATATACCAGTGCGCGATGGTCGGCTACTCCGAGATCTCTCAGTAAGTTGATTGCTACGGCCTTTAAAGAGGTTCTGTTTTTTAAGGCTGATTCATCTAGGGTTGAACCTACGCAGAATGACTTGAAAGGTGTGAAGAAGCAGTTGGCGGACAATGAGCTTCGCAAGTTGCTCAATGCGGTGTTTGATACTGATCGGTTTAACAATATGTATAAGGTCCAGTTGCGCGGGCGGAACTTGGTGGCGCATCTGATTGATAAGGGAACTATGGTTGGGGGTAGAAAAACATACTATTCAGAAAAATCATTTAGTTTGGGTGAGTTGTGTGTGATGCGCCTTGCCTTGAAGCTTTTGCAAACAAAGCCAGGTGGGTTGTATATTGTTGATGAGTTTGAGATGGCGTTGCATCCAGCCGCGCAGACGCGACTTTTTAGAGAAATTGAGATTTTAGCTGGTAAAAATAACTGTACGATTTTAGTTTCTACTCATTCGGCAAGTCTAATTAAAAGTGTAAAGCGTTCTAATATTATTTATCTAGAAAACAATAGTGGTAGTGTTGTTGCTCATAGGAATGTTTATCCTACATATGCTCTACAGTATTTGTCGCTAGATGAAGATGCTGCGCCGGATAAGTTAATTTTTGTAGAGGATGTGGCTGCTAAACAATGCGTAGAGGCTTTGTGGCTTAAGTATGTCCAGAGTCAGAGCTCTACGGGGGCGGTAGGTTTACCTAGTGTGCAGATTGCTATAGTAGGCGGCTTCAAGGAGGTACTGAGGTTTTTAGATAGAAGCAAGACTTTTATCAATCCTATGACGCGGCGAATGGCAGTGCTTGATCAGGACGCTGAACCTCTCTGTCTTCCTCCTGCGTCAACGTCCTCTAATGCAAGACCTGCACTTAATATTGTGCAAGACTTGTATGATTCCCAAAAAGGCGATGTGTTTTTTTTGCCGTGGACTCCAGAGGTTGGGTTATGTGATCTACTGAAAGGAGATTTGGCTCGGCATGTTTCCTCGCTTCGTCAGTTGACAGGCATTGCCAGTCTTGCAATCAATATCTCACATGTATCTTCTCATGTCGGTCTGGTTGGAAGGGCGCAGCGAGATGCTTGCAAAGTAGCCGTTGATAATATATCTGAAAAGATTGTCAAGGAAAAAGGATGCTCAGCGGAGCGAGCGCGAGAAATTCTTTTTGAATATTTGGTTGAGGCGACTTACTCTGCTAGTCCTACTTCGTTGGTTGTACTGTGTAATAAGCTTTTTAGGTAGGGCTTTTTGGTAATATTATATTAATTGGTGAGGGCGACTCAGAAGGCGGCTGAGTCGCTAGTTTCGAGGTTGGCTTGTGTTGGTGGGGCTCGAAATGTATATCTACTTTCTGCATTCTATGTTTTAGCTAAAAACGCCGCCTCCAACAACTGCCTCGTATACCCATGCTTCGGCTCATGAAATATAGCCCCCGCATCCCCTTGTTCCACCACCTGCCCATGCTTGATCACCATCAACTGATGACTCAACGCCTTGACCACCGCCAGGTCATGACTGATAAACAGATAAGTCAGGTTGTACTTAACCTGCAAATTCCGCAGCAACTCAACCACCTGCCGCTGCACCGTCCGATCCAGCGCCGAGGTCGGCTCATCCAGCAAAATCAAAGCGGGCTTCAACACCAACGCCCGAGCAATCGCAATCCGCTGGCGCTGCCCCCCAGAAAACTCATGGGGATACCGATGCCGCGTCCTCGGATCCAGCCCCACTTCCTCCAACGCCGCGATAATCGCCGCTTCCTGTTCAGCCGGCGTGCCGATCTTGTGAATCCGTAACCCTTCGCCAACGATATCCGCCACGCACATGCGCGGGCTCAGGCTGCCGAAGGGATCCTGAAACACCACCTGCATCTCCCGCCGCAGCGGTCGCACGGCCTTCTGGTTCAGCCCTTCAAGATCCTGCCCATGGAAGCGAATGCCACCCTGGCTGGAAATCAACCGCAAGATGGCCAGCCCCAAGGTGGACTTGCCCGACCCACTCTCGCCAACAATCCCCAGCGTCTGCCCCTGGGGCAGGCTGAAGTTCACCCCATCCACGGCTTTCACATGGTCCACGGTCCGGCGCAGCAGCCCCTTCTTGATCGGGAACCACACTTTCAAGTCCTTCACCTCCAGCAACGGCGCCCCTTCGGCATTCGCGGCGGGCGCGCCGCTGGGCTCGGCGTTGATCAGCATCTGCGTATACGGATGCTGCGGCTTGCTGAACAACGTGGCGCAGTCAGCCTGCTCGACGATCTTGCCGCACTGCATCACGCACACGCGGTGGGCGATGCGGCGCACCAGGTTGAGGTCGTGGCTGATCAGCAGCAGGGCCATGCCGAGGCGCGCCTGCAGCTCCTTGAGCAGGTCGAGGATCTTCAACTGCACGGTCACGTCGAGCGCCGTGGTGGGCTCGTCGGCGATCAGCAGTTCGGGTTCGTTGGCCAGGGCCATGGCGATCATCACCCGCTGGCGCTGACCACCAGACAGCTCATGGGGCAGGGCTTTCAGGCGCTTCTTGGGCTCGGGAATGCCCACCAGCTCCAGCAGCTCCAGCGTGCGCGCCGTAGCAGCCTTGCCGGTGAGGCCCTTGTGCAGCAACAGGATCTCGTTGATCTGCTTCTCGATGCTGTGCAGCGGGTTCAGCGAGGTCATCGGCTCCTGGAAGATCATCGCAATGCGGTTGCCGCGAATCCGCTGCATGGGCTTCTCACCCAGGTGCAGCAGGTCCTTGCCGCCGTACTGGATGGTGCCGGACGGATGCCGCGCCAGCGGGTAGGGCAGCAGGCGCAAGATCGAGTGGGCGGTCACCGACTTGCCCGAGCCGCTTTCGCCGACCAGGGCCAGGGTCTCGCCCTTGCGGATGTCAAAGCTGATGCCGTCGACCACGCGGTTGACCTGCTCGCCAGTGACGAACTCCACCGCCAGGTCGCGGACTTCGATCAGGGTGTCTTGGCTCATGTCATTTCCTCGGGTCGAAGGCGTCGCGGGCGGATTCGCCGATGAATACCAGCAGGCTCAGCATCACCGCCAGCACGGCGAAGGCGCTGATGCCCAGCCAGGGGGCTTGCAGGTTGGACTTGCCCTGGGCGACCAGCTCGCCCAGTGACGGGGAGCCTGCGGGCAGGCCGAAGCCTAAGAAGTCCAGGGCGGTGAGGGTGCCGATGGCGCCGGTGAGGATGAACGGCATGAAGGTCATGGTCGAGATCATGGCGTTGGGCAGGATGTGGCGGAACATGATCGGGCCGTTGCGCATGCCCAGCGCGCGGGCGGCGCGCACGTATTCGAGGTTGCGCCCGCGCAGGAACTCGGCGCGCACCACGTCCACCAGGCTCATCCACGAGAACAGCAGCATGATGCCCAGCAACCACCAGAAGTTGGGCTGCACGAAGCTGGCAAGGATGATCAGCAGGTACAGCACCGGCAGGCCGGACCAGATCTCCAGGAAGCGCTGGCCGGCCAGGTCCACCCAGCCGCCGTAGAAGCCCTGCAAGGCGCCGGCGATCACGCCGACGATGGAGCTGGCGATGGTCAGCGTGAGAGCGAACAGCACCGAGATGCGGAAGCCGTAGATCACCCGGGCCAGCACGTCGCGGCCCTGGTCGTCGGTGCCCAGCAGGTTGTCGGTGGAGGGCGGCGCGGGGGCCGGCACCTTCAGGTCGTAGTTGATGCTTTGGTAGCTGTAGGGGATCGGCGCCCACAGCACGAAGGCGTCCTTTTTCTCCAGCAGCTCGCGGATGTACGGGCTTTTGTAGTTGGCCTCCAGCGGGAACTCGCCGCCGAAGGTGGTCTCCGGGTAGCGCTTGAAGGCGGGGAAGTACCATTCGCCGTCGTAGCGCACGGCAATCGGCTTGTCGTTGGCGATGAACTCGGCGCCCAGGCTCAGCACGAACAGCACCAGGAAGATCCACAGCGACCACCAGCCGCGGCGGTTGGCCTTGAAGCGCTCGAAGCGCCGGCGATTGAGGGGAGAGAGGGCCATGTCAGTGCTCCCGGCTGGCGAAGTCGATGCGTGGATCGACCAGGGTGTAGGTGAGGTCGCCGATCAGCTTCACCACCAGACCCAGCAGGGTGAAGATGAACAAGGTGCCGAACACCACCGGGTAGTCGCGGTTGATCGCCGCCTCGAAACTCATCAGGCCCAGGCCGTCGAGGCTGAAGATCACCTCGATCAGCAGGGACCCTGTGAAGAAGATGCCGATGAACGCCGAGGGGAAGCCGGCGATCACCAGCAGCATGGCGTTGCGGAACACGTGGCCGTACAGCACCCGCGAGCGGCTCAGGCCCTTGGCCTTGGCGGTGACCACGTACTGCTTGTTGATCTCGTCGAGGAAGCTGTTCTTGGTCAGCAGGGTCATGGTGGCGAAGTTGCCGATCACCAGTGCGGTGATGGGCAGCACCAGGTGCCAGAAGTAGTCGAGCACCTTGCCGGTGGTGCTCAGCTCATCGAAGTTGTTGGAGGTCAGCCCGCGCAGCGGGAACCAGTCGAAGTAGCTGCCGCCGGCGAACAGCACGATCAGCAGGATGGCGAACAGGAACGCGGGGATGGCGTAGCCGACGATGATCGCCGAGCTGGTCCAGACGTCGAAATGGCTGCCGTGGCGCACGGCCTTGGCGATCCCCAGGGGGATCGATACCAGGTACATGATCAGCGTGCTCCATAGCCCCAGCGAGATGGACACGGGCATCTTCTCGGCGATCAGGTCGATGACCTTGGCGTCGCGGAAGAAGCTGTTGCCAAAGTCCAGTTGGGCGTAGTTCTTGACCATGATCCACAGCCGCTCGGGCGCGGACTTGTCGAAGCCGTACATGCGCTCGATCTCGGCGATCAGCGCCGGGTCCAGGCCTTGCGCGCCGCGGTAGTTGGAGCCGGCCACCGACACTTCGGCGCCGCCGCCGGCGATGCGGCTGGTGGCGCCGTCGAAGCCTTCGAGCTTGGCGATCATCTGCTCCACCGGGCCGCCGGGGGCGGCCTGGACGATGATGAAGTTGATGATGAGGATGCCGAACAGGGTCGGGATGATCAGCAGCAGGCGCCGCAGGATATAGGCCAGCATGTCAGTGGGCCTCTTCCACGGCGGGGGCTTCGCTCACGGCAGGCGTGACGTCGGGCTTGATCCACCAGGTGTCGATGCCGATGTCGTACTTGGGCGACACGGCGGGGTGACCGATGTGGTTCCAGTAGGCCACGCGCCAGGTCTTGATGTGCCAGTTGGGGATCACGTAGTAGCCCCACAGCAGCACCCGGTCCAGGGCGCGGCAGTGGTCGACCAGGCTCTGGCGCGAATCGGCGTTGATCAGCTGTTCCACCAGCTGGTCGATGGCAGGATCGCGCAGACCGATGAAGTTGCGGCTGCCGGGGTTGTCGGCGGCGGCGCTGTTCCAGTACTCGCGCTGCTCGTTACCGGGCGAGTTCGATTGCGCGAAGCCGCCGACGATCATGTCGTAGTCCCG